>SKON01000293.1 GCA_007120035.1 Myxococcales bacterium
GGGATCGAGCTGGTTCATTTTTCGACGGATTATGTGTTCGGGGAGGGTCATGAGGCGCCCATCGATGAGGGAGGCTCGCCGGCGCCGCTCTCGGCCTACGGGCAGAGCAAGCTCCTGGGGGAGGAGCTGGTGATGCGCCACCATCCGGGGGCCTTCGTGTTTCGCACCAGCGGATTGTACAGCTCCCACCGGCCGAACTTTTTGCGGACCATGGCCCAGCTGGCGCTGAGCCGGGATCGGGTGCAGGTGGTGGCCGACCAGATCGTGTCCCCGACCCGGGCGTCGACGCTTGCCCGGACGGCGATCGAGGTGGTGGAGAAGGGGCGGCCCGGCCTCTACCACGCGACCTCCCAGGGGCAGTGCTCGTGGCATGAGTTCGCGTCGGCCCTCTTCGAGGAGCTCCACATCGGGGTGGGGGTCCAGCCGGTGCCGTCGTCGGCCTGGCCCACCCGGGCCCGTCGGCCGCCGTACTCGGCGTTGGACAACGGGGCGTTGCGCCGGCAGGGGCTCGATGGGTTTACGCACTGGCGAGTGGATCTGCAGGACTTCTTGAGCCGCCACGGGGAGGCGTTGTTGAAGCAGTGTTCGTCGTTGGATGGGACGGGGTGATTCTACTCCAGAAGCGCTCGCACCGCTTTGGCCACGGCGAAGACGTGGTCGTCGACCACCTCAAACCGCTGAAGGCTTGCGGCGAGGTTCAGCACGTACTCCCGATTTGGCCCTGAGGGGCCCTCGGCGCTGACCACCTGCTCGGCGATCTCTTCGACCGGGGCGGGTCCCAAAAAATGGGGGTTCTCCTCGGTGGCCACGTAGGTGAGTGCTTCCGGGACGGATACCCGGGGGTTGATGCTCGGATCCCCCTTGTAGATCGGGAGTTTTAGCCGATCGTAGCCCCCCTTCTCCCGGTAGTCGAGGGCCTCCAGGATGGCCGGCGCCTCGTCAGGATTGAGGCGGTATGCCACGCCCCAGGTGAATGCTTTCACGTGGGGTACGAGGGTCACCACGCGGCCCGGGTTTCCGGGTACCCCACGATGGTCGTAGGACCCCTGGTAGAACCCTCGCCGCCACCCCTGTACGAACCCCAGGACTCGCTCTTCGTAGGAGAAGTCCGGTCGCCAGATCAGCGACCCATATCCGAAGATCCACATCGTTTTCGCCTCCATGGAGGGAACGGGCCTGCTCCGAATTTATTCTTCGGCCGGTGGGGAGGCAACCCTTCGGGCGGTGCGGACGACCCCTCCGCCCTACGGGCTCCTCCCCGCAGGTGGGAAGGCAGGAGTTGGATCGCCGGAGGGGCTGTTTAGGTTTGGGAGAGGGGAGAGCGGGGAGGGTGGGGCATGACGCAGGCGATGAACATCGTAGTGATCGAGGACAACCCGATGCACGCCCGGCTGATCGAGCGTCTGCTCCTGGGGGTGAGGCAGGCCCAGTATCAGGTGCAGGTGGCCGGGGATCTGGCGACGGGGATCGCCGCCGTGGAGGAGGGGGGCGTGGATCTGGTGCTCCTGGATCTGATGCTCCCCGACAGCGAGGGGTTGGACAGCTTCCTGCGGCTCCGGAGTCGGATCGATCCGGTGCCGATCGTGATCCTGACGAGCATGGACGACATGGAGCTGGCGAGCCACGCCGTGGAGAGTGGGGCCCAGGACTATCTGGTGAAGGGGCAGATCACCGGTGAGCTCTTAAGCCGGGCCGTGCGGTACGCCATCGAGCGGGTGCGGGCCCGGGCCGAGGAGTGGCGGAGCCCGATGCTGCGGTTGGCTCACCAGCAGTTTTTGAAGGCCGCTCAGATCATTCGCCTCGAGGACAACCTGCGGCAGCGGCTGCTCTTTCCCCAGCGTTCCCAGGTGGTGACCCTCTCTTATCGTCGGGACGAGTACACCCAGGTGGAGACCGTGTTCGGGTATCGGGTTCAGCACGTGCTGACCATGGGGCCCACCAAGGGTGGGGTGCGGTTTCACCACGGGGTGAACCTGGGGGAGGTGACGGCCCTGGCGATGTGGATGACCTGGAAGTGCGCGCTGATGCACCTGCCCTTCGGGGGGGCCAAGGGTGGGGTACGGGTCGACCCCGGGGCGTTGAGCAAGCAGGAGCTGCAGCGGCTCTCCCGTCGGTACACCGCCGAGATCATCGATATGATCGGGCCCGATAAGGACATCCCGGCACCCGATATGGGGACCAACGAGCAGGTGATGGCCTGGATGATGGACACCTACTCGGAGCAGAAGGGGTACGCCGTGCCCACGGTGGTGACCGGGAAGCCCGTGGTGCTGGGGGGGTCGAAGGGGCGAAAGGAGGCCACCGGTCAAGGGGTGGTGTATGTGGTGGAGGAGGCCGCCCGGGACCGGGGGTGGGATCTGTCGGAGCGGACCGCCGTGGTCCAGGGGTTTGGGAACGTGGGGTATCACGCGGCCCGGTTCCTGTCGGAGCTGGGGGTGAAGGTCCGGGCCGTCAGCGACGTGGAGGGCGGGGTGTACCGGGAGGACGGGTTGGACATCGAGGGCCTGGCCCGTCACGTGGAGGAGGCCGGGACGGTGGTGGGGTTCGAGGGGGCCGACAGGGTGACCAACCAGGAGCTCTTGGAGATCCCCTGTGACGTGCTGGTGCCGGCGGCCCTGGAGAACCAGATCACGGCGAGGAACGCCGGGGAGCTGCGGTGTCGTCTGATCGCCGAGGGGGCCAACGGGCCGACGACCACCGAGGCCGATGAGATCCTGGCCGACCGGGGGATCACGGTCCTTCCTGATCTCTTGGCCAACGCCGGCGGGGTGACGGTGTCCTACTTCGAGTGGGTGCAGGGGACCCAGAATATGATGTGGAGCCTCAAAGAGGTGAATCAGCGGCTGCGTCAGCTCTTGCAGAGAGCCTATCGGCGAGTGGTGGATCGGGCTGAGGCCGGGGGAACGGACCTGCGGACGGCGGCTCTGATCGCCGGGGTGGAGAGGGTCTGTGAGGCGAAGCTGATCCGGGGGCTCTTCCCGTAGTCGGAGACCGAAGAGGGGGGGGAATGGAGTACGGCGAGGATCTGCTCGAAGAGACCCCCGAAGAAGGGGAGGTCCGTCGATCGTCGTCGCTGTCCCGGTGGCGGATTCGGCGGTGGGGTGCGGTGGTGATGGTGGGGATCGTGGGGACCAGCTTGAGCCTGGTGATCTGGTGGTGGCTTCAGCGGGGGGAGCAGGTTCACGAGGAGGCCCGGTTTGCCCTGGAGGTCGATGAGCTGGTGGAGGTGCTGGAGGGGCGGCTGGAGGCGAAGATCAGCGGGTTGCAGGCGGTGCAGGCCGTCCACCATGGCCAAGAGATCCACCGGGGGGACTTCGCCCGGCTGGCCTACGGGTTGGACCGGGATTTTACGATCTCCCCGCTGGTGTGGATGCCCCGGGTCGACGAGGAAGAACGAGAGGCTCACGAGAGCGCGGCGGCGGCGATCTGGGGGACGGGCTATGAGATTCGGGTCCTGCACGACGGGACGGCCGAGGCTGCGCCCCGGCGGCCCTGGTACCTCCCGGTGTACTATGTGGAACCCCGCCCGGTCCCGGCCTGGTTGAGGCCCGGGCTGGATCTCTTGCAGGTGGAGGGGTTTCGGGAGGGGATCGAAAGAGCACGTGTGCAGCGGCAGCCCGTGCTCTACGGGCCCCTGCCTGGCAGTGGCCCGGGGATGGTGTATGGGCTCTTCGCGGCGATCTATGGCGAGGGCGTACAGGGGGTCGTGATGGCTGTGGTGCCCGTAGGGGAGCTCTTGGCCGGGCTCAAAGAGCAGCGGGGCCTGGAGGCGGTGATTCAGGTGGTCGACGTCGATACATTGCCGCCGACGGTGTGGACTCTGGGGCCCGACGGGGGGATCGGCGGGGTCCAGTCCGAGGTGCGGCCCGTGGACGAGGGGGGCCGCCGGGAGGTGAAGATCGCGGGGGTCCAGTGGGAGATCCGAGCGATTCCTGCCGAGGGGGATGGCAATGGGAGGCGGACGCCGGTGCTCTTTCTGTTGGGGGGGCTGGGGACCACGTTGATGGCCGTGCTCTTGTTGTACTCGGCGTTCGGGCGGACCGAGTGGGTGGAGAAGCTCGTGGAGGAGCGGACCCGGTCGCTGCAGGAGCACCGAGAGCAGCTGCGGCGGATCGCAATCGAGATGGCTCGAGCCCGGCAGGAGGCCGTGGAAGCCGATCGGGCCAAGAGCACCTTCCTGGCCAGCATGAGTCATGAGATTCGGACCCCGATGAACGGGATCATCGGGATGGCGGAGCTCTTGGACAAGACGGAGTTGAGCGAGCAGCAGAGAGAGTACCTGCGGCTCTTGTCGCGGTCGGCCCGGGGGCTGTTGACCTTGCTGAACGACATCCTGGATTTTTCGAAGATCGAGGCCGGGCAGCTGGAGCTCGACGAGCGGGAGTTTGTGCCCGCCGACGTCGTGGGGGAGACCTTGCAGCTCTTGAGCCGTCGGGCTGAGGAGAAGGGGCTGATCCTGGAGCATGAGCTGGAGCGGGGGGTGCCCACGGTGGTGGTGGGCGATCCGAACCGGCTGCGCCAGGTGCTGATCAACCTGGTGGGTAACGCCATCAAGTTCACCGACGAAGGGGGGGTGAACGTGACGGTGTCAAGACGATCCCGGACCGATCGGGAGGTGGAGCTTCATTTTCAGGTGCGGGACACCGGGATGGGGATCAGTAAAGGGGATCGCAAGCGGATCTTTGAGGGGTTTCAGCAGGGAGAAGCGTCGGTGCAGCGGGTGCAGGGGGGCACCGGGCTGGGGTTGACGATTGCGGCCCAGCTGGTGGAGCTGATGAACGGTGAGATCTGGGTGGAGAGCGAGGCCGGAGAGGGGAGCGTGTTTCACTTCACGATCCGGTGTCGGAAGGCCCGGCGGGTGCCCCGGGAGACTCTGTCGGGGTGTCGGGTGGTGGTGCTCGACGACAGGCCCCGGCGCCGGCATCTGTTGGAGGAGCTCCTCCGGGGGTGGGGGATGGATCTGGAGCTGGTGGAGACCGGGGAAGAGTTGCAGCGATGGGTTCGGGAGGAAGAGCCGGAGCTGGTGATCGTGGAGCGGTCGATGGCGGAGGAGATGGGGGAGCTTCCCGAGCTTCCCATGATCGAGATCGTGTCTGCCGCGGAGTGGTCCGAGGGGCTGCCCCCGAAGGAGGATGCCTCCCGGGTGTACCTGTTGTCGCCGATCAAGCCTTCCGATCTCTATGAGGCCCTGCTGGCAGCGCTTCGGTATGAGCCCTCCGAACCGGTCCGGCGGCCCGTGGAACTCGAGGCCGAGGGGGCGGCGATCAGTGTGCTCCTCGTGGAGGACAGCCCGGTGAATCAGAAGGTCACCGATGGGCTCCTGGCCCGGGAGGGACATCGGGTTCGGATCGCCTCCGATGGATTGGAGGGGGTGGAGGTGTTCCGCGCCGATCCGGAGAGCTTCGATGTGATTCTGATGGACATTCAGATGCCCTGGATGGATGGGTTCGCGGCGACCCGGGCGATCCGCTCCCTGGAGGAGGAGTGGGGCAGCAAGGTGCCCATCGTGGCGCTGACCGCTCATGCGATGAAGGGCGATCGGGAGCGGATGCTCCAGGCCGGGATGGATGACTACCTGGCAAAGCCCATTCGGGCAGACGATCTCTATGAGGTGCTGCGAAAGTGGACCACCGTGCGGGAGGAGGCCGAGGGGGTCAGAGCTTTTGATCGGCGAAAGCTCAGGGAGCGCGTCGGCGACGATGAGGAGCTGATCGACGAGCTCCTCCATAGCTTTCGGGAGGAGTGGCCTCGATGGCTTTCGGCGTTGGAAGAGGTGCTGCCCGAGGGGGAGGCGTCGGAGGCCCGGCGGTTGGCGCATACGATCAAGGGCTCGACGGATCTTCTGGGAGCTGAGCGGGTGACGTCTGTGGCCCGAAGGATGGAAGACCTCTGCGCCGAGGGACGGTTGGAGGAGGCTGCAGAGAGCCTGGAGGAGCTGCGAGGGCTGCTGGAAGAGCTCGATCGGCGACTCGAGGCCGGGTAGGAGAGGCTCAGAGGTGTAGTCGTCGCCGGGCGGTGGGGGCGTCGAGGCCTTCTACGTGGAAGCTCTTGCGGCGGGAGGAGGCCCCGCCGGTGAGGGTGATCTGGTGGGCGGCCACCTCGAGGAGGTCGGCTAAGAGCGCGATCACGGCCTGGTTGGCGGCTCCGTCCACGGGAGGAGCTTTCACGTGGACCTTCAGGCGGCCCCCGTGGAGACCCCGAGGTTCGTCCTTGCGTGCCGAGGGGCGGACGTGGACATGGATGCGGCAGCCGTCGTCGACGGTCTCGATCGGCGAATCGGGTTGAAACATTTTCTTCCCAAGTTTGGGGGCGCTGGTAGCATTGCCGGGAGTGGATGTAGACCCTGGCAGTGGAGACGGAGAGCTATGAAGTGGAACTGGCGAGGTTTCTGGTTGGCTTGTTTGGTGGCCGGCGTGGTCGTGATGGCCGGGCCCGGGGTGGCCGTGGCCGACGAGGTGGCCGAGGTGGACGAGTCCTGTGATTGCAAGCCCACCATTGAGGTGGGGGCGAACCTGAGGACCGACTTCGGGGTTCATTTCTTGAGGCTCGACGCGGCGTTCTCCACGGAGCGGTTTCGGGCGCTCCTGGTGGTGGATCCCATGGTGTGGACCGATGGACAGACGAGCACGGACGTGGTGGGGTTTTATCGATTCTCACGGTGGGAGCCCTTTGTGGGGTGGCGCCTGAACACGATCCCTATCGTGGAGGGTTCTCAGCTTCAGCACAACCTCCTGCTGGGGACGGCCCTGGGGTTCGGGGACTTCTGGGAGGGGCGGATCAGCGGGCAGTGGGGCTTTGAGATGGCCATGATGCTCTATAAGCACGGTGGTGGGGTGCCGTCGAATACGATCCAGTTCGCGTCGGGGCGGTACTATATCGACTTTGTGAACTTCGGGATGTTCGCCCGGTTTCATTACAATATCGGGTTGGGAGGGCGGTGATGAGAGCTCGATGGACGATGTGGTGCTGGCCGGCGGTGGCGCTCTTGATGGGATGCGGAGAGGAGTACTCGCCGAGCGTGATTTGCCATAACGCGAACTGCGTGGAGCCGGCGAATCCCAGCGATGACAGCACGATGGAGACCCTGGAGGCGTCTTTGGAGCTCTTCGATGAGGAGCGGGGGCGTCCGCTGATCGATGGGATGGAGATCGACACGTTCTGGTGGGGAGACGAGGAGCGATGTCTGATGGCGCACGACCTGGATCAGCCCGATCGGGCTGTGGACGCCATGGAGCCCGTGGAGCGGATCAACGCTGTGCTCTCCGAGCGGGCACAGGCGGGGATCCCGGTGACGCGACAGGCCGAGCGGTTTACGATCCTCATCGAGCTGAAGGGGCACGTGACCCCGAGCAAGGCCGATGAGCACAGCGACGAGGAGCTGGCCTGGCATGCGGCCTGTGCCGTGGGGATGGCCCGGTCGTTGATCGATCAGGCCGATCTCGATGGGTACGAGGTGGAGATCGCCTTTATGAGCTTCGCGCCGGCCCTCTTACAGGCCCTCTATGACGATCCGGACTTCGCCGGCCTCGGCGTGGATCATCCCGTGCGCCTGACGATCCTCCAGGGGATCCCCCGGCCCCTGGACAGCCAGACCATCCCGGTGGACGAGTTTCCGGCGGATATCGGGATCGACAAGATCTCCGTGCACCCGCACTGGACGAGTCGGGCCGAGATCGAAGCCTACGAGTCCCGCGGTCTGGAGCTGGGGTTCTGGATGTTTAACGTGGTCCCCGAGACCCTCCACCAGATCGACTACTACCGACCGGCGTACATCACGACCAGTCATGCGCCGACGATGGTGTCCTGGCTGGAGAGGTCTCGGTTCTCCTGGTAGAGGAGCGGACGCTCAGGCCTTCGGGCCGAAGCCAAGCACGATATAGCCGCCGGACTTATCGTCCTTCTTGATCTCCAGGAGACCTTTCTTTTCGGCGTCTTCCAGGACCTCGCTGAAGTTGCGATACCCGTAGAAGGTCTCCGAGAAGTGGGGCTTCTTGCGCTTGATGGTCTGCTTGATCATGGATCCCCACAGGTTCTCGTCGCGCTCGCGGAAGAGGGACTCGGCGGTGTCCAGGATCATGTCCAGAGCTTCTTCCTTGGACCCCACCTCGTCGGCGTTGGTGCCCTTGCTGTCGGAGCGGTCCTTGGTGGCTTTGGCTTTGGGCTTGGGCTGCTTCTTCTGCTTGCGCTTATTGCGCACCAGATCGTCGTAGAAGATGTACTCATCGCAGTTATCGATGAGGAGATCCGAGGAGGAGTTCTTCACCCCGACCCCGACGACGGTTTTGTTGTTTTCCCGCAGCTTGCTCACCAGGGGGGAGAAGTCGCTGTCGCCGCTGACGATCACGAAGAGGTCGACGTGGGCCTTGGTGTAGCAGAGGTCCAGGGCGTCGACGACCATTCGGATGTCGGCGGAGTTCTTGCCCGAGTAGCTCACATGGGGGATTTCGATCAGCTCGAAGGCCGCCTCATGCATGGGCTTCTTCTGTTTCTTGTAGCGATCCCAATCGGCATAAGCTTTTTTGACGACGATATTGCCCTTGTCCAGCAGGCGCTGGAGCACCAGGTGGATATCGAAGTCCTTGTACTTCGCATCGTTGGCACCGATCACGACGTTCTCAAAGTCCGCAAAAATCGCAATATTCGGCGCATCCATCTCTTTCATCCGTGAAACTCGTTGTAGGTAGTGTGAAACGCAAACGAACGATGCCACGGAGCCTATAGGGCACGACGGCTCGACGCAAGCCGCGCCGAACCCCCCCCCGACGATCGCAAGAAGCCCCCCTTGCCGATCTGCAAGATATGGAAAATATGGGGCAATCGAGCGTTTGACCCCGGGGGTTTGCCCGGAATCGGTGGTCCCCCCGGATCCCGGGTCAAGCCCCCCTTGTGGATCTGTTTGGTCGCAACACCCCGGGGGCGCCGTGGCGAGCACTTGTCATGGGTGAGCCCGCGGTTATCCTCTCGGGGAACCAACGTCCCTCAACGGAGTACACCATGCGTTTTCTTCATACGATGATCCGGGTCGGCGACCTGGATCGGTCGATCCAGTTTTACACCGAAGTCCTTGGGATGCAGCTCCTTCGAAAGAAGGACTACCCCGGCGGCGAGTTTACTCTGGCCTTCCTGGGCTATGGTCCCGAGGAGACTCATCCGGCTCTGGAGCTCACCTATAACTGGGGCCGGGATTCCTACGACCTCGGGGACGGGTTTGGCCATATCGCCCTCGGCGTTGCCGACATCTATGGGGCCTGCGAAAGGATCGAGGCCGCCGGCGGAAACGTCGTGCGCCCTCCAGGGCCGATGAAGCACGGCACGACGGTGATCGCCTTCGTCGAAGATCCCGATGGCTACAAGGTGGAGCTCATCGAGCGAGAGTGACTGCCCGGCCATCGCCCGGGGGCCAAGAAGCCCCCCTTCTCGATCGCTAAGCGGCAGAGATGGCGATGGTTTTGGGGGGTAGACCCCGGGGGTTCTCGCTACTGGGAGAGCTTCATGACCCAGTGCTGACCGTAGCGGCCGATGCCGATCACGGAGAAGCCGGAGTTCATGATGTTGGCGCAATGTCCGGCGCTGTCCATCCAGCCCTGGACGGCGCCGTGGGCGTCCTGCCAGGTGCGGAAAATGTTTTCGCCCCAGCCCCAGGCGGAGAACCCGACCTGGCTCAGGCGGTAGGCCGGACCGTGGCCTTCAGGTGACGAATGGCTGTAGTAGTTGCGGTGTTCCTGGTCCCAGGCGTGGACGCGCGAGGCGCATTGGAGTTGGGGTTGCATCTCGAGCGGGGCGACCGGGGGATAGGAGGTGTTTCCGCAGGTCTGGGCCTCGGACCTTCGCTGATTGACCAGGGTGACGACCAAGGCTTCTTCCAGGGCGATATCGCAGTCCCAGGAGGAGGCGATCGCTTCGCAGTCGATCTCGTGCTCCCAGGGGTTTCCGCCGGGGTGGTCACCGGACCAGGCGGTGCCGCCGCACTCGGATGGGGGCTCAGGCTCGGGTTCAGGTTCGGGCTCGGGTTCAGGTTCGGGCTCGGGTTCAGGTTCGGGCTCGGGTTCGGGCTCGGGTTCTTGATTGGTGTCGGGTTCTTGATTGGTGTCGGGTTCTTGATTGGTGCCGGGTTCTTGATTGGTGCCGGGGTCTTGGTTGTGGGTATCGGCGTCGGGGGAGGGAGCTGCGTCGGTCTCGGGGGAGACGTCGACACCGGCGTCGGCCTCGTAGGGCGGAGGGACGTCGTTGACGTCGGTGGGAGGTTCTTCGACGCAGGCGGCGGCGAAGAGGGCGATCGCCGCGGTGAGTAGGGTGCGAGAGAAATTCGGGCTCGTCATAGAGGTCCTCGTCTGTTACCGATTCGGGTCGGGGATTTCAGTGTGGAGAATCGGGACGCGTAGAGCAAGGTGATGGGACATGAGAAAAGCTGAGATTTGGCATAACCCCCGGTGTAGTAAGTCGCGGGAGACGGTGACGTTGTTGAAGGAGCGGGGCGTGGAGGTCGAAGAGGTACGGTACCTCGAGGATCCTCCGGGGCGAGCTCGGCTGGAGGAAGTGTTGGGGTGGTTGGGGAGGGAGCCGTCGGGGTTGATACGGCGCAAGGAGAAACTCTTCACCGAGCTGGGGTTGAAGGAGGCGACCGAGGAAGAGCTGCTGTCGGCGATGGCGGAGCATCCCCGGTTGATCGAGCGGCCCGTGGTGATCGTGGGGGAGGCGGCGGCCGTGGGGCGTCCGCCGGAGAACGTGTTGGCCCTCTTTGGGGAGGAGTGATGAGCTACTATCCGTATCCCGTCGAGATCGAATACAAGTCGGCCACGGACGCCCTGCAGATGGTGTTCAGCGATGATCACGTCAGCGTGTTTCCGACGGTGTTGCTGCGAGGCCTGTGTCCCTGCGCGAAGTGCCAGGGGCACTCCGGGGATCGGGCGAAGTGGCAGACCATCAGCCGGCGAACGCAGATCGAGGTGGAGAACGTCCAGCCCGTGGGTTCCTACGCGCTGACAATCACCTGGGGCGACGGCCATGACACGGGGATCTACTCGTTTCAGCGGCTCAGGGAGATGTGTCCCTGCCCGGAGTGCACCCCGGAAGGGCTGCCGGCGTACCAGCGGGAGTTCGGGGTTCAGCCGGAGTGACCGGTGGCAGTGGCGAGGCCGGTGCGTAGAATCAACTTCTGTTGACGAGTGATGACCATCCGGGGGGGGAGGGCTATGGACGGGGGATCGTCGGAGTTTGTGGGGCCGCGGCAGCGGTGGCTGGCCAGTGAGGGCTCGACGGCGGAGCGGCTCTACGGGCAGATGTGGTTGATCCGGGAGTTCGAGGAGCGGCTCTTGTCGCTCTTCGAGGAGGGGGTGCTGACGGGGACGACCCACGCCTGTATCGGTCAGGAGGCGGATTGCGTGGGGGTGATCAATCATCTGGAGACGGGGGATGTGATCTTCAGCAACCATCGGTGCCACGGGCACTTTCTGGCCTATGCGGACCGGCCGGAGTGGCTGGCGGCGGAGATCATGGGCCGGGGGGCCGGTCTGGTCGGGGGCCGGGGAGGGAGCCAGCATATCTGCTATGAGGACTTCTTCTCCAACGGGGTGCAGGGGGGGATCGTGCCGGTGGCCACGGGGATCGCGATGGCCGAGAAGGCGCGGGGGACAGGGCGGATCGTGTGTGTGTTTCTGGGGGATGGGACCCTGGGGCAGGGGGTGGTGTACGAGGCGCTGAACATGGCGAGTCTGTGGTCGGCGCCGATTCTCTTTGTGGTGGAGGACAATCGATGGGCCCAGTCGACGCCGGTGGAGAAGGAGCTTTCGGGGTCGATGGTGGCGCGGGGGGAGGCCTTCGGGGTGGCGTCGTCGGAGATCACGTCCACGGACGCCGAGGAGATCTACGGGCATTTTGAGGGGATCGTGGCGGCGGTGCGGAAGACCGGGCGGCCCCACCTGGGGGTGATTCACACCTATCGGCTCTGCCACCACTCCAAGAGCGACGACATGCGGCCCGAGGAGGAGGTGGAGGCCCGGCGAGCCCTGGATCCGGTGCCTCTGTTGCGGTCGCGGCTGGATGAGGAGAGGGCGTCGGCCATCGAGGCGGCCGTGCAGAAGAGGCTCGAAGAGGCGTTTTCCTGGGCGTTGGATCAGCCCCACCCGGCGGCGGAGACGCTGCGGGATCCGTTGTCCACCAGTTGACTTCAGCGAGGGTGACGATGACTTCGACGGTGTTGCGTTCTTTGAACCAGGCCCTTCATTCCATGATGGAGGAGGACGATCGGGTGTACATGGTTGGCGAGGACCTCCTCGATCCCTACGGGGGGGCGTTTAAGGTGACCCGGGGGTTGTCGATGGCCTTCCCGGATCGGGTGTGGACCACGCCGATCAGCGAGGCCGGGTTCGTGGGGGTGGCCACGGGGATGGCTCTGCGGGGGCTGCGGCCGGTGGTGGAGATCATGTTCGGGGACTTCTTGACCCTGGCCTGCGATCAGCTGGTGAACCATGCGGCGAAGTTCTCGTGGATGTACGCCGAGAAGGTGGAGGTGCCCCTGGTGGTGCGGGCGCCCATGGGGGGGCGGCGGGGCTATGGGCCGACGCACAGCCAGAGTCTGGAGAAGCACTTTCTGGGGGTGCCCGGGCTGGCGGTGGTGGCCGTGGATCCCTTCGGGAGTCCGGGAGATCTCTTGCGGCAGGCCGTGGCGGACCGGCGGCCCCTGCTTTTCGTGGAGAATAAGGTGATGTACGCGCGGCGGGTGCGGGCTGTGCAGGCGGGGAGGATGGGGGCGTTTTCGGTGCGGGAGACCGCCGGGCCGTACCCGACGTTGACCCTGAGCCTGGGGGAGTTTCTGGGGGGTGATGCGACGGTGGTGGCCTACGGTGGGATGGCGGAGCTCGCTGTGGAGGCCGCCGAGGAGCTGCTGATCGAGGAGGAGCGGGTGGTGGAGGTGGTGATCCCGCGGCAGCTCCACCCCCTGGATGTGGAGCCCGTGGTGGAGTCCGTGGGGCGAACGGGGCGGCTTGTGGTCTGTGAGGAGGGGAGCGGTGCGGCGGGGTTCGGGGCCGAGGTGGTGGCCGCTGTGAGCGGCCGGGCGCTGGAGGCGTTGCAGGCGGCGCCCCGGCGGGTGGCGGCCCTGCCTGTGCCGATCGGCAACGCCCCGACCCTGGAGGCGGCGACGCTACCGGGTACAGGGGAGATCTCGTCGGCTGTGCGGGCGGTGATCGGCCCGGCCCGGCCGCTCTATTCGATTGGTTGAACGCCAAGGAGACGGACATGGAATGGATTCATACCCCGCAGCTCAACGCCAACGAGGAAGAGCTGGACGTGGTGGAGGTCAATGTGGAGGAGGGTCAACAGGTGCGGCGCGGGGAGGTGCTCTGCACGTTGGAGTCGACGAAGGCCACGGTGGATGTGGAGGCTCCCCGGGCCGGGTTCGTGCGGGCCTTGAGCGCCGTGGCCGGGGAGCGAGTGCGGGTGGGGGAGCCCCTGTGTGGGATCACGGAGAGCCGGGAGGAGCCGGTCACCGTGGAGCGGCCGGCCCGGGAGGCCGGCGAGGGGCCGCGGGCGACCCGGCGGGCCGAG
Organism: Myxococcales bacterium; assembly: GCA_007120035.1. Lineage (GTDB taxonomy): Bacteria > Myxococcota_A > Bradymonadia > Bradymonadales > Bradymonadaceae > SKON01. Next base: position 13,546 of record SKON01000293.1, read on the forward strand.
GAGTTGGCGGATCAGTACGGCCTCGATCTGAGCCGGGTGCCGACGGCGGGGATCGTCACGGAGAAGGAGGTGCTGCGGGTGTTGGAGAAGAACGGCGCCGACCTGCGAAGTCCCGAGGACCGGCCGGGCCCGCCGGCGGCGACGCCGATGGTGAAGGTGCGGCGGCCGCCGGGGACGGCGATCGTGATCCTGGGGGCCGGGGGGCACGCGCGGGTGGTGATCGACACCCTGCGGGAGGGGCGTCGGGACCTGCATCTGCTGGGGATCGTCGATGATGGGGAGCGGCCGCCGGCGGACGTGTTGGGGGTGCCGATCCTGGGAGACAGTCGACGGTTGATGGAACTGCGGGAGCGGGGGGTGACGCTGGCGGCGTTGGGGGTGGGGGCGGTGACCCATAACGCGCTGCGGGCGGAGCTCTTTCAGCGGTTGCGGCGGCAGGGGTTTCATCAGCCCAACCTGATTCATCCCCGGGCGGTGGTGGAGCCGTCGGCCCATCTGGGGGAGGGGAACCAGATCTTCGCCGGGGCGGTGGTGAGTTCGGCGGTGCGTCTGGGGGACGGGTGTATCGTCAACTCCGGGGCCGTGGTGTCCCATGACTGCGTACTGGGCGACCACGTTCATGTGACCCCGGGGGCGGTGCTCGCCGGCGGGGTGTCCATAGGGGATCGGACGGTGGTGGGGATGGCGTCCACGGTGTATCTGGGGGTGACTGTGGGGCGAGACGTGGTCTTGACCAATGGGAGTCACGTCTTTCACGATGTGGCCGATGAGACGGTGTGGAGAGCCCAGGACCAGAGCGGGATGAAGGGACGATGACGAGGTATCAAGCGGTCAAGAGGGTGATGGACGTGGTGGGGTCGGCGGCGGGGCTGGTGGTGTTGTCGCCGGTGATGGGGGCGACGGCCCTGGCGGTGTGGGGGAGCATGGGGAGGCCCGTGTTCTTCACTCAGGAGCGACCCGGGCTTCATGGGGAGCCCTTTCGGTTGATCAAGTTTCGGACGATGAAGCCGCCCCGGCCGGGGAGTGATGGGATCGGGGAGGATGAGGCGCGGATCACCCGGGTGGGCAGGTGGTTGCGGTCGACGAGTCTGGATGAGCTGCCGACGCTGTGGAATGTGCTTCGCGGAGATATGAGCCTCGTGGGGCCCCGACCGCTCTTGATGAGGTACCTTGAGCGGTACACGCCGGAGCAGGCTCGTCGTCATGAGGTGCGCCCCGGGGTGACGGGGAAGGCGCAGGTGAGTGGGCGCAACGCGATCAGCTGGGAGGAGAAGTTCGCTCTCGATGTGTGGTATGTGGAGAACTGCACGTTGTGGACGGATGTGTCGATTCTGGTGGCGACGGTGAGCAAGGTGGTGCGGCGTGACGGCATCAGCCAGGAGGGGCATGTGACGATGCCGGAGTTTATGGGGACCGAGGAGCCGCCGATCAGTCCCGCAGCCTGATGCGGGCGGTGGTGGGTGGGTCTTCCACGAAGCCTGTGGTGTCGACCAGGAGGTCTCGCTGGGCCCCGAGTGCTCGCAGCTCCGCGAAGAGGTCCGGGGGCCACTCGCCGCGGCAGGAGAGGCCGGCGTCGCGCAGGAGGGTGAGCCATCCTCGGTAGCTGTCGCGGGAGCCGTAGCGGTGGTCGTAGCAGAGCTTGAAGAGTCCCAGGAGGGGCGCCGGGCCTTCGAGGGTGCCGACGAGGTAGGCGGTGATCTCGGCGTCCGTGGGGTCGTGCCCCTGGAGGGTCTGGTGGCGGTGGACGGCGGCGAAGAGGGTCTTCTGGGTCAAGAGGAGCGCCAGGAGGCGGGGCATGACCTGGTGGTAGGGGCGGTCGCTCTGGAGGCGACGGGAGAGTCTCCGCAGGTCGTCGGCTTCGTCGTTGGTCAGGCGGGGGCAGTTCTCCAGGCGGTCGGTTCGGGCGATGGCCTGGAAGCGGTCGAGCTCCTGGCCGGGAAAGCCCATCCAGGGGGCTGTGATGATACGGAAGTTGTGTCGACATTGTTGGCCACGGGAGGCGACGGCGTGGGCGATGTCCTCGATTTGCTGGCGGTGGGAAGCGCCACGGAGGAGGGCGTCGAAGGCGTCGTCGCCGAGGGTGTCTCGAAGCTCGGCGTGGAGCTCGTGACGCCATTGGAAGCGGGGGTCCTCCTCGAATCCCTCGAAGGCGTCGTCGGTGAGGAGCAGGCGGGTCAGGACGTTCCAGATGGTGATCCATGCTCGGTCGGTGCGAACCCACGCGAGGTCGAGGTCGGAGTGGTAGAACCCCGGGGTGGCTGCGCGGCGGAAGTTATCGAGACGGTGGCGCCACTCCACGGGATGGCGTGTGCCGTCGACCTCAACCTCGACGGTGGTGCGGATCGCGTAGGTTTCGGGGATGTATTGTTGTTGATGGTGCTCTTCGACGATCGCGCCGATCAGGGAGTAGGGCTCTTCCAGGCTGCGCAGGCGTTCATTCCAGGCGGCCTCGGCGGTGGCGACCGTGGCGGGAAAGTCGTCGGAAAGGAGGGCGTTATGGAGGTCTGCGAAGAGGCCTTTGAGGACGTCGTCGTCGAGCTGGGCGTGGGCCTCAGCGACCAGCTCTTGGATGCGAGGATCCTCGGTGCGTTGGGTCTGGATCAAGACGCCGGCGTAGCGAGGGAGGAAGTTGGCGTGGAACTCCTCCAGCAGTGGCGGGGAGTCGAGCTCTTCAGAGATCTGGCGATGGAGGTGGTGAGCTTCACCGACGCGATCTGTGACCTGGTCGGAGGCCCAGGAGAGGACGTCGAGTTGGATCAGGAGGACGGTGACGCCCAGTCCTACAAGGAGGAGCAGAAGGATCAGGACAGGTTTCTTCTGCCAGAAGGACTCGAAGGTCCTGGGGTCGAGGTCGTCGGCTTCGGTCACTCGTCACCGGTGGGGTGAAAGTCGCGAAGTTGTGAGTCGTAGAGGCGGGGGATCGCTACCCACAGTCCGGCGAGGAGTCCAAGGGCTGTGAATTTGACGATCCACTCGAGGAGGGAGCTTTCGAGACCCCGTGCTACCACGACGCCGACGAAGAGCAGGGCGACGCAGACGAAGATGGCCACAGCCTCCATGATGAGGATCATCTTTCGCCGGTGGCGGGCGGCCGGGGTATCCGTGGGTTGGCTCATGCCTGCTGGGCCTGGCGTTCCTCAACCATCTTGGCGGCGATGGCAGCGGCCTTCTGGTAGGACTCTTCGATATTACCTCCCAGCCGCTGCTCCATCTTCTTGCCCACGACGGGCAGACGGATCACGATTTCTCCGGTGACGACCCGGCGGGATCCGTTCTCGGTGGCCTCCACGCGGGTCGTGCCGCCGGCGTCGACGCGATCGGAGAGAAAGGGAGTGTTGACCACCCATCGAAGCTCGCTCTTCTGAAGATCGAGATGGTTCTCCTGCTCAAACTCCAGATGTTCCGTTCCCAGGGCCTTCTTCATCATTGCGGGCAGCTCCTTTAGCGAGATGCATCGGAGCTTCTTGTACAGGACCCCGCCGTCTTCTTCTCGTGCCTCCAGAACCTCGCGCCGAACACCGGTCTCCTCTTCCAGGCGGCGGTCGAATTCGGGATCTTCAAAGATCTCCCAGAGGAGTTCAGGGGAGCAGGAGAACTCGTTGATCATCTTCAGCTTCATCGGGTCACCTCAAGGGGGTTGTCAATGGTGGTAGCCTACGCAGAAGACCGGGGGTTGCGCAATACGCGTTCCGGCAAGAAGCCCCCCTTCGACGTAGGGCAGGACCGCATCGGGAGCGGGGCTGTCGGGGTTTGACCCCCGGGGTTCGTTCCGGCAAGAAGCCCCCCTTCGACGTGGGGCAGGACCGCATCGGGAGCGGGGCTGTCGGGGTTTGACCCCCGGGGTGTCGGAATTGGATGTCGAGAGGGAAGCCCCTTCTGATCAAAGCATTAGTACGATTGGTTTGGGTTGTTCGGGGTTTGACCCCGGGGGGAGAGAAAAAAATTGGGGGTAGGGCTCGCCTTGTGGTTGGGCGAGTCGAGATTGGCGGAATCGAGGCGTCGTGGGGTAGGAGCTTTCCAAAGGAGGAGGGCGGTTTGTGCGGCGGAGAGAGGGGGTTTGAGCAAAGGAGACGGGGATGGTCGCCTCAGTGTTGATGGAGTGGGTGGAGGAGTGGGAGCAGCGGTGGGAGAAGCGGGAGAAGAAAGGGGAGGAGAGGGTCGAGGATGCGAAGGGGAAGGAAGGGGAGAAGGTGTACTTTCACGTGACGAGCCGGAGTCACCTGAGTCAGCACTATCTGGAGTTGGAGCGGTCGAAGGAGCTGCTGGGGGAGTTGTGTCGACACTATGCGCGGGTGTTTGAGGTGGAGTTGCTGAACTTCTGTTTTATGGACAATCACCTGCACCTAGAGGTGGGTGTGGAGCGTGAGAGGGCGGGTGTGTTGTCGAAGTTCGTGGGGTGTATCAAGCAGCAGTTCACGCGGGAGTATAAGGCTTGGTTCAACGAGGTGTATCGAAAGGCGGACAGGTACCGGAAGAAGAAGATGGGGAGGGGAACGCTTTGGGATGGACCGTACCAGGCGTTGGAGTTGGACAGCGAGCGGTACCTGGGGGCGTGTACGCTGTACATTGAGAACAACCGGGTGATGGAAGAGTGGGGAGAGGGGGAGCCGACGGAGGAAGAGTTGGTGGAGTGGGTGAAGGGGTACGAGCACCAGTCGGGAGGCTGGTATCTGGGAGGGAGGAAGGGGGAGGAGCGATGGCTGACGGATGGGAAGGACGGGGAGTGGGCGACGGAGGAGGAGTTGAAAGAGTATTGGAAGGTGGGGAAGGGGGAGCTGCCGCAGGGGTGGAGGAAGGTGTGGGTGGAGGACCGGCGGGGGATCATGAAGGAGACGCCGGCGGAGAAGCGTAGCTACGGGAGGCATCCGTACATAGAGAGCCTGGGAGAGACGGCGAAGGAGCAGGGAGAGGAGCTGGGGAGGCAGTTGATGATGGCGTATCGATGTACGAAGGAGAGGAAGCGGTCGAGGAAGCGGGCCGCGTAGAAGAGCGGAGCAATGACAAGCAGGGGCGAAGTAGAAAAGACCGAGGGAGGGTGCGGAAGGGGAGAGGTGTGTCCGGGAGGAGGAAAAGGGATGCAGTGAAGGTGAATAACTACAGGCAGGGTGGAGGAGAGGCGTGTTGCGCATGGGGATGGATGGGGAGAGAAGAAGGCGGGGAGGAGGAGAGGGGAAATGAGGTGGTGTCAGGTGGAGGGGCCCCGGGGTGACGGTAGAGGAAGTGGTGTGTTGGTGCGGGATGGCGAGGATGGAAGGGGGGCTTGCGTCGGAGCGGGGCCCCGGGGGTGAAGGGGGAGGA
>SKON01000044.1 GCA_007120035.1 Myxococcales bacterium
AGCAGGCTCCCGAGCTGTCCCTGACTTGCGAGAACGACGGCGGTACCCATTCTTCCCTCCCCGGCTTATCCTGTCTTCTGGCCCTGTGCTCAAAGCTAAACGCGGAGACCCATTGTTCCTCGTTAAGAAAGGCATCTCCCTCCTGACCTTCCCCCTGGGAGCCCTCTTCCTCGCCATCGCCGTCGCCGCCGTCCTCCGGTGGCGAAAGATCGGCGAGCCCTGGCCCACCCGGGTGATCGTCGCCTCGATCATCGCCGTGATCCTCTGCTGCACGGGCCCCACCGGCGACCTCCTGATCGGCCCTCTGGAGCGCGCCCACCCGGTCCTCTCCACCGACGAGATCGCCGCGCTGAACGACGGCCCCGTGGTGATCGCCGTCCTCGGCGGCGGCCTCCACAACCGCCAGAACGTCCCTGTCACCAGCGAGCTCACCGACTCCTCCACCATCCGACTCGCCGAAGGCCTCCGCCTCTTCCACCTCTTCGACGACGCCACCCTCGTCGTCAGCGGCGCCGCCGATCTCCAGCAGCGGTCCACCGCCGACGCCATGGCCGAGCTCGCCACCGGCCTCGGCCTCCCCCCAGACCGGTTCCTCCAGGCCGACCGGGCCCGAGACACCGCCGAAGAGGCCCGGGCCCTCTCCACCCTCCTCCCCCCCGACGCCTCCCTGATCCTCGTCACCGAGGCCAGCCATATGCCCCGCTCCATGCGCCTCTTCGAGCGCGAGGGCTTGTCTCCCACCCCGGCCCCCACCTACCATCGAGCTTCCCAACGGCCCCTCCACCCCGGTTCGATGTGGCCCTCGGCCCGGAATCTTCGTAAGGTGGAGCGGGCGTTCTACGAATACCTGGCCTTGACCTGGGTGACCCTCGGCGGATCTTGACCGGTCTCTCCCGTGGTTACCCTCGTCTCAGCCCGGCGAACTTCCTCCTCGCCAATCGAGCTTTCCAAGAAGGAGCACTCCATGAAGATCCTCTGCGGCACCGATCTCTCCGAAGAATCCAAAGCCGGCATCCGCCTTGCCTTCGCCCTGGCCGACGCCCAGGGCGACGGCACCGTGGAGGTCCTCCACGTCATCCAGCGGGAGCTGATGCGCCTCGACAAAGGCCAGGAGCTCCTCGACGAGGTCGATAACCAGACCCGCATCCGCCGCTCCATTCGCGAGTGGGTCGAGGACGTCGTCGGTGAGCGAGACTTCGACGTGGACATCAAAGAGGGCAAGGCCGCCGAGCAGATCCGGGCACGCACCGAGGAGATCGGCGCCGACTACGTCGTCCTCGCCCAGAGCGGCTCCGGAGCCTTCGCCCGCCTCACCCTTGGCTCCACCGCCCACCGTGTCTCCCATGATCCCCCCACGGCCACCTGGATCGCCAAGGCCAGCTTCCAGGAGTTCGACCGCTCCTCCCGAGTCATCGCCGCCGTCGACTACGAGGAGGCCAGCCTCCCGGCCCTCCACGAGGCCGCCGCCCTGGCTCGCCAGCTCGACGTCGGCCTCGTCCTCGTCCACATCGTCCCCACCGCCGGCGTCTCGGTCTTCCCCGACGGCTTCGCCAGCTACCCCATGACCAACGCCGAACTCGCGAAATCAGCGAAAGACGCCGAAGAGCAAATGCGTGACTTCCTCACGGTCCACGCCGAGCTCCTCGACGGCATCGAGGTCCACTCCCACGTCCTGGAGGGCGCCACGGTCCGCCAACTCGTGGAGTTCGCCTCCAACCAGGAAGCCCTCGCCATCTGTCTCGGCGCGAGCTCCAAGTCCCGGATGGAGCGGTTCTTCCTGGGCAGCATCGCCTCCGGGGTGGTCCGCCAGATGCCCTGCTCGGTCCTCCTGGTCCCCGCTCAATGACACCACCCCAACTCCTGGTCCTCCTGGCCCTGGTCTCCCTCGCCACGGCCTGCACCACGGCAGCCCCCGAGCCGGGCAGCCTCTCCAAGGGCCCCCTCCCCGGGGGCCTGATGGGCTACCATGGCGAGGACCACGAACCCTGGTCCGACTGGGAGCGCCGCGACGCCGTCCCCATGGAGGTCACCCCCCGGGGCGCCGACATCGTCGTCTTCGACGCCTGGGAGATCACCGACTGGGACGCCCGAGAGCGGTTCTTCGACGCCACCTTCCACGTCCTCTCCTTCGTCCGCACCGCCGTCCCCGCCGAACACCACCCCGGCCTCCACGCCACCCTGGCCCTCCTCGCCGCCGACGACGACGCCCTCCGCATGGAGATCGCCTTCTTCACCCGCGAGGACGCCTCCGCCGAGGGCCTGGTCCTCCGCGTCGTCGAACCCGGCGGCTCCGGCGTCTGGATCGAGGCCGAACGCCCCGCCGGCGACGACACCGCCCCCCGGTGGTGGACCCTCCGCGTCGAGCCCGCCTTCACCGAAGCCCCGGGCCTGACCCTCCACTGGACCACCGACGACACCGACGCCGTCCACCTCGGCCCCACCGCCGTAGCCGACCCCCAACCCTCCACCCTCGACCACTCCTGGGCCCCCGTACTCGCCCTCTGGGAAGAGAACCTCTGGGACGCCGTCACCCAACGCTCCCACGTCGTCCCCGACTTCGACCCCCACCGCCCCGACCCCGCCACCCCCCTCGGCCCCGGCTGGCCCCCGGCCTTGGGCCTCGAGATCACCCCCCGGGGCCTCTCCGACTTCCTTCCCCACTCGGTGTTCTGGCCCCGGAGTGACTGACCCTCCCGGGCCAGCTTCACTCCGTAGGCCGTCACCACGCCGAGCCCCCTTACGGTCCGGTGGTCTCCCCGACGCCAACCCCGAGTGTGAACGAAGACACATGAAGTGCCCCCTTTCACCCACTCGATCCGGTTCGTGGGTACGCAGTGATGGCGGGCTGGCGCGAAGCGCCTGGGGTGGCCCGCGTCGCCCCGACGATCGCCAGCCGGGCCGAACCACCATCGGGCTCCCCGCCGCCGAGTCGTCCCGAACTGCCACCCCACCTCGCGAAGAGCGTCACCGTGGAGTGACCCGCTCGAGGTGCCTCTCCAAGAGCTCTGTCAGGTCCCTGCCTCGGTGGAATCCTCGCTCCTCGATCAGGGCGACGCCACGTCTCGCGGCCCCGACCTCATCATCGTCCATCACCGCACCAAGGTGACGGAGATCTTGCAGATCCATGGGACGGTATTCGGCATCAAAGGACAGGAGCTTGAGCGCAAAGAGATGGCCCGGCCTCGCCAGGGGAACGGCGAGCCCGGTGATGATCTCGATCTCATGGGCCTCCTCAGCGATCTCGGGCTCGAGCCCGGAGGACGCAAACAGGAGATCAACCACGACCCCTTCCTGCTCCCCCGGCCGGTGGGTTCTCACCGTAGCCAGCCGGCCGGTCTCATCTTGCTCGACCACCAAGCTCACCTGGAATCCCCTTGCCTGCCAGTCTGCCACGAAAGCCTCGGCCGCCGAGTCGTCCCGAACCGCCACCGCGACATCGATGTCCCGTGTGAATCGAGGCTCCACGTATGCCGAGACGGCCAGCCCTCCGACCAACGCCCAGGGAGACCCCATATCATTGAGAATCCCAGACACCTCGCGGACCGTCTCGAAGAGCCCCGTCGTCATTTCTCTCGCACCCGCCCCTGACAATCTCCGTGCTCCGCCCCCGGCCGGGTGTGAAGCCACTCCCTGAGCCTCCACCGAAGCTCCTCCTCGGTGGCCTCGGGAAACTGACGCGCGAGCTGCGCACGCCGCATCTGAACCCCGGAGTCAAAGAGATCCAGCGCGGTGAGAAACCGCTTTACTCGCGCGTCGTGGCTCTGATCGTATTCGCCGTCGTCCATCACCCCTCAAATTGTATGTCCTCGACGCTCGGAGGTCCAACCCCGAACTCCACGGCCGTGAAGCCACCAAACCTCCACATCCCCGTCACACCCTCGCCACAACCCCCCGCTACCTTCCATGCTCCTGGTCCTTCACCCCGGGAGCCTTGCCTCACCGTCGACCAGGAATAGCTTTTCGAGGCCCTCCCTGTTAGTGCTATGACGATGACTCTGACGACCACGAGGCGAACATGTGCGGAATCGTAGGCTTTGTAGGAAACACCCCTTGCTCCTCGCTCCTCCTCGACGGCCTGCGAAGGCTCGAATACCGGGGCTATGACTCCGCCGGCATCGCCATCGCCGACGACACCGGCCAGGTCCGCATCTGCCGCGCCGAGGGCAAGCTCACCCGCCTCGAAGAGGCCTTCCGCGCCGAGCCCTTCGACGGCACCGTCGGCCTCGGCCACACCCGGTGGGCCACCCACGGCCGCCCCACGGAGTCCAACGCTCACCCCCACCGGGTGGGCCGCGTGATCGTCGCCCACAACGGCATCATCGAGAACTACCTGGAGCTCAAGGAGGCCCTTCAACGACAGGGCCGCCACTTCTCCAGCGAGACCGACACCGAGGTCGTCGCCCACCTCATCGACGAAGCCCTCGCCACGGGCGCCGACTCCCTCAAAGAGGCCACCTGGCGAGCTTTAGACCGCATCGAGGGCTCCTACGCCCTGGTCGTCATGGAGACCGAAAACCCCGACGAGCTCCTCGTCGCCCGACACGCCTCGCCAATGGTCATCGCCCATGGCGACGGCTGCGCGTTTGCCGCCAGCGACGTCCCCGCCGTCTTGAGCCACACCCGGGACTTCGTCTTCCTCGAAGACGGCGACACCGCCCTGCTTCGGGCCGACGAGATCTCCATCTTCGACGCCGACCACCGCCCCGTCGACCGCCCCATCAAGCGCATCAGTTGGGACCCCATCTCCGCCGAGAAGCAGGGCTACAAGCACTTCATGCTCAAGGAGATCTACGAGCAGCCCGCCCGCATCGTCGACACCCTCCGCGGCCGGGTCAGCGTCGACCGCGGCGAAGTCCACCTCCCCGAGCTCGGCCTCGACGCCGACACCGTCGCCGCCCTGGACAAGATCGTCTTCGTCGCCTGCGGCACCAGCTACTTCGCCGCCCAGATCGGCAAATACCTCATCGAAGAGGTCGCCCGGGTCCCCGTCGAGACCGAGCTCGCCAGCGAGTTCCGGTACCGCAACCCCATCCTCTCCGAGAACACCCTGGCCATCGCCATCAGCCAGTCCGGCGAGACCGCAGACACCCTGGCCGCCATCCGGGAGGCCAAGGAGCGAGGCGCCCGCACGGTCTGCATCTGCAACGTCATCGAGTCCACCATCGCCCGGGAGTCCGACGGCGTCCTCTACACCCACGCCGGCCCCGAGATCGGCGTCGCCAGCACCAAAGCCTTCACCACCCAGGTCGCCGCCGTCTCCATGCTCGCCCTCCTCCTGGGCCGCCTCAACGGCCGCCTCGAATCGGACCGCGCCCAGGAGCTCATCGAAGCCCTCCGCGAGATCCCCGCCCACATGGAGACCCTCCTCCAGGACGTCGACGTCTACGAGCGAATCGCCCGCCAATACTCCCAGGCCACCTCCTTCCTCTACCTGGGCCGGGGCAACCAATTCCCCATCGCCGCCGAAGGGGCCCTCAAGCTCAAAGAGATCAGCTACATCCACGCCGAGGGCTACGCCGCCGGCGAGATGAAGCACGGCCCCATCGCCCTCATCGACCGCGAGCTCCCCGTGGTGGTCCTCTGCCCCAAGAACGCCGTCTACGAAAAGACCTTCTCCAACGTCGAGGAGGTCAAAGCCCGGGGCGGCCGCATCATCGCCATCGGCACCGACGGCGACCACCGCCTCCAGAACCTCGCCGACGTCATGATCCCCCTCCCCGACGCCCCCGACTTCGTCCAACCCCTCCTCTCCGTCGTCGCCGTCCAACTCATCGCCTACTACATCGCCGACTTCAAAGGCACCGACGTCGACCAACCCCGAAACCTCGCAAAAAGCGTCACCGTGGAGTGACCCCGACGCCAACCCCGAGTGTGAACGAAGACACATGAAGCGCCCCCTTCCTTCCAGGCGGCTGGCCTTCCAGGGGGCTGGCGCGA
>SKON01000263.1 GCA_007120035.1 Myxococcales bacterium
GTGTTGGACTGGCGAGAGCTGAACAGCGCGCTCTTCTTCGCCTTGCGGCTGGAGAAGATCGCCATGTTCGTGGTGCTCACGTTCATCATTCTGGTCGCGAGCTTCAGCATCGTGGCGATGCTGATCATGATCGTGATTGAGAAAGGCCGGGAGATCGCGATCTTGAAGTCCATGGGATCCACCAATGGCGAGGTGATGCGGATCTTTATGTTCCAGGGGGTGGTGATCGGGCTGACCGGGGCGGCGGCGGGGCTCTTCTTTGGCCTCTTGATCTGTTATCTCCTGGCCACCGTGGGGTTGCCGCTGGACTCCGATGTCTACTACATCTCTCAGCTCCCGGTGGAGGTGGACCCCGTGGAGGTGGTGGCCGTGGTGTTCTGCGCCGTGGGGATCAGCTTCTTGGCGACCCTTTATCCATCGTACCAGGCAGCGAGACTCAACCCCGTGGATGGTCTGCGATATGACTGAATCAAACCAGCCCTTCATCGAGCTTCGTGGGCTCAGCAAGGAGTTCATGCACCGGGGGAAGTATCTCCAGGTATTGCGGGACGTGGACTTCCGGATCTTCGCCGGGGATCAGATCGCGATCATGGGACCCAGCGGTGCTGGCAAGAGCACGCTCTTGCAGCTCTTGGGGACTCTGGACACGCCGACGTCGGGGCAGATGCTGTGGAACGGGGAGGACGTGTTTTCCCGGCGTAAGGCGGTCCTGGCGGGGCTGCGCAACCGGGAGATCGGGTTCGTGTTTCAGTTTCACCACCTGCTGCCGGAGTTCACGGCCCTGGAGAACGTGATGATGCCCGGGTTGATCGGGCGGATGGGGAAGCGAGCCGCCGAGTCTCGGGGTAAAGAGCTGTTGGAGATGGTGGGGCTGAAGGAGCGGGTCCATCACCAGCCGGGAGAGCTTTCCGGCGGTGAGCAGCAGCGGGTGGCGATCGCCCGGGCTCTCTTTCGGGAGCCCCGGCTGCTCCTGGCCGATGAACCGACGGGGAACCTTGACCTGAGAACGGCCGCTGGGATACATGCCATCTTGCGTGAGCTCAACGAGACGACGGGGGTCACCGTCGTGATCGTGACCCACGATCCGAGCCTGGCAGAGAACATGCCGATCCGGGTGCTCGTAGACCAGGGAAGGTTGATCCCTCAGCACCCGGGCGATCCAAACGTCGCCGGACGAATCCCTGAGGAATTGATGAATGCCAGGCCTCAGGACCCGGGGCAGCTGCGATTGGTCGAGGCCGTCTCCGACGGGGACTCGACGACGACTCAGGGACCTTCGTGACAGCCGACGTTAAGGAAGACCGGGAGGGAGAAGGCGCGGGCCGCTATCATTGGGCTCTGGCGCTGATGATCGGCGCGATCCTGGCGTGGCCCGGGGTGGCCGCGGGCCAGGGGATGCAGCTGCAGCCCCCGCAGATCCCCACGACGCCGTCGACGACGGGGGTGGACTGGGAAGGTCAGACCGTGGTGAGCGTGGAGGTCGAGGGGAATCGCCGGGTCGAGGCCGACACGGTCCGTGATCGAGTAACTACCGAGGCCGGGCAACTCGTCAACCGGCAGCAGATCACCAACGACATCCGGCGAATCCACGGCCTGGGATACTTCGATGACGTGCAGGTGCGGGCCCGATCGGAGGCCGGCGGGGTGGTGTTGACCTTCGTGGTGGTGGAGAAGCCCGCGGTGGACGCGATCCGGTTCGTGGGCAACTCGGCGATCAGCGACGACGATCTGGAGGAGGAGCTGCGGTTTCGGCGGTTCTCGATCCTGGATCTGGCGGCGGTGGCCCGGACGGCGGAAGCGATTCGAGAGAAGTATCATCAGGACGGGTACTTTTTGGCCGAGGTGGACTTCGAGGTGATGCCCCGAGAGGACCGGCCCGACCTGGCGGTCGTGATCTTCGAGATCCGGGAGTACTCCAAGGTGGAGGTCAAGCGGGTGACCTTCCTGGGTAACGAGGAGATCTCGAGCGACGAGCTGCGCAACGTGATCGCCACGCGGGCCGGAAACGTACTCTCCTTCATGACGCAGATGGGGTCCTTCCAGGAGGAGGAGTTCGAAATCGACCTCCAGCGGCTCACGGCGTTTTACTACGACCATGGGTTCGTGCAGGTGCAGGTGGAGATGCCGACCCTTCGGTTGTCACCGGATAAGCGACACCTCTACATCACGATCCGAATCGACGAGGGCCCCCAACACTTCACCGGAGATCTTCAGTTCTCCGGGGATCTCCTGGTGGACGAGGAAGAGCTCCAGGGGATGGCGCGGATCACCGACGAGGAGGTGTTCCGGTACAGCGCGCTTCAGATGGACCTGATGCGGCTGAGCCGGTTCTACCAGGACGCCGGCTACGCCAACGTGCGGGTCAACCCCCTGATGATTCCCCGGGAGGCCGACGGGCAAGACTACGTGGATGTGACCTACGACATCCAGAAGGGAGAGCTGGTCTACATCGGGCGAATCGAAGTGGTGGGGAACCTGAAGACCCGGGATCAGGTGATCCGGCGAGAGTTTGTGATCGAGGAGGGGGAGCTCTTCTCGGCGTCGGGGATCGAGCGGAGCCAGCGGCGGGTAGAGCGGCTGGGGTTCTTCGAGGTGGTGAACGTCACCAGCCAAGAGACCCAGTCCCCGGACGTGATCGACCTGCAGGTACAGGTAGAGGAGCGGCCTACGGGGACCTTCCAGGCCGGGATGGGGATCTCCAGCCAGGAGCGGTACGTGATCCAGGGGTCGGTCTCCCAGGAGAACCTCTTCGGCCGGGGACAGTCGCTGCAGTTGAGCATCCAGTGGTCGCCGATCCGTCGGCTCTTCAACCTCCGGTTCCAGGACCCCCGGTTCTTCGGGAGCCAGTGGTATTTCGCCACGGATCTCTACAACTTCACCTACCAGTACCAGGACTTCGATCGGCTCTCCCGAGGGGGCACGCTGACCTTCGGGTACCCCATCGGGGATCTGCTGCGGCTTCCCGTGGGAGATGCCCTGAACACGACGCTTCGGTACAAGCTGGAGGACGTGTCTGTGGAGCCCGGAGGGGTCAACCAGATCACGGAGCGGCCGGCGTCGCCCCTCTTTACCGGCGGGCTGACGAGTAGCCTGAGGTGGGGGTTGAGCTACGATACCCGCGATGATCGGCTCTTTCCGTCCCGGGGTCAGTATCACACCACAAGTGCCGAGTGGGCGGACCAGTATTTGTTGAGCGAGAACCGGTTTTTGAAGCTCGACGGGGATGCCCGTTTCTACCGACCGCTGTTCTGGAACTTCGTGCTTCGGTTGAACGCCAGCATCGGGTTCGTGGCGAGCACGGCCCCGGATCGGCCGGTGCCGATCTTTGAGCGATACTTCGTGGGTGGGCCTGAGACAGTACGGGGGTTTGAGCGGTTTACGCTGGGGCCGGCCCGTCGGGTTCCCGTCGGGGGCGATGACCCCAGTCAGGAGCTGCGGCCGTTTCACTACGGGGGGAACAAGCAGCTGGTGTTGACGGCGGAGGTAGAGTTTCCCATCTTCGCGGCGGCTCAGCTGCGAGGAGTGCTCTTCGCCGACGCCGGGAATGCGTTCGACGACGGAGAGCCTTTTACCCTTCGACTGGATCTGTTCAACGACGACGCGTTGGACCACCAGGACGCCCTGCGGACCGCCGTAGGGGTTGGGATCCGGTGGTTCAGCCCGATCGGGCCGCTGCGATTAGAATGGGGCGTGCCCCTGCAGCGTCTACAGGGAGAGCGACCCATCGTGTTCGACCTGAGTATTCAGAACGCGTTTTAGGGCGACCAGGAGTTGGCGCCCGGTGAAAGTGAATGAGAATCAGAAACGAGAAGGAGCCACCATGTCGGTGAGAAAATCCAAACCCGCCCGCCTGTTCATCGCTCTGGCGATGATGGTCGCCATGACCTTCACGGGGATGGCCACGGCCAGCGCAGACATCAAGATCGGCTACGTCGATTTGTACCGGGCGTTGGAGAACGTCGAGGAAGGCCAGCAGGTTCGGCGGCAGCTGGAGCGCGAGTTTCAGCGACGCCAGCAGCAGCTCGACGACAAGCAGCAAGAGGTGATGCAGCTTCACCAGCAGTTGGAGCAGCAGGCGATGATGCTCTCCGATAGCGCTCGCCAGCAGATGGCCGTCGAGCTTCAGGAGAAGATGGCGGAGCTGCAGCAGCTCTACCTGACGCTTCAGCAGGAGCTGGCGCAGCAAGAGGCCCAGGCGATGCGGGGAGTCTTCGAGAGCATGCGAGAGGTGGTGGCCCAGATCGGACGAGAGGGCAACTACACGATCATCCTGGAGCGGACGGAGACGTCGGTTCTGTATTCCGTGGATGGCCTGGACCTGACGGACGAGCTGATCCGGCGGTTCAACAACCGCGACTGAGTACGGCGTCGATGAAGAAGCTCCTCACCACACAGGTGTTGGCCGTGGGGATCGCCGCGTCGGCGATCCTCGTCGGGTGTGATGCCTGTGAGGACCGGGTGCGGGCCGTGATCCACGACGACTCGGTGGAGCGGGTCACGCCGACCCAGATGCGGTCCGAAGAGGACCAGAATCGAGAGGTCGAGCCCAACGACACGGCCTCCCAGGCCACGCCGATTGAGCTACGGAGGGAGATGGGCCCCATGCTTGGGGCCATCGATCCGGCCGACGATGTGGATTGGTTCGCTCTATCCCACGAGGACTCCGAGGACTGGATCGTGGAGATCACCGTGACCCCCCAGGGGTCATCCCTGGATCTGGCGGTCTACCTGGAGGTCCCGGGAGGCGGAGACTATCCGCCCTTGCTCTACGACCTGGGAGGAGCTGGCGAGGCGGAGTCGATCCCCATGGTGTCCGTGGCGCGAGGAGAGCCGACGAGGCTCTTCGTGACCGGCGACGGAGGGACCACCGGGGAGTACCGGATCGATATCAGGCGACGGCGGACGGCGGCGGCGATGGCCATGGAGCCCAATGATCACGCCCACGTGGCGACCCCGCTGTCCCTGCCGGGAGAGATCCAGGGGTTCTACGACCGTCCCCACGACCGGGAGGTCTTTCATGTCGCTCCAGAGGCGGTGACCGACGCGGTGTACAGCCTGGAGGTGAGCCACATCCCGGAGATTCCCCAGCGGCTTCGGATCTTCGACGACAGCACCCTTCAGGACCCGGTGTTGACCATGGAGATCTCCGCCGATCGGCCGGCGGTGATCCCCAACCTGGCGCTCCCGGAGGCTTCCGACGAGGGGCTCTACTTCGTGTTGACCGCCGGGGAGCAGTACAACCACCAGCGGGGGTACCGCCTGCGGGTGATCGAGCATCCCCCGGTGCAGGGGTTTGTGTTGGAGCGGGAGCCCAATGACACGGAGGGGGCCGCCCAGGTGTTGAACTTCGGCGATCAGGTCCGGGGCTATCTCCACCACAGAGACGATCGGGATCGGTTCCGGTTTGTCGTGGAAGGCCCCGATGAAGAGGCGGAGCGAGAGGCCGAAGAGCTCGCGGCGGCCCGAGAGATGGAGCGGATGGCCCGTGGAGAGGCCGGCGAGGAGGAGGAACCCGAAGAGGAGGTCGATCCCTGGGGAGATGTCCCCGAGAAGGAAGCCCCCGAGGTGGTCGCTCAGGTGCGGGTGAAGCCCCTGGTGGACGCCCACCGGCTGGCGTTGCGGTGGCTGCCGGCGGAGGAGACCGGAGAGCGGCCCCTGGAGCTCGAGGCCGAGGCCGAGGAAGAGGGGTTGGTGCTATGCAACCACGTCCTGGGGCCCGGGGAGTACGATCTGGAGGTAAGGTCCGTGGAGACCGCCGAGGGGTTTCGGTCCCGGACCTTTGATTACGAGCTCTCCGTAGAGAACCTCGCCGAGCTCGAGGGGCTCGAGGTGGAGCCCAATGACACCGTGGAGGAGGCCGACCGACTGGAGATCGGAGCGGCGAGGACGGGGTTCATCTCCGTGGA
>SKON01000253.1 GCA_007120035.1 Myxococcales bacterium
TAGACCGTGTGGGCCCTGAACTCGGTGGGGAATAGACCGTCGCGAGCCCGGACGTCTCGATCAATACCGCCGTGAACCCCGACGTTTCGATGTGCATCGTCGCGAGCCCGGACGCCGCGAACCTCGATGTTTCGATCGTTGGGAGGCGTACGCACTCCTCGGGGCGACCGGCGACTTAGAGCGAACCCGGGCCGGAGGCCCAGGGCTCCGGCAACCGCCACCTAAACACGGTCTGCTCAGCGGACTTCCAAGGCACGGGCCAGGCGGAGCAGAAGGGCGTCGTCGCCGCGTCGGCCCAGGAGCTGGGCGCCCACGGGGAGGCCGTCGGCGAGTCCGATGGGGACGCTGAGGCCCGGCTGGCCGGTGATGTTGGCCAGGGCTGTGAACTTGCCCAGGCCGGCGGCGGCCCGAAAGTACTCCGCCGGCGGGAGGTGGGAGTGCTGGTGGACCTGTGGGGTGGGGACCCCCACGGTAGGGGTGATCAGCACGTCCAGTCCGGCCATGGCGTCGTTGCCGGTGGCTTCGAAGCGCCGGAAGATCTGCCAGGCTTCGTCGCTTGATACCTGCTTTCCCTGGTCGCGGAACCACCGAGTCACGTCCTGGAGGAGAGCGGATCGAATCACGGGGATTCGGGCGATGAACTTCTGGTAGAGGGGGGTGAACTCTTCGAGGGTGCCCTGGGGTGGCGGGCGGAGCTCGATGTGGTGGCCGGCGTCTTCGAGGCGAGCAGCGGTGGCCTCGATGAGATCTCTGATGGTGGGGTCCAGGGGACCGAAGGGGGCCTCGGTGATCATGCCGATGCGGAGTTGGCGTACCTCTTGGCGGGCGCGCTTTTGGTAGGAGTCGCCGGCGTTGGCGAGCACGTCGAGGAGGGCGGCGGCGTCGTCAACGGAGCGTGCCATGGGGCCGATGCAGGTCAGGCCGAAAGGATCGAGGCGGTCCGATGAGCCGTCACCGACCAGCCCTCGGGTGGGCTTCAGCCCGACGAGGCCGTTGAGGGCCGCCGGGATCCGAACGGAGCCCGCGCCGTCGCTGCCCGGAGAGAGGGGGATCAACCCGGCGGCGATGGCCGCGCCGGCGCCGCCGCTGGAGCCGCCGGCGGTGCGATCTCGGTCCCAGGGGTTTCGGGTGGGATCGCCATCCGGGGGCTCCACCACGGGGAGGAGTCCCAGCTCGGACATCGTGGTCTTGCCCAGGAGCACGAAGCCGGCCCGGCGCAGGCGCTTGACGATCTCGTCGTCGACGGGGCTGAAGAACCAATCGAAGGCCCGTGAGCCCAGGCGGCTTCGGGTGAATCGAATCAGGTGGTGGTCTTTGACCGCCGTGGGGACCCCGCCGAAGGGGCCCGGGAGTTCGCCTCTTCGTCGGGCCTTATCGGCGGCGTCGGCGTCGGCCAGGGCCCGATCGGCGTAGACCTCCATGAAGGCACCGAGAGCGGGGTCGTAGTCTTCGATGCGGCTCAGGTAGTGGGCGGTGAGCTCCCGAGAGCTGATCTCTCCGTTTCGGATCAGGCGAGCCTGCTCCAGGGCGGAGAGGTCTGCCAGCTCGTCGCCGGTGTAGGCCGGGGCCAGAGGCCAGGTCGAAGGGGCGGGTGTCATGGGTCATCCTCGTCGGCATGAGTCTGCCGGTGGATGTACCACAGCGGGTCCTGAGCTCACCACCGGATTACTGCTCGTCGGCCTCGTGGAGGTCGTCGAAGTTCATCCGGGTGATGGTGACATCGAAAGAGAAGGGGGCGAGCTCGGCTTCGAAGTGGCCGTCGAAGCGGTCATCGTCGACCCGATTCGTGGAGGTGATGGTGTATCGCTCCGAGGACTGCGAGGTCGGGTTCCACCGGATCTGGAGCTCTTCACCATCCCAGGACGTGCCCTCCAGGAGGTCGCCGCGGGCGCCGTCGAGCATCTCCGAGGGGACCAGCCCCATGACGAAGTGGCCGTCCACGAGCTCTTCGCCGACCAGGTTCATCAGGTCGAAGTACCCCAGGGGGGCGTCGTCGTCGGCCCGGGCCACCCGCCAGGAGCCGGTGATCTCCGAGGTGGGGGTGGAGACGGCGTCGGGGTCGGGCCCGTGGCCGTGGCCGTCGTCGCCGGGATCTTCATAGTGATTATGAGGGTCCTGGTTGTCGCCGTTCTGGTTCTCCTCGGGCGCCTGGTTGGGGTCCTCAAGCCCTGTGGAGTCGCCGTCACCGCCGGAGATCACCACGTTCTGCTCGGTGCAGGCCGACAGGCTCACGGTCAGTAGGGCCGTCAGGAGGAGGGGCAGGAGGATCGAGATCTTGTCGTTCTTGATGGTCATGATTACTCCACAGGGATGTAGACGCTGGCGCACTCCGGGTCGCCGACGATGGTGTCGCAGAAGTCGGAGCAGGCGATGCCGTTGCCCATGCTGACTTCGATGTGGCCGTGCTCGGAGCTATAGCCCATGCAGCCCCGGTCCCAGGCGATGATCGCGCCGCGGGGGGCCTGGGTGGGCGGGATGTCGGCGCGCTCCATGCCGAAGCTGGAGAGGAGCACCGAGGGGTTGGCGTCGGCGTTGCATCGGAAGCCGTAGGCCGAGCGGTTGAAGACTCCTTCGGAGCAGGGGCCGGCGGCGCCGAGGCGGTTGCCGTCGGCTTCGGTGGCCACGCCGGCTCGGCGCAGGGCGCCCCACACAAACCCCCAACAGTCGCCGGTGCTGTAGCCGCCGGTACCGTCCTGGCACCGGCCGCCGGTGGTGGCTGTGCGAGAGGGGCTGCAGATCCCGGCTTCTGCGGCCAGGGCCTCGGCCACGGCGCTGTCTAGCTCGCCGTCGCCGGTGTTGGAGGCGCCACCGGAGCCCTCGGGGACCCGTCCGTCGGGATCGGTCACGGTGATTCGGATCGTCTTCTCGCCAATCTCTTCGCCGTCGGCGTCGAAGAGCACCACCCGGATCTCCCGCTCCCCAAAGGACGTGAACTCATACCGAAGGAGGAACCCGCTCTCCGAACTCTCCGCAGCCCGCCAGGGTGATCGCCGGGAGGCCCACTGCGAGAACTCCGGGTGTTCCCATCGAAACCAGTCTCATTCTCATCGCTACACTCGCGCGTTCGTGGTGAAGACTCACGGCGGGTGGAAAAGCAAGGACGATGCCAGAGAGTGATTTCAGGTAGTTGCGTGTGCGTAGATGTAGGTAAGGGTAGGTGTGTGGGGTCTGGTGTCCTCTTGTGTGTGACAGTGTGGCGCGGGTGATCGTGTCCGTTCACGCCGAGGTGCGGGGCACCTCGGGGACCAACTCCAGCCCGGCGCGGAGGGTGTGGGCCCCTGCCTCATCGCGCCAGGCGTTCTCGCTGAGGTGGCGGCGCCAGCGCTTGGCGCCGGGGCATCCGGAGAAGAGCTGGAGCAGGTGCTTGCTGAGGTGGGTGAGGCGAGCGCCGCGGGAGAGCTGGTCGTCGGCGTAGTGGAGGTATTCTTCGAGGACCTCGTGGCGAGTGGGCACGAGCCGTGGGTCGTCGAAGAACCGGCGGTCCACGTCGGCGAAAAGGTAGGGGTCGTCGTAGGCGGCGCGGCCGATCATCACGGCGTCCACCTGATGGAGGTGAGCTTCGACCTCGTCAAGGGTCTTGATGCCGCCGTTGGTCTCGATGATCAGGTGGGGCCGCTCGGCCTTGAGGCGGTGGACCTCGGGGTGGCGCAGGGGAGGGACGTTGCGGTTTTCTTTGGGGCTCAATCCCTTCAGCCAGGCCTTGCGGGCGTGGACCGTGAAGCGGGTGCAGCCCGACTGGGCGACGGTGTCGACGAAAAGGAGCATATCGTCGTAGCTGTCGAGGTCGTCGACGCCGATGCGGTGCTTGACGGTGACCTCGATGTCCACAGCCTCTTTCATGGCGTCGACGCATCGGGCGACCAGCTCGGGGTCCCGCATCAGGCAGGCGCCGAATCGGCCCGTCTGGACCCGGTCGCTGGGGCACCCCACGTTGAGGTTCACTTCGTCGTACCCGAAGTCCACCGCGATCCGCGCGCACTCGGCGAGCTCCGAAGGGTCCGAGCCCCCGAGCTGTAGGGAGAGCGGTTTTTCACGGTCGTCGAACCCGAGGAGCCGCTCCCGGTCGCCGTGCAAGATGGCGCCAGTGGTCACCATCTCGGTGTAGAGCAGGGTCCGACGGGTGATAAGGCGCATCAAAAACCGGAAGTGCCGGTCCGTGCACTTCATCATGGGGGCGACGCTGACAGGGTAGGCGAACTCACCCATCGGGGGCCTCTTCGGGGAGCATCACCGAGAGGAAGAGGAAGAACAGGGAGATCCACAGAAACTGCGCCAGCAGCAGGTGAATCAACTGCAGGTAGCCCGGGGCGGCCATCAGGATGTTGATCACCCCCGCCAGGGTCTGGACGATCACAAGGAGCCCCATAATGCCGGCCCAGAAGTCCACTCGTGGTGGCAGGTCCATCAGCCGTATCGCCCAGGTTACAGCCAGGAGGTAGAGCGCGACGACGATGGCGATGATGGGGTGGAAGATCCGCAGGCGCACAAGGAAGTGGTTCACTGGCGAGAGATCCTCGCGGACCCGCTGAAAGAGGCCCTCGCCGATGGTGGGCTGCACGGGGAAGAGGGTGTCTCCCAGGGCCGTGACCGCCCCGGACATGCTGGTGGCGATGATCCCCAGGAGGCCGATGAGCAGCAGCCACTTCAGGCGTCCGCCGATCTTCCACCGGGGAAGGGGAACCCCGTGGGACCACCAGGCCACCAGCGCCGCTGACCCCGTCAGAAAGAGGGTGTTCACCAGGTGGATGGCGATGACAACAGCCCGGGCCACGGAGTCGTCGTCGGCAACGAGCTCCGCCAGGACGATGCCGGCGCCGATGGCCGACTCGAAGAGGATGAAGATGAAGGTGACGATCGAGGCCAGGACTACCCGGCCTTTCCCGAAGACCTTGTAGGCCCAGCCCATGAGGATCAGCACCAGGATACCCAGGAACCCGGCGGTGAGCCGGTGGGTGTACTCGATGATCGTCTGGGTGTTGGGGTCCCGGGGAATCACCTCTCCGTGGCAGGTGGGCCAGTGGGCTCCGCACCCGGCGCCGGAGCCCGTGATCCGAACCCAGGCCCCGAAGAGGATCACGGCGAGCATGTAGAGGAGGAAGATCCAGGCGTAGGAGGTAAACGCTCGGGACTTCGGCTGTTTATGTGCGGTTTGTGAAGTGTTTACGGTCATCACGGGCCTCTGCGCAAGTCGGCGAAAGTATAGCAGCGGCCAGGGGCGGTGGGGAGGGGTGTTTTGTCGCAGGTTGCCGCCCGGCAATGCCGGTGCTACAAGCCACTGAAGTGCCTCTTCGGTGCGCGGGGAGGCCAACTCGAGGAGGAGTGGTTCTGTGAAGAAAGTGATGATTCAAGATCTCCTGGGTGGGGCCGCGGACGTGGGCTCTACGGTCACGTTGGAAGGCTGGGTGCGGACTCGGCGAGACTCCAAGGGCGGGTTTTCGTTTCTGAACGTCCACGATGGCTCCGGGCAGGAGGCCATCCAGGCGGTGATCAACGCCGACGTGCCGAACTACCAGGACGAGGTGTTGAACCTCACGGCGGGGTGCGCTGTGAGGGTCGTCGGCGAGCTCGTGGAGTCTAGGGGGAAGCAGCCCGTGGAGGTGCAGGCTGACTCCGTGGAGGTCCTCGGGTGGGTCGACGAGCCCGAGACCTATCCCATGGCGCCGAAGCGACACAGCATGGAGCACCTGCGGGACCACGCCCACCTGCGGCCTCGGACGAACCTGATCGGGGCCATCACCCGGGTGCGGCATACCCTGGCGCAGGCGATTCATCGGTTCTTCGACGAGCGGGGGTTCTTCTGGATCAACACGCCGATTATCACCACCTCCGACGCGGAGGGGGCCGGCGTGCTCTGCCGGGTGTCCACCCTGGACCTGATGACCCTGCCCCGTCGCGATGACGGGA
>SKON01000237.1 GCA_007120035.1 Myxococcales bacterium
ACGACCTGGTCCAGCACTTCGGCCTCGGCTCGGCCTGCGAAGCCACCGTCATCGTCCGGTGGCCCGATCAGGACCTCACCACCGAGACCTACCGTCTCCCCGCCGGCACCCGGTTCCACCTCCGGCAAGGGGAGCCCCCCCGGCCGCTCCCGTGCTCACCGCCCGAACGTGAGAGATAGTCGCGAACCCGAGCCGAAACAAAAGGCCCGTGGCCTTCTCCCCGCCTGCGGCGGTGCCCATAGGGCGGAACCTCCCCAACACACCTACATATCCGTACAATGTAGCCAATTTGCGCAGTCAATTTATTTCTGTTACCTTCCCGTCATCTACTCCGTGGGCTTCTTCGAAACACCCAAAAACCCGAGCTATCTTGTAGCTCTCACGCACCCCGAGGCTGGATCATGCGCGCGCCGAACCCCTTCGCGATCTTCTTCGTATTGATCGCATTTCTCTTCCTCACCGCCTGCGGCGACGACGTCGTCGACGGTGATGGTGATTGCCCGGACGGACAGATCCTCCACCCCGTCTCCGGCACCTGCGTGACCCCGTCTTCGAACCAGACCGGCCCCAACCAGACCGACCCCAACCAGACCGACCCCAACCAGACCAACCCCAACCAGACCGACCCCAACCAGACCAACCCCAACCAGACCAACCCCAACAACACCGAGCAGCCCTGCGGCACGGGACGCGTGGAAGGCCTAGCCTGCACTCCCGACGGCAACACATTGAGCTCCGCCTCGATCACCCTCTCAGGCACGGACTGCGAAGGCAACGCCTTCAGCCTGGAGACCACCTCAGACAGTGCCGGCTACTACACCTTTGAGGACGTCCCCGCCGGCAACCAGGAGCTCGTCGTCACCTCCGGTTCCTTCTCCGGCACCCGGATCGTTCAGGTCCACCCAGACCAGACCACGGATCTCCGCGACGAGGCCGAGAAGGTCTGCGTCGCCGGTGACAGCGCAAGGATCGCCGTGATCCAGGGCACCTGGGACGACGTGGGCTCTCTCCTGGACAGCATGGACATCGAGTACGACATCGTCGGCTCTGATCAGCTCTCGGGGACCTACACCTCCAACGACGCCCGGAACTTCTTGACCGACTACAACGCCATGACCGAGTACGACATCATCTTCATCGAGTGCGGCAACCTCCACGATCGCATCTCGGGAAGCATGGCCCAGATCCGCTCCAACCTGCAGTTCTTCGTACACAACCATGGCGGAAGCCTCTACGCCTCGGACTACGCCTACCAGTTCATCGAGGAACCCTTCCCCGACGCCGTCAACTTTCTCGGAAAGGAGGGCGGAGAGGATCAGACCGTCATGGCCCGCGTCGTGAGCACCCCAATGCTCTCTCTCCTCGGTTCCAGCCAGGCCGAGATCTACTTCAACCTCGACCATTGGGTCGTGATGGCCAGCGCCGGTCCCGACTCGGTGGTCCACTTTGAAGGCGATCCCCAGTTGATGAACGGGACTACCCACAACAACGCCCCCTTCTTGGTCTCCTTCTCCCCCCCGTCCAGTAGTGGACAGGCGATCTTCACCTCCTTCCACAACAGCGCCCAGGATGGCATGGAAGGAGACATGGAGGAGATCCTTCGGTTCTTGATCTTCCAGCTCTGATCCTGATGAACGCTTATCCTGAGGTTCTTATGCGATTCCACCTGATCGGCCTGTTCGCCCTCTGCTCCTTAGCCCTCTTCTCCGCCTGTGGGGACGACGTCGTCGACGGTGAGGGATCCTGCCCTCCCGGTGAGTCCCTGAACCCGATCACAGGTCAATGCACCCCCGATCAGGGCGGCGCCACGAACCAGGGCGGCGGCACCGACAACCAGGGCGGCGGCACCGACAACCAGGGCGGCGGCACCGACAACCAGGGCGGCGGCACCGACAACCAGGGCGGCGGCACCGACAACCAGGGCGGCGGCACCAACAACCAGGGCGGAGAGCAGCCCTGTGGGGACGGCCGCATCGAAGGCCTGGCCTGCACCCCCGACGGCGCGACCCTTCCGGTGGCCAACGTGACGATCTCCGGCACCGACTGCGAAGGCAACGCCTTTAGCTTCGAGACCACCACGGACAACGCCGGGTACTACACCTTCGAAGATGTCCCCGCCGGTAACCAGGAGCTCGTCGTCACCTCCGGCTCCTTCTCGGGCACCCGGATCGTTCAGGTCCACCCCGACCAGACCACGGATCTCCGCGACGAGGCCCAGAAGGTCTGCGTCGCCGGTGACAGCGCCCAGATCGCTGTGATCTCCGGCGAGTACGATAACGTCGGCTCCCTCCTCAGCAGCATGAACATCGAGTACGACATCGTCGGCAGCGACGGTTTCGTGGACTTCGGAAACCTCTTCGGTGGTGGCGACGGCACCGATGACGCCGCGGCCTTCCTCATGGACTACTCCGCCATGGCTCCCTACCAGATCATCTTCATCGAGTGCGGCGGCCTCTACTCCATGCTCGACGCCGGCGGCTTCGATCTCGGGGACTTCGACCTCGGCGGGTTCTTCCCCGGCATGGGCTCCGACGCCGACATGGACGTGATCATCGAGAACCTTCAGACCTTCGTCCAGAACGGCGGCAGCCTCTACTCCTCCGACCTGGCCTACCAGTTCATGGACGACGCCTTCCCCGACGCCGCCACCTTCCTCGGCACCAGCGGCCACAGCCAGGACGTCACCGCCGACGTGATCAGCAACGAAATGCTCTCCCTCCTCGGCACCAACCAGGCCTCCATCAGCTTCAACATGGGCGGCTGGGCCATGATGTCCGACGCCGGAGCAAACACCACGATCCACTTCCAGGGCGACGCCCTCCACGGCGCCGCCGAGAGTCCCCAGACCGCCTCGGACATCCCCTTCCTCATCAGCTACGATCCCCCCACGGGATCGGGCAAGGCGATCTACACCTCCTTCCACAACAGCGCCCAGGGAGCCCTCGGCGGCGATATGGAGGAGATCTTACGATTCCTGATCTTCCAGCTCTGAGTTGAGCTCCATACGTCGGGCTCTCCTCACCGGGAGGCCCGATTTGCATCGTCCCCCCCCTCTCTCTATCATCCAACGGAACCGGGGGAACTTACACCAGCAGACGATTTCCGAAAGGTATAGCTCATGCGAATTCTTCCCAACCGCCTTGTATCAGTGCTCGCCGTACTCACACTGATGGCCTTCCTCTCCGCCTGTGGCGAGGAAGACTCCGGCTCGACCAACCAGGCCAACACAAACCAGACCAACCAGACCAACCAGAACAACCAGAACAACCAGAACAACCAGGATCCCAACGGCGATCCGGGCCCCTCCTGTGAGGCTCCCCTGGTCCCCAACCCCTTCACCGGTGAATGCGTCCTCCCCGAGGAGTTCGAAGATCCCGACGACAACGACGACAACGGCAACGACAACAACGGCGGGAACGACAACAACGGCAACAATGGCAGCAACGACAACCCCTTTGGTTGTGGATTGGGTGCCCTCCACGGGCAGGCCTGCCAGCCCAACGGCGCCAGCATCCCGGGGGCCACGATCACCCTCACCGGGACCGACTGTGACGGTCAGCCCTTCAACCTGGTCACCGAGACCGACGGCAACGGTATCTTCTATTTCGACGCCGTCCCCGCCGGCCAGCACGAGATGCTCGTGACCTCCGGCTCGTTCGCTGCGGAGCGGATCGTCGATGTCTTCGAGAACGTGGTCAACGACAACCTCCTCAACGACGCCGAGAAGGTCTGCCTTGACGGTGACGTGAATATTCTGGTGATCCAGGGATCCTTCGACGACGTCGGATCCGTCCTCAACGACTTGGAGCTCGACTTCGCGCCCATGTCGGACCCCTCCGCTGTGGTTAACCTCTTCAGCGACCCCGCCGCCCTCGCCGAGTGGGACATCATCTTCATCGAGTGCCCCTTCTCCCCGGGCTCCGTCAGCGCCGGTGATCAGGAGCTGATGTACAACAACCTCCGGGCCTTCATCCAATCTGGAGGCGGCCTCTACGCCTCCGATCTGAGTCGAGAGTGGTTCAACGTCCTCTACCCGGGCATCACCAGCTTCACCACCGGCGGCAACCCCTCCCAGACCGTGATCGCTGACGTGGTCAGCTCCGCCATGCAGCTCGCCCTCGGCAGCTCCACCGCCGAGATCGTCTTCAACCTCGGTAGCTGGGCAGCGATGCAGGAGACCTCTAACCCCCCCGCGGTGGAGCATTTCCGCGCTGACGTGAACCTGGGAGGCGGCACCGTCGAGAACCGACCCTTGATGATCACCGTGACCGAGCCAGGCGGGGGAACCATGGTCTACACCTCCTTCCATAACAGGAGCGAAGGGACCTCCCCGGACGTTCGGGACATCCTGGACTTCCTGATCTTCCAGCTCTAAGCCCGTGCTCGACGAAAGCGCCTCCTCCCGTCTCTCTTCGGGGGAGGCGCTTTCTAATTCTTGCGCCGAAAGTCCCATGACTCAACCCACTCGGGCCCACCTGAACCTCTTGATCCTCCTGGCCGTGATGGCCCTGGTCCCCATGGCCGCCGCTCAGGAACCGGCCGGTCCGGCCGACATGGATCTGGCTGTCCACACCGAGCTGGTCCGGACCTGGCCACTGCCCTCGGGCACCTCTGGCTTCAGCGCCGTCGTCGACCACAGCGTCGACGGCACCACCCTTCTGATGATGGGCCGCGGCGCCGAGGAGACCGAGGAGTGCGTGATCGCCCTCTCCACGCCAGCAGAAGCCCGGTCCTACACCCTGCGATACGACCACTCCCCGACCCGATGCTTCGCCGCCACGGCTCACCCCGACGGCGGGTTCTTCGTCCGCGGCGAAGTCACCTCCCGGACCTCTCGCCCCGGGGGCTTCACCCTCAGGGCCGACGCCGACGGCGGGCTCCTCTGGGTCGTCGAGGACGAAGAGCTGGTCGACAGCTCTTTTCAGGGAGACTACGGCGGCCCTCTGCCCGGGCTCTACTACGCCCCGGAGCTCGACCTCCTTCTGGGACTCACTCTGGGCGTTCGACGCCTTCCGGGCTCCGACGTCCTCGTTACCCAGGCCCACGTGATCCAGGCATCCGTCGGCGATCTTCGGGTCACCGCCAAGACCTTCGGAGGCGCCACCCCGGACTTCATCGTCGACGCCACGGCCCGGGACACAGACTTTTTGCTCCACACCCACCACGGCCTGACCGGCGCCACCCGATTCTTTTCCTACGACGGCTCCGCCCTCCCCTCGCCGGTCTCCCCGGGTGGCCTGGACTGGGAGGTCCGCGAGCTCCCCTCGGCGCCCACCTTCCACCGCGACGCCGGCACCTTCCTCCTGTGGACCGACGCCGACCCCGCCCGAAGCCGGGCCGGCATCGTCGCCTTCGACGGCCCCGACCTCCTCCCCTGGTCGGAGACCTTCGACGGCCCCGGTGAGCCCGACCGCCTCTGGTCCTCCCGAGATCTCCTGGCCCTGCGGTATCGCGACGACGACCTCTTCTACACCGTGCGCTTCATCGATCCCGCCACCGGCGAACCGCTGGGCCTCTTCACCTGGTCGGAGATCACCGACGCCTCCCTCGTCGACTTCCTCCGCCTCTCCGACGGCTCCCTGGGCGTCCTCGCCGCCGACGGCCCCTCCAACCAGGTCGGCGAGTTCCGCCTGGAGCTCCTGCCCGCCTCGGAGGTCCCCGAGCCCCAGGATCCCGACGACGGCTCCGACGACACCGACGACCCCGACGACGGCGGCTGCTCCGCGACGGGCTCGCCATCCCCATCCACCAGCCTCCTCCTCCTGATCGCCATCGGCCTGCTCTTGTCTCCCCGTCACCGTGTGTGATCCACTGATTCGGTTGGCCCGCAGCCCGCAGCGGGCCTTGGCCCGCGAGGACCTTCGGGCGTAGCCCGACTCGCCCAGCCTCGTG
>SKON01000241.1 GCA_007120035.1 Myxococcales bacterium
TCCTCGGGCCAAGGCCGCGAGGCTGGGCGAGTCGGGCCTGAAACAGCGGCCCGAACGTCCTCGCGGGCCAAGGCCCGCTGCGGAATTGCGACGTCCTTACCGACGGAGACCGATCACACCCGGGAGGTCACGCACACTTGCGCTCACAGCGGCCTTCGGCCATGATGCCCCCCGCTGTGCCAAACCAAATGCGTTGAATCGGAGGATGCGATGTTCACGAAAAGCAAAACTCTACTGGCTCTGCTCCTGGCGGCGTCCCTCTCCCTGGTGGCCTGTGACCCGCCGGCCGAGGAAGCCCCGGAAGCTACCGAGACCGAGGAAGCCGTAGAGACCGAAGAAGAGGCCGAAGAGGCCGAGGAAGCCGAGGAAGCCGAAGAAGCCGAAGAAGGCGAAACAGCGGAGCGTGATCCCATGCAAGCACCCGACGACGTAGCCGAGCCCCCGGAAGATGCGGAAGTCACCGACACCGGCCTGGCCTCCAAGGTCCTGCGCGAGGGCGACGGCGATGCCCACCCGTCGGCCACCGACGTGGTCACCGTGCACTACACGGGATGGACCACGGACGGGGAGATGTTCGACAGCTCCCACCGTCGCGGTCAGCCGACGAGCTTCCCGTTGAACCGGGTGATCGCCGGGTGGACCGAGGGCCTCCAGCTCATGGTCCCCGGTGAGCAGCGCCGGTTCTGGATCCCCGAAGACCTGGCCTACGGTGGCCAGCCCGGCCGTCCGGCGGGGATGCTGGTCTTCGACGTGGAGCTGATCTCCATCGACTGATCCGAGGTGAGCCGGGGAGGGCTTGAGGCCTGTGCTCAGGCCTCGGCCAACCCGTACCGGTTCATCTTGTTGAGCAACCCCTGCCGGGAGAGTCCCAGAGCTTCGGCGGCGTGGGTACGATTTCCGTCGTGGGTCCTCAGGGCCCGGGCGATCTCGCGCCGCTCCAGGGCTTCGACTTTCTCGTGCAGGGGTGCGTCTTCGGCGGGCAGGGCCTGGCCGGAGGCGAAGGAGAAATCTCCGGGGGTGAGCACGGGGTCGCGGCTCATCACGGTGACCCGCTGCATCTCGTGGCGCAGCTCCCGGAGGTTCCCCGGCCATCGGTGGCTCTGCAGGGCCTCGACGGCCTCCGTGGAGAGCTCCCGGGGGTGGCCGTCGGGGGCCAGCGTAGCAGCTAGATTCAAGAAATGGGTGGCCAAGAGCGGGATATCGCCGGGGCGCTCCCGAAGGGGCGGCAGGTGGATCTCGGCGCCCTTGATGCGCCAGTAGAGGTCCTCGCGGAAGTCGCCGGTGGACTGCATCTCCTGCAGATCCTGGTGGGTGGCGCTGACGATCCGCACGTTTACCTGCTCCGAGCGGTCGGCCCCCACGGGGAGGATGTCCCCGGTCTCCAGCGTCCGAAGAAGCTTCACCTGCAGGTGGAGCGGCATATCGCCGATCTCGTCCAAAAAGAGCGTGCCCTCGTGGGCCTCCCGAAAGAGCCCGGGCCGATCTCGAGAGGCCCCGGTGAAGGCCCCCTTCACGTGCCCGAAGAGGGCGGACTCCAGGAGGTGCTCCGGCAGGGCCCCGCAATTGATGGGCACGAAGGCCCCCTTGTGGCGGTGGGAGGCCTCGTGGACCCGGCGAGCCATGAGCTCCTTGCCGGTGCCGTTTTCGCCGGTGATCAGCACGGGGAGATCCGTGGGGGCCACCCGCTCGGCCACGGAGAGGGCGGACTGAAAGGAGCTGCTCTGGCCGATCATCGACTGGCCGGGCTGCTGGGCCGACAGGGTGCTCTGGAGGGTCTCGACCTGGCGCTCCAAGCGGTGGCGAGCCATGGCCCGCTCCACGACGACGAGGACCACGTCGGGATCAACGGGCTTGGTCAAAAAGTCATAGGCCCCCTGGCGGACGGCCTTGACCATGAACCGGCGGTCTCCGGCCCCGGAGATCACGATCACCTTGGCGTCCTGACGAGCGGAGAGAATCTCCCCGAGCTGCTCCAGGCCGGCCTGGACGCTGCCGTCGGGGGGGAGCATCAGGTCGAGGAGGACCACGGCGGCCCCGCTCTCCTCGAATGCCTCCCGGGCCGACGGCCGGTCATCGGCCTCGACCACGTCATAGCCCTCGCTACGCAAGAGGGATCCGTAGACCTTGCGGAACGCCTTGTCGTCGTCGACGAGGAGGATCTTGGGGGCGTCGCTCATGAGGGTACCTCTTCGGTGTGTCCGATCGCCTGGGCGGCGGCCAGGATCCTCTGTACCCGGGGAAGCCGCAAGGAGAAGGTCGCCCCCTGGCCAGGAGCGCTCTCACAGCGCAGCTCGCCGCCGTGGCGCTCCAGGATCCCCCGGGCGATGGCGAGCCCGAGACCCGTGCCCTGGCCCTCTCCTTCTCGCTTGCGGCCCGTGACGAAGGGCTCGAACAATCGGTCTCTCAGGGCCTCGGGGATCCCTGGGCCCGTGTCCTCCACGTGGATCTCGACGACGTCGCCGCCGGTCTCGTGGTCGCTGTAGATTCGGATCTTTGGGTCCGGCCCGTCCTGGTCGGAGAGGGCCAAGAGGGCGTTGTCCAGGAGGATCACGAGGACCTGGAGGAGCTGTGCCTGATCGGCCTCGAGCCACAGGTCTGGGGGGACATCGACCTCCCAGGTCACCGGTGTTGCCAGCTCGGACCGGGCGGTCTGCACCGACGAGAGGGCCAGCTCCGCGGTGTCCTTCACGGTCACCCGGCGAAGCTCCAGAGGCCGGGGGCGACCGTAGCTCAAGAGCTCGTCCAAGAACCCGCCGGCCCGATCGATCTGGGCCCGGATCTCGTCGAGGATCTCCTCGTCGGCCCCGCCTCTCTCCAGGAGCGACAGGTATCCCGAGATCACCCCCAGGGGGTTTCGGACCTCGTGGGCGATGGCCGAGGTGAACGCCCCGAGCTCGGCCAACTGCCGGGCCTGCTCGGCCTTCTCCTCCTGGGAGACCAACGCCCTGGCGAGCTCCGGCGCCTGGGCCCGATCCCCGGAGAGGGCCCGGCCCAGGGACTCCTGCAGGTGCTGGCGCACGGGCTCAAAGGCCAGGGCGGCCATCACCAGGAGAAAGAGCGCTCCCAGGCCGTAGTCCCGGATCTCGGCGCCCGTGGTGTCCGAGAGCACCACCAGAGCCCCGAAGAGAAACCCCGCCGACAGAAAGGCCGCCAGCCCGGAGTAGATCAGGCTCCGCTCGAAGAGCCGGCGGTCGGCCCGGGAGTCCAGGGACTGCACCAGCACGGCCAGGAGCAAGAGGCTCCCGAGGACCAGGAAGAGCCCGTAGGGCTGCATCCACCCGTAGGCCAGCATCACCGCGTTCGACCAGGCGCCGAGGTAGCCCATCACACCGGCCCACAGGAGGCGGCGCAGGTGTCGGGCGTCGTTGGTATCGGCCCGGCGAGCGGCCAGAACGAGCAGGATCATGGGCACTGCGGCGGCCACCACGGCCAACACCATGGTGTGCCAGAAGAGGGGGCCCGCCGAGAGGTTCGCCGGATCGTAGAGGAGCCCCGGGGTGAAGGCCCCGAGGCCTGTGATCACCGCCGCCACGACGTAGGCGAAGATCACGAGCCCGTAGTTTTTCTGGGCCGTGAGATCGTAGGCGGCGTGGAGATAGCCGGCCACCACGAAGGCCCCGGAGGCGGCCAGCCGGACCCCGAGCTCCGACAAGAGTGGCGTGTCCGACAGGGATATCAAGAGCTGGGACGACCACACCGCCGTCGCCAGGCAGTAGGCCGCCAGCCCCCGGGAGCTCTTCTGCCGCAGCGCCACCGTGAAGAAGAGGAGCAGGGAGATCGCGACCACCGGGACCAGGCTGTAGGCGTAGAGCGCCGTGGTCATTCGGGGTAAAAGAGGGGCTCTCGGCTCTCGATAAAGGCCTCCAGCCGAGCTCGATCCTCGTCGGCGATCTCGATGAAGCTCGCCCCGAACCCGGGGAGGATGCCGTTGGCCGGATCCCCGTTGGCCCGCTGCCATCGCACCAGCGCCGTGGCCTCCAGGAGCTCTCCGCCATCGGGGAGGCCGATCTCGAGGTCTACTGTGGTCCCCACGTCCACGTGCTGCTGGGTGGCCACGAAGAGGCCCCCTTCGCTGATATTATCGGCGAAGCCCACGTAGAAGTTGGAGTCGCTGGTCAGGGTGACCCCGAGGCGCACCGCCACTCGCCGGTATTCTCGACGCTTGATTCGGACCGCTTCCTGGTCCTCGGAGGGCTCAAATTCCTTCTTCGACATGACTGCTCCGACGGCAACGACTCCAGGTGGATTGATAGACGATCTATTTCTTGCACTAATTAGTGCAGGTAGCAAGGACTCCCTCAGGTACCCGAGATAGAGGGCGGCGCGGTACCGCCCCTCGGGCCAAGGCCACGAGGCTATCGCGAGTCGGGCTGCGCCCGAGGGTCCTCGCGGGCCAAGGCCCGCTGCGGGCTGCAGGTCAACCGCTCGCCATGGATCACACCACGCTCAGGGACGGCCGACGACCAAGAACTGTCGGGGGAGCTCCAGGGGATGAAGCTCGGCGTCGAACCCGCCGGCCTCGAGCTCCTCGATCACCTCCTCGGGAGCCAGCCGATGCTCCGGGGGCGGCCCGGCGGGAGAGTCCACGTGGTAGTCCACGACCCACACCGACCCCTGGTCCGTGAGGCGCTCCAGGAGG
Organism: Myxococcales bacterium; assembly: GCA_007120035.1. Lineage (GTDB taxonomy): Bacteria > Myxococcota_A > Bradymonadia > Bradymonadales > Bradymonadaceae > SKON01. The sequence goes on from SKON01000241.1 coordinate 4,640, forward strand.
TGGGCCGAGTAGGAGGGGCGGTTCGGGATATGGTGCCAGGTGTTCACCGTGAGGATCCGATCCACGGCGCCCTCGGGGAGGCCGGAGTCATCGGCCCGGGCCTGGACGGTCTCTACGTTCTCCCAGCCATACTCCGTAGCCTGGCCTTCGATGTAGCCCAGCATGGCCTCTTCGATGTCCACGGCCAGGACCGTGCCCTCGGGGCCGACGGCCTCGGAGAGGTAGGGGATGAAGTAGCCCGTGCCGGCCCCGAGATCGGCGACGGTCATCCCGGGCTCGATCTCCATGGCCTCCACCACGGCCCGGGGGTTTTGCCACTCATCACGGGCCGGATCGTTCCACCGCTCGGCGTATCGCTCGGGGTCGTCGAACCGGTGGTCATGGTGGCCCCGGTGCTCTCCGTGGTGCTCCCCGTGATGCTCTTCGGCCTCGACGGGCTCCGCTTCGGCCTCGGCAGGCTCCGTCTCCAGAGATTCCCCTGACGCCCCGGGCTCCTCGTCCTCCACGGGTGGTGCGGCCGAGCAGGCCACCAGGGCGGTGGCCGTCAGGGTGGCAAGGGAGAGAGTGATCAGCTTCGTCATCGAATTCTTCATCGACAGCCCTTTTGTTTCAACAGTGTTCATCCATGCTTCATGGGAGAAACGTTCTCGGTCCTATCTGGCGAGTACGGGGACCATGGCGAGCGCCCTCTCCCCGTTTATTTGAGGGGAGACCCGCGATGGACCCCCGAACGGGGTCCGATGGTACGGCCTGTGCAAAGGAGGGGAAAGGGAATTCTGACTTTTGAGGAGAGACATGGAAGCCTTGACCCCAGATATGATCCTGGTGCTCGCGATCCTGGCCGGCGCCATCGGTCTCTTCGTCACCGAGATCGTCCGCATCGACGTGGCGGCGATCTTGATCATGGTCGTCGTCGGCGTCACCGGGTTGGTGACGGCCGAGGATCTCTTCGGCGGGTTCGCGTCGAACGCGGTGATCTCGATCATCGCCGTGATGATCCTGGGGGCCGGCCTGGATCGGGTGGGGGTGATGCGCCGAGTGGCGGCGTTCCTGCAACGGGTGGGGGGGACCACAGAGCGCCGGATCTCCTCGTTGATCGCCGCCGCCGTGGGCGGGATCAGCGCCTTCATGCAGAACATCGGGGCAGCGGCCCTCTTCATGCCCGTCGTGGAGCGGCTGTCGAACCGCACGGAGGTGCCCGTGTCCCGGCTGATGATGCCCATGGGGTTTGCCGCGATCCTGGGGGGCACGATCACCCTGGTGGCGTCGGGGCCTCTGATCCTCCTCAACGATCTCCTGGCGTCGACGGCGACGAACCTGGACATCGAGATCGAGCCCTACGGGTTGTTCGCCCCCACACCGATCGGCCTCTTGCTGCTCTTCTCGGGGATCGCCATGTTCGCCCTCTTCGGCCGCCATCTCTTGCCGTCGTCCGTGGGGGACCGCGACGCCCATGCCACGCTGCCGGGGGTGGCGGCGATCCACGGGCTGGACCGGGAGATCTGCGCCTACCATGTCCCCGAGGACAGCCCTCTGGTGGGGCGACGAATCGCCGACGTCGAGGAGGAGCACCGGGGCGTCCTGGTGGTGGTGATCCAGGATCGAGCCGGCCGGACCGTGGCGCCCTTTCGGGACTACCTGATCGAGGCCGGTGCGGTCGTAGGGCTGGTCTGCCCCTGCGAAAACGTAGAGGGGTTCGCCAAGGCCCAGGGGCTGAGCCCCGTCGATGGCGAGCCCTTCGCCGCCCTCCGCGACACCGAACACGCCGGGTTAGCCGAGCTCGTGGTGCGCCCCGGCGGCGACGCCGTGGGCAAGACGATCCGCCAGATCCGGTTCCGGGAGGTCTACGGGGTCAGCGTCCTGGCGGTCCACCGCGACGGGGAGGTGATCACCGAGGGCCTCCGAAAGGTGGAGCTGAAGTCCGGCGACGTGGTGGTGATCTTCTCTCCCTGGGAGCGCCTGGACCACCTGAAGCAGGACACGGCCTTCGTGATCTTGTCGGACTACCCCGCCGAGCCACCCCGGACCCACAAGCAGTGGTGGGCCCTGGGGGCCTTTACCCTGGCCCTGGGCCTGGTGATCTTCACGGACTTCCAGCTCTCCCTGTCCCTGATGGTGGGAGCGATCATCGTCCTCCTATCGAAGGTCCTCACCGCCGACGAGGCCTACCGGGCGGTGTCCTGGAAGACGGTCTTTCTCCTGGCGGCGTTGATCCCCCTGGGCCAGGCCGTGGAGGACACCGGCACGGCGGCCTGGATCGCCAACGTGGTCATCGGCGCCGCCGGAGACCTCCCGGCCTGGGGAATGCAGCTTGTGATCGCCGTGCTCACCACGGTGTTCACCCTGACCGTCTCCAACGTGGGCGCCACGGTGCTTCTGGTTCCCCTGGCCGCCAACGTCGCCCTCGGGGTGGGTGCCGACCCGGCGCAGTTCGGGTTGATCGTAGCCCTGGCCGCGTCGAACGCGTTTCTGCTCCCCACCCACCAAGTCAACGCCTTGATCATGGGTCCCGGAGGCTACCAGGTGAAGGACTTCCTGAAGGCCGGCACGGCGATGACCGTGCTCTTTCTGGTGGTGTTGATCCCGGCGGTTCGGGTGTTTGGGTGAGGGGACTTGATCGCCAGCGCCAACGGTGAGAAAACACCCCCCGAGTTCAGCGCCCGTAGCTCAGCTGGATAGAGCATCGGCCTTCTAAGCCGACGGTCACAGGTTCGAGTCCTGTCGGGCGTGCTAGCTATGTCATCGAATCCTCGCCATCTGAGTCCCAAGTGGGCGGCCAGGTCCCAAGCGAAGGACATCGAAACGTCACCCCCGCCTCTTCTCCACCTCCCCATCCACATCGGGGAGCCCCTCGTGAAGGCCGGCCTTCATCAACATATGAGCGCTGATCGGGGCGGTCATGAACAAGAAGACCACGATCAGGATCTCGTGGACCGCCGGGGCCCCCCGCAATATCGAGAAGTAGATCGTCGAGGCGATGAGCAGGCTGCCGATGCCCAGGGTCGTGGCCTTTGTGGGGACGTGGACCCGCATGTAGAAGTCGGGAAGCTTCACCAGGCCCAATGAGCCCACGAAGCAGAAGGAGACCCCGATGAGGATCAGCGCCGCGATGACGTACTCAATCAATGATATCACCGTGTAGCAGATAGTTGGCCAGGGCGACGGTGCCGATGAAGCCCATCATGGCGATGAGCAGCGCTGCCTCGAAGAAGATCTCCCTCTCCAGTCGGACCCCGAAGAGCAGGATCAGAGCGATGGTGTTGATGTACATCGTGTCCAGGGCCAGGATCCGATCCGGCGTGCTGGGGCCCTTCAACAACCGGATCAGGTTGAGGATCAAGCAGAGGCACATCACGGCGAAGCCCACGTTGAGCGCGACGGTGATCATTCGAAGATCTCCTTTAGCGGCCCCTCGTAGCGCTCTTTGATGCGGGTGATGGCCCTCTCTTCGTCCTTGGTGTGGAGGATATGAACCAGGAGGGTCCGGCGGTCGCCGCTGAGGTTGGCGGCCACCGTCCCGGGCGCAAGGGAGATCACCGCCGAGAGGGCCGTGATCGACATGGGGTTCTCCAGGACGATGGGTACCTCGAGGAATGCCGGGCGCAGCTTCGAAGACGGCCCGAGCACGAGCCAGGCGACCTGCAGGTTGGCCACGATGATGTCGTAGACGAAGATCCCCAGAAACTTCAAAAGCAGGCCCGCTCGCCGGACCCGGAGAGCCTCGGGCCAGAAGTGCTGCGTGAAGGCCGGCAGCAAGAGCGAGGCCACAGCGCCGATGGCCAGGGTCTTCGGGTCCAGGCTCTGGTGGGCCAAGATCCAGGTGATCATCAGCACCACGGAGAAGCCCGGGCGAGGAAGGATCTTCTTGCCTCCGATCATGGGCGGACCCCCATCACGGCTTCGATGTAGTCCCCGGGGGACAGGAGGCCCTCGGCGATCATCATGCAGAGCTCGGCGGCAGGTCCGGAGAACAAGGTGTAGAGGATCAGGCACGCCAGGAGACCGAACACGGGGAGGAGCTCGAAGGCCGTCGCACGGGGCACCCTCTCCTCGTCGTCTGCCTCCTCACCTTTCCAGAAGATCAGCGACCCCGCCCGGCTCAACGCGACGAGAGCCAGGACACTGGTCAAAAGGATCGCCACCCACACCACCACCACGTGGGGGGTCATCAGCGACGCCTGCAGCACCCAGACCTTGCCCAAAAAGCCCGAGAGCGGGGGAAGGCCCACCACAGCGATGGCCCCGGCGAAGAAGAGGAGCCCCAGGAGGGCTCGCTGCGCCGGCGCCCGGGCCACCACGAGGCGGTCGTCTTTCTCCCCTCGCTGCCGGGCGATCAGATCGACCAGGAGGAAGAGCATGGCGATGCCCAGGGTGCTGTGGACCAGATAGTAGAGGCCGGCGGCGATGCCCTCCGGGGTGTAGAGGCCGATGGACATCAGCATGGTGCCGATGGAGGCCACGATCAGAAAGCCCAGAGCCTTGCGCAGCCGGAGGCTCCCCAACGCCCCGAGCATCCCCAGCGCCAGAGTCAGGGCCGCCAGGGGTAGCAGGTAGGGCGCGAGCACGTCGGCGGCCACGCCGGCCTCGGAGCCGAAGACCAGGGTGGAGACCCGGAGGATCGCGTAGACCCCGACCTTCGTCAGGATCGCGAAGAAGGCCGCCACCGGCGCCGTCGCCGAGCCGTATACGTTGGGCAGCCACAGGTGCAGGGGCAGGACGGCGGCCTTCAGCATGAAGACCACCATCAAGAGCAGGCCCCCGGCCCGGACCAGCGCCGTGTCCTCAGGCCCGAGCTCCCCGACCCTGAGCGCCATATCGGCCAGGTTCAGCGTGCCCGTTACCCCGTAGAGAGTGCCGATGGCCACCAGGAAGAGCGCCGACCCGGCCAGGTTCAAGATCACATAGTGGACCCCCGCCTTCAGGCCCCGCTCCTCGCCGGTGTAGACCAGGAGGTTATAGGAGGCCAGGAGCATGATCTCGAAGCAAACGAAGAGGCTGAAGAGATCCCCGGTGAGGACGGCCCCGCAGATCCCGGCGACCTGCATCTGGAGGAAGAAGTGGAAGAACTTCCCCTTCGTGTCGTGACGGTTCATCGAGTAGAGGGCGGCGAAGAGGCTCACCACCCCCGTGAGGGTGACCAGGAGTGCGCTCAACCCGTCGGCCACGAGGGCCACGCCGAAGGGGGCCTCCCAGCCGCCCATGGCGTAGGTGAAGATCTCCCCCTGGTGGGTGCGCAGGAGCATGTAGGCCCCGGCGGCGATCGTGCCCAGGCCGGCGCAGACCGCCAGGACCCGGCGGGCGCCGATGTGGTGGCGGCCGACGATCTCGATGAGGATCGCCGCCACGAAGGGGATCAGAACGGGCAATGTGATCCAGTGGTTCACGAGGTCTCCTCACCGTCGAGGTGATCCGTGCCGGTCACGAAGTGGGCCGTGATGGCGAGGACCACGGCGAAGGACATCATGGCAAACCCGATCACGATGGCCGTCAGCACCACGGCCTGGGGCAGGGGATCCACGTAGGCCCCGAGCTCGAGCCCCTCCTCGATCACCGGGGCGTGCCCCGGGGCCACGCGCCCCATGGAGAGCAAGAAGAGGTTCACGGCGATGGCCAAAAGCGCAAGCCCCAGGATCACCGTGAAGGTCCGGGCTCGGAGCACCAGGTAGATCCCGCTCCCGCCCAGGACTGCGATGGCGCTGGCGATCAGGGCTTCCACGGGTCGGTCTCCTTGGCTCGGGCCTCTTCGTCGAAGGGCTCTCTGTCTTCCTGCATGTGGCTGAGTTGGGAGAGGATCGTCATCGTGCCGCCCACGACGGCCAGGAAGATCCCCAGGTCGAAGAGGAGGGTCATCACGTAGTCGATCTCTCCCACCAGGGGGATCTTCAAGCCCAAAAGCGTCATCGTTAGGAAGGGCTGCTCTACCAGGAACGCCGCCCCGCCCGAGAGGGTCGCAAGGAGCACCCCGGCCACAGCGACGTACCGAAAGCTCACGCCCATCCGCTCTTTGGCCCAGTCGATCCCGCTCGCCAGGTACTGCAGGATCAGCGCCACAGACGCCACGAGCCCGCCGATGAACCCGCCCCCGGGCAGGTAGTGACCGCGGAGGAAGATGTAGAGGGCCATCAAGAGGATCAGCGCCAAAAGCGGCCGCGAGACGCTGACGAGCACCACGGGGTACCGGTCGCTGGCCATGTCGTCGACGCCCTCCACGTGGGTGTGACGGGCGTACCGAAGCATGGTGTAGACCCCGAAGGCGGCCAGGACCAGCACGGCCACCTCCCCGAGGGTGTCAAACCCCCGGAAGTCCACGAGGATCACGTTCACCACGTTGGTCCCGCCCCCCACGGGATAGGTGGCGTTCTCCAGGTAGTAGTCGGAGATGCTGTCCTGGGGCCGGGTCATCACCGCCCAGGAGATCAGCCCCATGCCGGCGCCGCCGATGGCGGCCAGCGTGGCGTCTCGGATTTTGCGCAGGGTGGAGCTCTCCGGGGGGGCGACCTTGGGGAGCACGAAGAGGGCCAGGAGCAAAAGGAGGATCGTGACCACCTCGACGGAGAGCTGGGTCAGGGCCAGATCCGGGGCCGAGAGGTACACGAAAATGATGGAGATCAGCAGGCCCACCACGCTGAGGCAGATGATCGCCGTGATGCGGCTGCGGTGGGTGAAGACCGTCGCCAGGGTGGCCACCACCAGAAGCGCCCAGACAGCGATGGCCACGGGGTTCGTGGGGGTGAGCTCGGCGGTCCCCGTGACGAAGCCGTGCTCCAAAAACGGGAGCGCCCCGGCCACGAGGGCCATGCCCAAGAGAAGCACGATGTACCGCTGCAAGGAGCCGTTCTCCAGCCGGGCTGTCAGGCCTTCGGCGAAGCTCAGGATCAGGCCCTGGACCTTCTCGAAGGCCATCTGGCCGGTGAGCTGTGGCCACCGATCGGCGATCTCGTAGAGCCGGGCTCGTTGGAGATAGAGGACGACGCCGCCGCCGATGGCGATGGCGCTCATCAAGAGCTCGAGAGTAAACCCATGCCACAGGCTCAGGCTGTAGTAGGGGAGCTCTCCGCCGACGGTGCTGCCGGCGGCGGCGGCCAAGAGTGGGCCGGCGGTCTGCTCGGCGGCGATCCCGACGATCACGCAGATCGCCACCAGGATCCCCACGGGCACGAGCATCCCCATCGAGGGGTCCCGGGCCTCCTTCGGGGTCTTCTCCGTGGGGTCCTTGAAGAAAACGCCGTGCACGAGGCGCACCGAGTAGGCCATGCTGAAGAGGGCCCCGGCGGTGGCCACCACGGGGAAGACCCAGGGGGCGCCCGCCATCAGCGGCAGGTCCAGGGTCTCCTTGAGGAAGAGCTCCTTGCTGATGAACCCGTTGAAGAGGGGGATCCCCGCCATGGCCGCAGATCCCAGCAGAGCCAAGACCATGGTGAAGGGCATGGCCTTTCGCAGGCCCCCCAGGATCCGAATGTCCCGGGTCCCCGTCTGGTGATCGATGATCCCGGCGGTCATGAAGAGCGACGCCTTGAAGGCGGCGTGGTTCATGATGTGGAAGACGCCGACCACGGCGGCCCCGGCGGTCCCGAACCCGAAGAGCGCCGTGATCAGCCCCAGGTGGCTGATCGTGGAGTACGCCAGGAGCCCCTTGAGATCGTGGCGATAGAACGCCACGTAGGCCGCAAAAAACATCGTGGCGATCCCCACCCCGCCGACGAGGAAGAACCAGGGGCTCGTCCCGGCCAGGGCCGGATGAAGCCGGGCCAAGAGAAAGACCCCGGCTTTGACCATCGTCGCCGAGTGCAGGTAGGCGCTCACCGGCGTCGGGGCCTTCATGGCGTTGGGGAGCCAGAAGTGGAACGGGAATTGAGCGGACTTCGTAAACGCCCCGAGGAGCACCAGGACCAACATCGGGACGTACCAGTCGTGGCTGGTGATCAGGTCCCCGGAGGCCAGGATCACGGAGAGCTCGTAGCTGCCGGCGATCTGCCCCAGGACCACGAGCCCCGCGAAGAGGCAGAACCCCCCGAGCCCCGTGATCGCAAGCGCCATCCGGGCCCCCCGCCGGGCCTCGGAGTCATGGCTGGAGTACCCGATCAGCAAGAAGGAGCTCAGGCTCGTGATCTCCCAGAAGAGCGCCATCAGGAGCACGTTCTCGGAGAGCACGATCCCCAGCATGGCCCCCATGAAGAGCAGGAGGTAGGCGTAGAACCGCCCCAGGGGATCGTCCTTCTTCATGTAGAAGTGGGCGTAGGTGATCACCAGAAGCCCGATCCCCAGGGTCATGGTGGCGAATAAGAACCCCAGCCCGTCGACCCGAAGCCCGGCGGTCAACCCCATGGCCGGCACCCACTCCCGGCTGGCCAAAAGCACCTCGCCGGCCAACACCGACGGCCCAAGGCTCATCAGGAGCCCGAAGGCCAAGAGCGTCGGGATCCCGGCCCCCAGGGTCGCCGCCAGGCGCCCCTGGCGCTGGAGCAGCGGAGGGAGGAGGATCCCCACGAAGGGGAGCATGAGAATCAGCAGTACTGACACGGCGGCTCTCGGCGTTCAATCACACAGGCCGCCATTCTTCTCGGATCCTCCTCTCTGATGCAAGCCTCGCTCATTCGCGTGGGTCGCTGGCGCCGCCAGGCCGGTCAACGAAGCCTCTGCGGTGTCGGGTGCTCCCTCGCAAACCACCCGTTCTCACGCCGAGAGCCGCCACCTTCGACTCGAGCCGGCCTCCGGAGCCCTGCCGCCTCTGGCGCAGGTGTCCTCCCCCGCACACCGCCGGTTCTTACGCCGAGAGCCACCACCGTCGAGGTCGGCTCCACCTCCACCGCTCACTTGCACACTCGGCGAACACCTGCGCCGGAGGCGGCAGGGCTCCGGTGCTCTCGCCCAAACTCGACGCCATCACTGCGCACCTCCCCGGAGTTTTATCGCCCCTGAGGCTCCCGGCGGGGCCGTCCACCCCGTGGACACCGACCGCTCACGGGCTGTACAGAGACCTCCCCGGCGGCCCCCTCGATCGTCGTTAACCCCTCGAAAACATTAGATCCCACCTCTGGCACGGACCTGGAAAGTACCTGGTCTCGACGATGACCGATGCCAGGAGGTGGCGATGAGTTGGGACGCGATGGGCGTAGCAGTGAGAGAGGCGGGCCGAGGAGTGAGGCGGCCCGAGGAGCTGGCGCAGCGGTGGCAGAAGCGGCGGGACCGGGCAGACGAGGCGCCGCCCTGGGAGCTCTTCCCGGTGCTCCTGGGGATCGCCGTGGCGGGGACCGCGGTGTACGGGATGGTGATGCACATGCACCGTGGGGTGGAGGGCATGGCCTTCGGGGCAGCCACCTTCCCGGCCGCCGCCGGGCTCGCCTGGGGCCTGGCGTTCCCGGCGCTCTACATCATTCACACAGCCCTGGGGTCGCGGTTGGATCTCTCGTCGACGGCGCTGGCGGCGCTCTTGACGGTCAGCTTCGGGGCGGCGGCGATGCTGGCGAGCGTTCCGATCTCGTGGTTCTTCGCGCTGGCGCTGCCCTACACGGCGGTGCGGTGGGCCGTGCATCTGGTGATCTTCGCCGGGGTCTCGGTGTGCATGGCCGACGTCTTTCTGCGGGTACTCAAGGCCATGGAGCCCACCCGGGTGCCCGCCTACGGGATCTTCTGGTTGATCCTCCTGACCTGTCTGGGGACGCAACTCTTCTGGCTCTTCGGCCTCTTCGACTTCTGAGGTGATGACATGACGATCGCAATGACCGATAACGATTTCGCCGACCGTGAGCCGACGGAGGTTCAGCTCGAGTTCGGGGAGTTCTTCCACGCCATGCTCCGCGACGCCGAGGGCGTCGACGACATGGTCTGTGACGGCGAGCGAGGCCTTTCGGCCCTGCACCACCTGCTGATCCTGGGGATCCTGGGCCTGGCGCTCCACGGCCTGGCCCTGGGCGTGGTGATCCACCTGGCGACGCCGGCACTGCCCTTGAGCTTCGCCACCCAGGGGATGCCATTGTTGTGGGTGCCCCTGGCGCTGGTGGGGGGCTTTCTCTCATCCATCGCCATCTGCCTTCCGAGCTTCTACTTCTACACCCAGCTCTCGGGGCTCGACGCGTCGTTCCGGCTGGTCACGGCCCAGTCGCTGCGGGTGCAGGCCCGCACGTCGGTGCTCCTCTTGGGGATCCTCCCCTTCTACCTGGCCTGGGCCCTCTCGTCGTTTCTGGGGATCTCCCAGATCGATCAGGTGGTGGCCCTGGGGTTCATCATCCCCTTTTTGATGGGGTTCGCCGGCCTCTACTCCGTGTATCAGAGCTTCCGCCGGCTGGCGAAGAAGCTGCCGATCACCCATACGCGACGGGGTCAGTTCGTGCTCCGGCTGGTGCTCTGCTGGGGCGCCGTGACGGCCACGGTGGCGCCCGTGGCGGTGTTTCGACTGGCCCAGACCTTCAGCGGCGTCCTCTGAGGAGGACAAAGGAGAGCTCCCATGAGCGTACTCGAGACAGCTATCGTCTACGGCCTGGTGGGGATCGTAGTAGCCCTGGCGCTGAGCCTCTCCGGGGGGCGTCGGCGCCTGGTACCGGCCGTAGCCGCCGGGATGTACCACGCGGCGCTGTGGCCCTTCTTCGCGCCCTTTCTGTTGGGACGAGCCATCGATGGCGAGGCCCGGACCGGTCCGGTCAGAGGGGAGCTGTCGGGGCCCGTGGAGGCCGCCGAAGCCCGCCTGCGGAAGACGCTGACCCGTGTGGGCGGCGTCGCCGAGGAGGTCCTGGGTCCCCAGCTGGAGACCGTGACCTCCCTCTGCGGCTCCCTGCGGCGGATGGAGCGGCGCCGGGTGGAGATGGGAGAGCTCTTGGAGAGCCCCGAGTTCGACGGGAAAGAGGTGGTGAGGGCGCTGGAGGCCCTTGAAGGCCGTGGGGAGGACTGGCGAGTGGAGAGTCTTGAGGCCCGGCTGCGGCATATCGAGCGGCTGAAGCGGATGCACGAGAAGACCACTCGGAACGTGGAGGAGACTCTGCTGAAGCTCGACGAGATGACCGCCCAGATCGCGCTCTTGCAGTTCGCCGATCCCGGCCAGGGGGAGGTGGCGTTCCACCTCGAGGAGATCGCCCTGACCATTGAGGGTCTCTCCGAGAGCCTCCTGGGAGTTCATGAGCCTTGAAACTACCCGGTTTGTGGTTACCCTTGGGCCCACCAACTGGGAACACCTTCTCCTCGGAGTTACGAATGTCCAACCGGCAAGCCCATCCGTCGTCTGCGGTCGATGAGAACACGCAGATGGTGCCCCTCTTTGCGACCCCGAACTTCGCCGAGGCCGAGGTGATCACCGACCTCTTTGACGCCGAAGACATCGCGTACATCGCCAATCAGGCCGCTCCCCCTCAGTTCATGGTCAGCGCCGGCGATCCCTCGGAGACCCAGATCGCCGTCGCCGAGACCCAGGCGATAGCCGCTCGGGCGCTGCTTCAACAGGCTATCGACGACGACGCCATCCCCGGGGACGGGAACTTCATCGAGACGGAGACCTGAGGACGTCGCTCGGTGAGAACCCGAGATAAGGCGTTCAGGATTCGTTGAGCTGAGAGTAGGGGCTGGGCTGTCCGAAGATGGCCCGCTCTGTGTAGGTGGCGTACTCCGAGGTCCGCTTGATGGGCTTCATCAGCTCCTCGAACTCCTGCTGGGAGTACTCCTGCTGGAGGAGCTTCTTGACCTTGCCGCCGGCGGCCGGGCCGGCCACGGCGAAGAAGTCCACCAGGATTCGGGCCGCCGCCCGGGGGCCCCGCTCGTCGCGGCGGCGCACGTAATGACCCACGAGCTCCTTGGGGGGAAGGCCAGGATCCACGGGAGGGCCGGCCTCTTCGGGAGGCAGGGGGCCGTCGGGATCTTCCTCGACGGGCTCTTTGGAGACGAAGGTCTTGGGCTCCTCGGCCTTGGGCGCCGGGGCCTCTTCTTTGACGGCCGTCTCGGCTGGGGCCTTCTCAGCCGGGGCCGAAGGGGCCGCCGCGGGGGCCGAAGCGGCGGCCGGGTTGAAGGCGATTTCCAGTAGCTCCAGGGCTTTATCGGAGAAGGTCACGCTCTGGTCGTTGGCCAGCTCCTTGACCTTCTCGATGATCTCTACCCCTTCTTTGGTGGTCGCTCGCACTACCAGTTGTGCCTTATAGGTCATCGAAGTTCTCTCCCAGCGTCGCCTGAATCGGTTCGTGATGTCATCCCCGTCCGTTGGTTATAGGAACGAGGCGACCAAGTTCAACCGAAGGTCGCCTCATCCACCATCGAACGGGGGCCCCTCTCTGCCATGGCAGCGGGGATAATGCAATGATCTCAGCCCTCTTCGGTGGCCTCTTCGTCGGCGTCGCCCGCTTCATCGGCTTCGCCGTCTTCGTCCTCGGCGTCGTCTTCCAGAGGGGTTCCGGCGAGCTCGATATTCTCCTGGAGGCGAGCCTTCAGGGCGTCGACGAAGTCTTCGGGGAAGATGTTGTCTTCCAGGTGGGCCTCCAGGGTCGCCAGCTCGTCGGCGATTCGTTCGCCGGCTTCTTCGAGCTCCCCGGCAGCTCGGCGGGCCAAACCGGTGTCGATGGCCCGATCGGCCCGGAGGGTCCAGACCCGCTGCATCAGGGCCACGTCCCGGGTGGCCCGGGTGGTCTCCCGGTCGTCGGCCCGCTCGATCTCGAGGGTGAACTCCTCGTGGGCGTCGCCGTCGCGAGCCGTGAGGGTCAGGAATTCGTAGGAGGTGATCCGATCTCTCTCGGCGATGGAGATCCCCAGGATCAGCTCGGCGGTCTCGCCGGCGGCGAGCTCCCCGAGGCGAATCGTGTCCTCATCGACGTCGACGTCGGGGGCGTCGACGAGGAAGTCCATCACCTCCGAGGCGTTGCGGGGGTTCACGTCGATCTCGGGGGCGGCGTCTTCCGAAGCGTGGAAGAGGACCCGGACGTAGAGGCCGTAGAACCCGTCCTCGGGGACCAGCTCGTGGGAGGCGTAGGTGGTGACGTGGAGGCCGCCGACCTGGTGATGGGTCAGAGGCTCCCGGTCGGTCTGCAGGGCCTGGAGGGCCTCGGGCATCGCCGGGGCTTCGGCCTCGACGGCCTCGGTCTCGGCCGTGGCCTCCGCCGGCTCACTGGCGTCATCGTCACAGGCGGTCACGGCGATGGAGACCAGGAGCGCCAGGAGGATGGTCGGAAGTCGAGTGTGCATGGGGTCGCCCTTGAGGTGGTTGGATCGACGGGTCGTTTCGGGTGGGGTCAGGCTAAACGACGGGGGCGGATCGCGCAAACGTCGGCCTCGCGGGGGTGGGATCGCTCTCCGTCGGTTGGGACGTCGCCATTCCGCAGCGAGCCTTGGCCCGCGAGGACGTTCGGGCCGCTGTTTCAGGCCCGACTCGCCAAGCCTCGTGGCCTTGGCCCGAGGAGAGGTGCCAGACTCGCCTCCTGGGGTCGCTTGTGGACGAACCCCCGAGGAGGGCCGGTTTGTGTAACGGTAGTAGAGGGCGGCGCGGAACCGCCCCTCGGGCCAAGGCCACGAGGCTTGGCGAGTCGGGCTTCGCCCGATGGTCCTCGCGGGCCAAGGCCCGCTGCGGGCTGTGGGCCAACCGATCGCCGTGGAACACACTCCCTCGCGGGGCACGGTTCTCGTCTACTCCCGATAGACATGGTCCGGGCCGTGTCCAGCCGCAATGGAGGTGGTCTCCTTGATCCAGATCTCGTCTTGCCATTCCATGAAGGGCTCGAGGGTACTGAAGTCGGCTCGGCCTTCCTCCTCACAGCGATCGTCCTGCCCGGCATCCAGGGGAAAGTAGGATTCGTACACATCTGGTTCGCCTCCGTCCCTGCTGACCAGGCAGAGGTCGTCATGGGGCACAGCTATAGTGCTGTAGTTGTGATGAATTTCGACGGAACCTGACCCGACAGCCCCAACGAGGCGCCCCA
>SKON01000045.1 GCA_007120035.1 Myxococcales bacterium
GGGCAATCCAGCCCCACACCGCCGACGGCGCCGATCCTCGCCTGCTGGTAGGGGTTAGTTCGGCTCGATCCGATAGAGCCCGCCGTTACGAGCGTCCGTCAGGACGTAGATATCGCCCTCCGGCCCCTGCCGGACGTCCCGGATCCGTCCGATCTCGTCGAGGAGGAGCTCCTCCCCGTGGATCACCTCGTCTTCGGTCACCACGAGCCGCAGGATTCGCCGGGACCTCAGGCCCCCGGCCAGCAAGTCCCCCTGCCACCCCTCGAACCGATCGGTGGTCACCATCGCCAGGCCCGACGGCGCCAGGGTGGGCAAGAACTCATGCACGGGGTCGACCATCCCGTCGATCCGACGCGCCTCGGAGTCCGGGAAGTCTTCCTGGGTCCGATAGTCCAGCCCCAGGGTCGCCCGGGGCCACCCGTAGTTTTCCCCGGGCCGCATGACGTTCAGCTCGTCTCCTCCCCGGGGGCCATGTTCGGTACTCCAGATGATCCCCGAGGCGGGGTCCACCACCAGCCCCTGGATGTTCCGATTGCCGTAGGTGTAGATCTCATCCAGGGCGTCGGGATCGTCGACGAAGGGGTTGTCCGCCGGCACCGACCCGTCGTCGTTCAACCGCAAGAGCGTGCCCGCGTGATCTCCCAGGTCCTGGCCTCGCGGCGGATCCGAGCCCCTATCGCCGATAGACATCAAAAGCGTCCCGTCGGCCATCCAGGCCAACCGCGACCCGTAGTGACGGCCGGGCTCGGACTTGCGATCCTGGACGAAGAGCTCCTCCAGATCTTCGAGTTCGTCGCCGCTCAACCGCCCCCGGACCAGCGCCGTCGTCGTCTCGTCGGAGTCCCCCTTAGAGTAGGTCAGGTACACCCACCGGTTCTCTTCAAACGCCGGGTGGAGGACCACCTCCATCAACCCGCCCTGATTCCGGGCGACCACCTCCGGCACGCCCCGGATCTCCTGGCGCTCCGAGCCATCGGCCGACAACCGCAGCAACCTCCCGGGCCGCTCGGTCACAAGCATCTCCCCATCAGGCAAAAACGCCACCGACCAGGGGTGCTCCAACCCCGAGGCCACCTGCACCAGCCGGATCGTCTGATACTGGGTCTCGAAGGTCCGGGGCTCGGCGTTATTGCTCTCCGCCGACGTGCAGGCCACCACCATCGCCGCCAACGCCAACGCCAACGCCAAAACACTCGATCTCTTCCAGCTCATACCACTCCTCGCACCTGCTTCCACGGACCACCAAAAGAAGCAGCCTAAACACAGGACCAGGCGTTGCAAACCCAAGCCCGACGCAAGTAATCACCCCCCGCAAACCCCAGCCGAAACAGCGAAGCCCGAGACCCCCTCCCCGCCTGCGGGGAGGTGCCCGTAGGGCGGAGGGGTCGTCCGCGCCGCCCGAACGTTCACCCCCCGCAAACCCCAGCCGAAACAGCGAAGCCCCTGGCCCCCTCCCCACCTGCGGGGAGGGGCCCGAACGTTCACCCCACCCCCTCCAACAAGCTCACTCCGGGATATGCTCCCCGCGAGGCCAGGCCACCAGCCCGGGCGTGCTCGACGGCTGCCCGTCGCTCAGGGAGAGCCGGTTCTGGTCAGAGCGACCCCAGCAGTACATACGGCCGTTGGAACCGATCCCGCAGGTGTGCTCTGGACCGGCCTCGATATCCACCAGGGTGACCCCGGCGGGCATCACCACGGCCTCCGGCTCCAGGGTCGGATCCCCATCGGTGCCGAGCTGGCCCCGAATATTCTCGCCCCAGCAGTAGGCCGAGCCATCAGACCGCACCCCACAGCTATGCTCTTCGCCAGAGGTCACCTTCTGGTAGTCGTCCACCGACGACACACGGTCCGGCGAGGGGATCACGTCGGTCAGGTCGTTGCCGAGCCGCCCCGAGGAGCCGTTCCCCCAGCAGTAGGTCCGGGTCTGACCACTGAAGGTCAAGGTCGCGCAGGTATGCTCATCCCCGGCGGAGATCGTGTGCACGTCGTTGCCCTGCACCGAGCCACCCACCTCCTGAGGGGTATTGAAGATCCCACTGGACTGACTGTTGCCCAACCGACCACCACCGCCGGATCCCCAGCAATAGGCCGCCATGGTCCCGTTGCCTCGCTCCCCGAGCGCGCAGGTGTGATCCGAGCCGGCCGTCACCGCCGTCCACCGGGCCAACCCGGGCTGCAGGGCCACCGACTGCGGCGACGAGGCGTTGTCCGTGTCCCCCGTCCCCAGCTGCCCGGAGGCGTTCAGGCCCCAGCAGAAGAGCTGGCCGTCGTCCTGGATCCCACAGCTATGGGCGCCACCGGCGGCCACGTCCAGCCAGTTGTCGTGGAACTCCAGCAACACGGGCTGGCGGTTGTTGATCACGCTCGCCGCACCGAGCCGACCGTTGGCCTCCTCACCCCAGCAGAAGAGCTCTCCGCTGGTGGCGATCCCACAGGTGTGCTGGTCCCCGGCGGACACCTTCGCCCACCGCTGGATCTCCACACGGGTGGGCTCCGAGATCGACGTCGCCGTGGAGTTCACCCCCGCCTGGCCGGCCGTATTCGATCCCCAGCACCACAGCCGGTCATCGTCGAGGATCCCACACGTATGCTGTCCCCCGGCCGAGAGCGACTGCCACCCCGGAGGCGCCTGATAGAAGGAGAGCACGTCCGCCGACGTGCAGTGCTCGTCGCCGGAGCGGCCGCCAAATTCCTGAGCGCAGGCCTCGATCACAAGATCGGCCTGGTCCACCCCTTCGGGCAGATCGATCGAGAAGGGCTCGCCAATCACGCACTCCTGATCCACCGGGCAGTCCGGACACCCTTCTCCCTCCCAGTGGCACCGCAGCTCACAGTCGGACCGGCTACAGGAAGCCTCGTAGATATCCTCGAAGTAGAACGTCCCGTCCGTCTCCAACCCGTGGACCACGTCGAGCTCGTAGTCGAACTCATAGAGCACCAGGGTATCGACCTGGGCCGGCACCGAGACGTCTTCGTCATAGGTCGCCCGGACCTCCAACCTCAGGACCCCCTCCCGAATGCTGTGCTCCGGGCTGTCCTGGGTCAGCTCGAAGGGCGACTCACAATCAAACCATTCCCCCTCCTGGATGGAGCACTCCGTGGTGCAGGTCAGGGGCTCGCAATCAAAGGTATACCGGAGCGTGAAGTTATCCGGGTTGATCACCACCCGGCCCATCTCCCCACCGGGTCGGTCCCGAATGTCCACGGTCGCAGCAGGATCCCCCCCACTACAGCCCAAAAGTGCGGCGAAACAACCTAAGATGGACAGCGACGCGATCCTGCGCATGGCTCTACCTCGATCACGGGAAAAAAAGACCCCACAGCGGGGATTTTCGACACTCGACGACGGAGGATATCAGAAGGCTCAACTGAATCAAACTCTCCGCTCCTCCCTTGCCCGAGCCGTCGACTTCGTGCACACTCTCTCCACAAGCCGTACAGACAGGTGGTGCTTCTCGACTCCCCTCCATACCTCTGGAAGGAGCTGGTCATGAGACGTCCTACATGGTCCTCGATCGCGGGGACTCTCCCTCTCTTCGTACTGTCGGCCTGCGTGTTCTCCGTAGAGATCGAGCACGCAGGGGGCTCTCAGGAGCCGTCGCTCCCCGACGTCGGCCCTGACGGATCCACGCCGGATAGCTCCGACACCTCCCCGGACACCTTCACAGGAGATCCCACGGTTGAGCTCATCGATCCCCCCGACCCTTCCGAGATCCTCGTCGTCTCCTCCTCGGACTCCCTGGAGCTCTCCTTCGCCGCCGGCGGCTGCCAGGCCCCGGACTGCGCCGTGGAGTGCGCCCTCGGCCCCTCCTCGGAGCCCCCGGCGTTCGCCCCTTGCTCCTCCCCATTCTCCTCTCCCGCTGCGGATCTCCCCGAAGGCTCCCTCCGGTTCGAGGTCCGCCTGAAGAACGCCGACGACGAGGTCTTGGACAGCCAGGAACACACCTTCCTCTTCGCCCGCCCCATCACGGCTTCCCTCTCCCATCTGACGCCGCCGCCGGAGTCCCATCCCTTCATGCACGTCATCTACGTAGACGTCCTCTGCGATCGCCCCGACTGCGCCGTCACCTGTGACACCTCGTCGGGCTTCTCCCTGGACTGCTCCCAACCCCGGACCTCGGTCACTCTCCCAGGCATCGACCAGGCCTTCGTCACCGTCCAGGGGTGCGTCACCCTCCCGGGCATCCCGCCAGACACCGAGGAGGAGCACTGCTCCCCGGCCATCACCTACGAATTAGAGCGCACCCCCCTTTCGTGGCAGTCCGTGGCTCCCGGAGGAGACCTCACCTGCGGCCTCACCGACCAGGAGGGGCTGATCTGCTTCGACGACTTCGACGACCACCTCTCCATGGAGCTGATCCACATCGACGAGGCCGACCTCTTCCATCGGTTTCGGTCCATCTCCGCCAGCCCCTTCCACCGATGCGCCGTCACCGACGGCGGCGACTTCTTCTGCTGGGGCCAGAACGACCACGGCCAGGCCTACTTCGACGACCTGGAAGAGACGACCATCGAGAGTCCTCGCCGAGCTCTCCCGGCCTCCACGAACTGGCAGGCTGCTGCCACCGGCCGCAGCCACACCTGCGGCCTCTCCCCGGGCGGCCAGCTCTTCTGCTTCGGCTCCCACCTCCAGGGACAGCTCGGGATCGGCGGCACCCTCTCGGCGGCCCGTCCCCCAACCCGGATCTTCGTCCCCGACGAGGCCGGGGGGACCTCCTGGCGAGCCATCGACGCCGGCGGCGATACCACCTGCGCCATCACCAACGCCGACGAGCTCTTCTGCTGGGGAGCCCTCCCCGGCGGCGACCAGTCGACCCCCCTCGCCGTCGACTTCCCCCACCCACAGGTCGACCGCGTCACCGTCGGCACCCACCACATCTGCGCCGCCCCCCCGGGCAACCAGCCCACCTACTGCTGGGGCGAAGGCGGCGACGGCCGCCTCGGCACAGGCGGCACCTCCCTCGAGGCCGACCCCACCGCCGTCACGGACCTCCCCTGGGGCACCCGCACCTCCGCCGGAGACGCCCACACCTGCGGCGTCACCCCGGCGGGCCTGCTCCTCTGCTGGGGCGACGGCTCCGCCGGCCAGCTCGGCGACGGCACCAGCGGCCCCGGCCACTCCGCTCTCCTCCCCCGCTCCATCGGCTCCCCCTACCAGTCGGTCTTCGCCGGCGACGAGCACACCTGCGCCATCTCTTCGACGGGCTCCCTGCTCTGCTGGGGCCGGTCCACCCACCTCGAGCCCACCCCGATCGAACCGCCCTAATTGATCCCGCTTTTCCCCCGTGCTACCCCTGCTCCCTGCGGCCTCTTCGCCCCCCCCGTACAGGAGCACCCCCATGACTGACCGCAACCGGAGCCTCTCGGGAATCAAGCCCACCGGCGAACCCCACCTGGGCAACTACCTCGGCATGATCCAGCCCGCCATCGAGCTGCAGACCGAGTACGACGCCTTCTACTTCGTCGCCGACTACCACGCCCTGACCTCCGTCAACGACCCCCAGAAGCTACGGGACTCCGTCTACCACCTCACGGCCTACTTTTTGGCCTTCGGCCTCGACCCGGAGCGGGCCGCCTTCTTCCGTCAGTCCGATATCCCCGAGGTCACCGAACTGACCTGGCTCTTGAGCTGCGTCACCCACATGGGCCTCCTGGAGCGGGCCCACGCCTATAAGGCCGCCATTGACCGCGGCGAGGAGAAGGATATCAACCATGGCGTCTTTAGCTACCCCGTGCTCATGGCCAGCGATATCCTGATCTACGACTCCGACATCGTCCCCGTCGGCGCCGACCAGATCCAGCACGTGGAGATGACCCGCGACATGGCCCAGCGCTTCAACCGCGCCTTCGGCGGCGACTTCCTCAAGCTCCCCGAGCATCGGGTCCGCGGAGAGGTCGCCACCGTCCTCGGTACGGACGGCCGCAAGATGTCCAAGTCCTACGGCAACGTGATCGAGCCCCTGCTCCCTCCCAAGAAGCTCCGCAAGCAGATCATGAAGATCGAGACCGACTCCGCCGGCCTCCACGATCCCAAAGATCCCGACTCCTGCACCATCGTCTCCCTCTACAAGCTCTTTGCCACCCCCGAAGAGGTGGCTACCATGAAGGGGCGCTACCGCGAGGGTGGCTATGGCTACGGACACGCCAAGCAGGCCCTCTTCGAGAAGCTCGACGATACCTTCCACCCCTATCGGCAACGGTATGAGGAAGTCTTGGGCGATCATGACCTCCTGGAGTCCGTCCTCCAGGAAGGCGCAAAGAAAGTCCGGCCCATCGTCGACGAGGTCATGGATCGCGTTCGGTCCGCCGCCGGCCTGGGGCGCCCCGGCTGATACAGCCTGTTACGTTTTTGTGTGAATCTTTGGGACTCTTGAGCCGTCCAAAAGGTCCTTAGAATGATCTGATGGCATTTCCCTGGCCTTGAGCTGAGAATGAAAACCCCCTACCTCGCAGGACTCCTGGTCCTCTCCTCCGTCGCTCTCCTGCTCTTCTCCGGCTGCAGCATGCCCAACCTCCGGGTCGGCGGCGTCTCCTTAAGCCAGTCTAACCACACCGCCACCCACAAGCAGAACAACGATGAGTGGGACGGGGCCACGGTCTACCTGGCCGACCCCGTGGTGGTCGGCCGAGAGGTGGATTTCGCCCACCACAGCGGGCTCGTCGGCCAGACCCACCGCCAGATCCGGCGAACCCTCCAGGCCCGAAACGTCCAGGTCGTCACCCACCCCGACCAGCCCCACGACGCCGAGGTCCGGGTGGAGATCACCGTCGAGCCCAACCGGGACGACGGCGCCGACAAGAGGGTCACCGTCGCCCTCGACGTCCTCGACGGCGGCTACTTCCTGAGCAGCGGCCAGTCCTCATCGCTGATGGTCAACAACCTCACCACCAACGTCGGTGCCTACCAATCCCTGGACCGGATTGTGGCAGGCGCCATGCGCCACCTCTTCGCTTACCGCATCGGTCGCCACCTCTCCGGAGAGGGCCCCACGGTGGCCACCAACGGCCGCCAGCCTCAGACCGCCTCCGGCGCCCGAGACGTGGCATTCGCCTCGGCCACCCCCCAGCGCCGGGCCTACGCCCTGGTCATCGGCGTCGAAGCCTACCGCGACCTACCGCCCCCCACGGGGGCCCGCAGCGACGCTGAGACCTTTGCCGCCCTCCTCCGAGAGACCATGGGACTCCCCCAGGAGAACGTCCGGCTCCTCGTCGATGACCGGGCCACCCGCAGCGACATCATCGGCCAGCTGGAGTGGTTGGAAGAGAACGTCTCCGCCGGCGATCGAGTCTACGTATACTTCAGCGGACACGGCTCCCCGGAGCCCGCCGAAGGCACCTCCTACCTGCTCCCCTACGAGGCTACCCCGGAGAATATGACCCGCACGGGCGTCCAGCTCCAGGAGGTGATCGACCGCCTGGAAGACACCCCGGCCCGAGAGGTCCTGGCCTTCGTCGACGCCTGCTTCTCCGGCATGGGCGACCGCTCCGTGATCCCCGAAGGAACTCGCCCCCTGGTCCCCGCCCAGGGCGCCGTACCCAGCTCTCGGGTCGCCGTATTCTCCGCTTCCCAGGCCAACCAGATCAGCGGTAACCGCCCCGGTCAAGACATCGGTCTCTTCACCCACTACCTGGTGGAAGCCCTCGGCCAGGGCCGGGCCGACCTCGACGGCGACGGCCAGATCAGCCTCGCCGAGCTCGAGGCATACGTCAGCCCCAGGGTCTCCCGGGAGGCCTTGGAGGCCGAACGCCAGCAGACCCCCTCGCTCCACATCGCTCAGGATCTCGGCGACTCCGACGACGTGGTCGTGGTCTGGGGCATCTCCCCGGAGTAGCGGATCATTTCCACAACGAGTTCAGGGCTCCCACGGTCTACCCCGGCTATAATTTCGCGCAGTACCACGGGCGTTTTCGGCGTTGGGGTGTGCGGAGGGGAGGTTCGGTGTAGGGCCGGGCGGCGCGGGACGACCCCACCACCCCCTTTTCGCGAAGGCTCAAGGGGGACAGCTCCACGGGCGCTTTCGGCGTTGGGGTGTGCGGAGGGAGGTTCGGTGTAACCTCCCCATCAGGGTCGTTCTTGCTCCGCCCTACCCTCTTGGTTACACTTCGCCGGTGAGTGACGCTGCGACTGCACTATGGGAGCCCACCGTTGAAGAAACTCCATCTCCGCTGCCTGCTGATGGCCCTGCTCTGGGTGACACCCCTGGCGGCGTGCGGCGAGTTTGATCCCCTTAACACGGAGATCGCCGGGACCGTTCACGGAGAGAGCTATCTCTTCGTCAGCGGCACCGCCGAGGCCTCCATGGGTTCTTTCGTGCTGACCCTGGCCGACGATCCCGACTACGATTGTCTCACCACCCCGGCCGGGACCTATCTGACCATCGTGGTCAGCGGGGTGGACCAGCCGGGCAACTTCCCGGCGTCGGGCAACGTGAGCTTCAATATCTTCGAGGATGGGATCAACCGGACCGAGGGGGCCACCTCGGGGACGGTAGTGATCGACACCTTCGATCCCGACGGCCAGCGGCGCATCGAGGGGGAGCTCGACGCGATCGGAGACGAGAGCGACGTGTTCGGAACGTTCAGCGTGCCCGTCTGTTAGTAAGATTCGAGACATTCAGGCGGAGGGGGTGGTGCGCCAGCACCGGGGGTCGTCCCACACCGCCCCGCCCTACACCGAACCTCCCCTCGCGCCTACGCCTCTGCCACCTCAGAGGTCACGTCTTTTTTTTTAGAATCCCCCGATCCCTCCGAGCCTTCCGAATCCCTCTCCGGCTCTGAACCTTCGTCGGCCTCGGAATCCTCCTCCACCTCCGAGACCTCCTCAGCTTCGGAGTCCTCCGAGTCTTCCGCCACCGGCTCCGACTCCGAGACCTCCGACTCCGACTCCGAGACCTCCGACTCCGACTCCGAGACCTCCAACACCTCTGACTCCTCCCCTTCAACCTCCCCCGACTCCTCCTCGTCCTCCCCCTCCCGCCCACTGCCCAGCTTCTGTGTCTTAAAGTCGTACTGCTCGGCCAGGGCGTCCTTCACGGTTCCCTCCCACAGGGGGACCCCCACGAAGTACCCGGCCCGGCCGATTACGTGGGCGGCCACCGGCGCCGTCAGGAGCAGGAACACCACGGTCGCCGCGGCCCGAGCGATCACGGGGATCTCGGGCATGAACACCGCCACGGCGATGATCGTCAAAGCCGCCCCCAGGGATCCGGCCTTCGTCGAGGCGTGCATCCGGGTCGGCAGGTCGGGGAGCCGCAACACCCCGACGGCGGCCAAAAACATCAGCAGCGAGCCCAGGAGCAGCGTCCCGGCTGCGACCATCTCACCGATGCTCTGAAACTCAGGCATTGCGCGCTCCTCCTTCCTCCAGGAAGCGCGCAAACCCGATGGCCGCCAAAAACGCCATCAGGGCCATCACGATCGCTACGTCGAGAAAGCTCGCCACCTCCGTGGCGATCGAGTACGTCGCGATCAACCCCACCACGATGGCGGCGATCAGCTCCAACGCCACGACCCGATCCGGCAGTGTCGGCCCCAGCATCAGGCGCACCACCACCATGATCAGAGACGCCATCAGGATGGCAAACGCGATTGTCGTGATCAGCTCAGGCATCGGACTTATCCTTCACCGTAAGATTCGCAGCAGCCGTCGCTCGATCCCGCGGATGTCTTCGATCAACGCTTCCTCGTCGTCCAGGTACATCGCGTGGATGTAGAGCACCGACCGATCGTCGGAGACATCCAGGCTCAAGGTCCCCGGCGTCAAGGTGATGAAATTGGCCAGGCTCGTGATCTCCAGGTCGGTGTCGCACTCCAGCGGAAAGGCGATCACCCCGGGGCGAATCGACAGGTTCGGCGTCGCCACGTCGTAGGCCACCACGGCGTTCGCCTTCACCACCTCCCAGATGAAGAAGAACACAAACCCGATGAACCGGGGCACCTTCTGGGCGTACCCGTCGAGTACGGGGATCTGGTTCTGAATCAGCGCCAGGCACAGATACCCGAAGATCAGCCCCAAGACCAGGTTGGGCCCCGAGGCCGTCCCTGTCAGGATCACCCACACCAGACCCAGCAATAAGTTCCAGCTAAGGGCTACCATCTACTCACCCTCCCCGAGCCACATATGATCCATGGGGTTGACGGCCTCGATATACTGCGAGGGATCGACGAGCTGCTCCCCGGCGGCCAGGCACACCTGGAAGGCCGGCTCTCCATAGACACCCAACAGGATCGTGGCGATGGTCAGCACGATGATCGGCGCGTACATCCAGATGGTCTTGGGATCCCACTTCCCGTTGAGCCGCTCCGGCATCGGGTGGTCTTCCGGCAAGGGCCGCCAGAACACGTACATCCAGATCTTCACCATCGAGTAGAGCGTCAGGGCCCCCACGAGAAGCCCGAAGAACACAGGTACCCACTGATAGGCCTCCAGGCCGGCACGGATCACGGCAAACTTCGCGAAGAACCCCGACAACGGCGGCAGCCCCGCCAGCGACAGGGCGGACACGAAGAAGAGGAGCGACAAAAACGGCTTATGCCGATACAGACCCCCGAGCTTCTTCAGCTCGTAGCTCCCCAGCAGCTGATTCACCACCCCGCTGACCAGGAAGAGGTTCGTCTTCACCACGATGTTGTGGACGATGTAGAAGATCCCCCCCGCCAGCGCCAGCACAGCCACCTCGGAACGAATGTCCGTGTGGGCCAGCAGCCCCAGGGCCATCAGCATGTATCCGATCTGGCTGATAATGTGGATCGACAGGATCCTCCGGAACTCGAACTGCGCCGCAGCCCCCAACACCCCGGTCACCATGGTCAACACCCCCGCCCACAGGATAATGTTGTGCGTGAACTGCACGTCATCCATGAACATCAGGGTGAACATCCGGAAGAGCGCGTAGGCCCCGACCTTCGTCAAGAGCCCGGCGAAGAGCGCCGACACCGCGATCGGCGGCGTGTGATACGACGCCGGCAGCCAGAAGAAGAGGGGGAACGAACCGGCCTTAATCCCGAAGGACACCATGAACATCATGGCCACCACGGTCACCATCGGGCTCTCCGCGCCCTGCAGGACCACCGCGATATGGGCCATGTTCAACGTGCCCGTCATCCCGTAGAGCAACCCGATGGCCGACAAGAAGATCACCGACGACACCAGGTTGATCGTCACATATTTGATCGCCCCCTCCATCTGTCCCCGGCTTCCGCCCAGGATCAGAAGCGAGAAGGAGGCCATCAACATCACCTCGAACCACACGAAGAGGTTGAAGATGTCCCCCGTCAAGAACGCCCCGGCCACGCCTCCGTGCAAGAGGTGCATCAGCGGGTAGTACCCGAACTTCTCGTACTCCGGATCCGTCGCCGACAGGGAGTAGATCACCACCGTGAACGCCATGATCCCCGTCATCAGGACCATGATCGCGCTCAAGAGATCGCTGACCAACACGATCCCGAACGGGGCCGGCCAGTTGCTCATCTCCATCACGAGGATCCCCTCGTGATAGGTGGTGTAGAGGAGCACGCAGGAGGCCACGAAGAGCAGCGCCGTGCCCCCGACGCCGATCACGCGCTGGGCGACCTGGCTGCGCCAGGTCATCAGGCTCAACGCCGCCGACAAGAAAGGCAGCAGGACTGGGAGGACGACCAACACTTCCACGTTCATGCGTCGGTCTCCTTCATCAGATCCAGATCATCGACCCCGAGGATCTCGTAGGCTCGATTGATCAGCACCACGGCGAACGCCAACACCCCGAAGGCGATCACGATCGCCGTCAGGATCAGCGCTTGCGGCAGGGGATCCGCCGCCGGCATGGGATCCGGGAACTGCGCCCCCTCAGGGATCAGCGGCGGCGCCCCGCGGGTCAACCCGGAGGCCGTAAAGATCAGCAGGTTCGCCGCGTTGGACAGAAGGATCAGCCCGATCACCAGCTTCACGATGCTCCGGCGCAGGATCATATAGATCGACGCCGCGAAGAGCCCGCCCACTACATAGGCCATCAACGGTTCCATAACTCTACTCCGCCTCGGCCAGGGTCATCACAATGGAGAGCACCGACCCGATCACCACCAGGTACACCCCGATGTCGAAGAGAAGTGGTGTCGACAACTTGATCTCCCCGAAGAACGGGAACTCCAGCTCCCACCACAGGGCCGTCAAATAGGGCTTACCCAGAAAGAGGGCCGGGATCCCCGACACCGCCGCCAGGAGCAGCCCCAGCCCGAAGAGATCGTGGGGGCTGGCCCGCAGCATCCTCTTCGTGCTCGGCACATCAAACGCAAAGAGATAGAGCGCGATCGCTCCCGCCGCCACCAGCCCGGCGATGAACCCGCCCCCGGGCTCGTCGTGGCCCCGCAAGAGCAGAAAGAGCGAGAAGAGCAGCTGCAGGGGCAGCAAGAACCGCGTCGCCGTATGAAGGATCAGAGACTTGGACTCGATCATGCCGTCTCCTCCTTCTCCGACGCTTCAGCCGCCGCGAGCCGCTCGTCGCGCTTGCGGAACTTCACCATCGCGTAGACCCCGATCGCCGCCAGAGCCAGCACGAAGATCTCACCCAGGGTGTCCAGGGTCCGGTAGTCCACGAGGATCACATTGACGATATTCCGCCCGTAGGCCTCGGGGACACTCTTGGCGATGTGGTAATGCGAGATCGGGTCATGCTCGTAGAGCTGCACGTCCTGGGTCGCCAGGAGCAACGCGGTCATCATCCCCCCCACAAGCAGCGCCACGAAGACATCCCGAATCCGGGCCGCGGTCGTCGAGAAGCTCACGAACTCCGGCAGCCGGAAGAGGACCAGCACCAGGAGGATCACCGTCAGGGTTTCCACCAGAAGTTGGGTGATCCCCAGGTCGGGAGCGCTGAAGAAGATGTAGACCACCGCCACCGAGAAGCCCACCACCCCGGCGGCCGCCACCGAACCCAGCCGGGAACTCGTAGACGCCGCGAAGAAAGCCGCCGTCAGCATCACCAGCACTACCAAGAGCTCGTAGAAGTGCACCTCAAAGGACAACGCCCCCGTGATCTCACCCCGGGTGAAGAACGCGTACCCCACCAGGGTCACCAAAGTCAGCAAAATCGTCAGCAGGTAGTACCGCAGGTGGCCGTTCTGAATGATCCCGGTCTGCTTCTTGGCGATCCAGGGCAGGAATCGATCCATCCCGTGGGTGTACGCCCACTCCGGGCCGTGGTCGTAGAGCCACTGCAAGGACTCCATCACCCCGCGGACCCGATCCCACTGCCAGTACACCAGCAGACCGGCCACGAGGGTCACGGCGCTCATCACCACCGCCGTGTTGAACCCACTCCACAACGCCAGGTAGTAGTCCGTCTCCTGGCCCCAGATGGCCGTCACCGCCGCCTGCACCAGGGCGCTGTCTGCGAAGAACGGCGCCAACCCGAAGGTCAGGCTCCCCGTGGCCAGCACGATCGGCCCCAGGAGCATCGACAGCGGCGCTTCATGGGCCGGCTTCGGCGTCTCCGCCTCCTCTCCCCAGAAGGGCTTCACACCCAGCAGACCGGCCACGGCGATCCCCATGGTCGCCGTCAACGCCACCAGGGTCAGGATGTACACCTGCACATTCGGGGCTTCCAGGGCGGTCTCGAACATCATCTTCTTGCCCAGGTACCCGAAGAGCGGCGGGAACCCGGCCAGCGACACGGCCACCACGGCCGCCACGGTCGCCGTGATCGGCATTTTCTTGCGCAGACCGCTCAACACCTTCAGATCTTTGGTACCCGTCTCGTGATCCACGATCCCGGCGATCATGAAGAACGCCCCCTTGTACATGGCGTGGGCCAGCAGGAAGGCCACGAAGGCCAGCATCGCCTTCTCCGTGCCGATCCCGATCAGCATGGTCAAAACGCCCAGGGCCATGATCGTCGAGTACGCCAGCACCTGCTTGTAGCCCGTGGACTTCAGCGCAAAGTACATCCCCATGAACATCGTCGTCGCCCCGACGATGGGGATCAGGGTCATCCACAGCTCCGTGCCACCCATGCCCGGCTGCAGCCGAGCCATCAGGTAGATCCCGGCCTTCACCATCGTCGCAGAGTGCAGATAGGACGACACCGGCGTCGGGCCCGCCATGGCGTTGGGCAACCAGAAGTGGAACGGCACCTGGGCGCTCTTGGTAAAGCAGCCCGCCAGGATCAAGAGCAACGCCGGGACGTAGAACTCATGGCCCGTGATCAGCCCCGAGTCCACCGCCAGGATCGCTCGCAGCGAGAACGCCTCGGCGCCCTGCAGACCGGCCCCGGCGGGATCGCTGACGATCATCATCAGGAGGATCAGGCCCGCCATCATCGCAAGGCCTCCACCGACGGTCACCATCATGCTCTGGTGGGCGCATTTCCGGTACTTCGCGTTGTCGTGATAGTACCCGATGAGCATGAACGACGTGATGCTCGTCAGCTCCCAGAACACGAAGAGGCTGATCAAGCTGTCGCTCAACACCAGCCCCAGCATGGACGCCATGAACGCCAGGATGAACACGTAGAACCGGGGGATGTCCTTATCCCCTTTCAGGTATCCACCCCCGTAGATCACCACCAGGGTGCCGATCACGGTGATCAGCATTGCAAAGAGCAGCGAGAACCCGTCCAAGAAGAACGTCAGCTCGATGTCCAGCGACGGGATCCATGGCACCTCTTGCACCACAGTCTCCCCGGTCATCACCTCCGGAATGTAGCTCCCGAAATACACCGCCAGGGCCGCCGGCAAAATCGCCAGCACCCAGCCGGTCCGATCCCCGAACGCCTTGAAAAACCAGGGCGCGGCGATGGCCAGTATAAACCCAGATAGTACGGCTAACAGCATGGTAGCTCGCGTTCCAAGTGCTGCACCCGGACCCCGGTCAAAGCGGCCCGAAATGCGCAACCGCGCGCTACCTTCGGGTGGGACGGGTCGTCCTCTAGTCGTCGTCAAGCTCCGACGTTTTCGACGGAGCGCCGAAACTTATAACCAAGGCCACCCGGGTTGGCAAGTCACTCCCGTCGAACTCTTCGCCGCACCCGCCCCGTATGTGTGTAATCCACGTTGATCGGTTGGCCCGCAGCCCGCAGCGGGCCTTGGCCCGCGAGGACCCTCGGGCGTAGCCCGACTCGCTTTAGCCTCGTGGCCTTGGCCCGAGGGGATGTTCCGCGCCGCCCTCTATCTCCGTCACACAAACCGGTCCTCCTCGGCGGTTCGCCCACCAGCGACCCCAGGAGGCGAATTTGGCACCTCTCCTCGGGCCAAGGCCACGAGGCGAAAGCGAGTCGGGCCTGAAACAGCGGCCCGAACGTCCTCGCGGGCCAAGGCCCGCTGCGGAATGGAGACAACCCACCGACGGGAACCGATCACCCACCCTGTATCGGGTTTCTTGACCGCCTCACCCCTCCCGCGGTAGTTTCACCGACAAATCACGGTCTTTATCGCTGGGGCCACCGCACTTCGAACCTCCTGGGAGTTATGATGAATTGGAGTCTTTCGCCTTTCACCCATCGGCCGTTCCTTCTCCTCGCCGCCCTCCTGCTCGCCATCGGTGCCTGCGATTGCGGAGACCCCGAGGATCGGCCCGACGCCGGGGGCGACACAGACCTCCCAGGCGACGCCGGTGAAGACGTCGGACCCGACGCCGAACCGGACGCAGCGCCCGACGCCCAAAACGACACGGGCGACACCTCCGACCCCGACGGTCCCGAACACCAGTGGGTACAGGACCTCTGGATCTTCGAGCGGGTTCACGCCATGGACTCCCAGGGCTCCCTGCGCAGCATCGATGAAGAGATCGTCGCCCATCTCCAGGACGAGGTCGACCAGCCGGTCACCATTCACCCCGGCGTGACCTTCCACGTGGTCCCCGCCCTCGAGCCCTACCTCGTCACCCCGTCGCAGCCCCTGCTCGACGGGGTCCTCACCGACGAGATCCGCGACGACGTGGACGTCATCGCCGGCCTCCTGGAGTACGACGACAGCTTCGCGTTGGCCGCGCTCGCCACCCCTGACGCCGACGCCGAGACCCCCATCGGGTTCGCAGACGAGCTCACCTTCGACCTCTCCTTCGTCGACGACCTCGACCCCGGTGACACCCTGATCTTCGACTACGCCTTCGCCCAATCGCTCCCCGCCGTGGCCGCCCCCGACCGGCAGGCCGAATCCGCCCTGCAGGGGCTCGAGCTCCTTGCGAGCCGCCTCGAAGACGAGCGGGTCCAATACTTCGGCCGTCGCGCAGGCGATCTCGTGCAGGTGCTCTACTACACAAACCAATTCGGCGTCGCCTACGCCGGGAGCACCCGAGGCGGGCTCCCCGCCAAATCCGGGGATATGCTGGACGGCATGGAGGAGGGCCTCGACGACTGCGGCTTTGGCCTCCGATGTGTGGCCGACTTCTTCGACAGCTTCCTCGGCGGCGCCAGCAGCAGTTTCGATCAGGCCCTCGAAAACGGGGGCCTCAACGGCAGCGAACCCGAGCCCCGGCGTCCCTTCTGCATCTTTAACTGCTCCCGGTCTACAGGGGATCCGAACATCCGGACCTTCCACGGCACCCGATACTCCATGATGGCCGCCGGGGAGTTCGTGGGTGCTCGAAACGACGACATCGAGGTGCAGTTTCGGGCTCAACCCTGGAGGGACTTCACCAATATCACGGTGAACACCGCCGTGGCCGTTGCCTTCGACAACCACCGGATCACCGTCGACCTCGACGTCCCCCGTGAGCGGCGGGTCATGATCGACGGCGATCCCATCGACGTCCGCACCTTCCGCGACGCCTGGACCTCCCTGGGGCCAGCGGATCTGATCTTCAGCGGCGGCGCCCTCCAGATCAGCTATGGCGACTACTTGATTTCCATCACCGACATCAACCGCCGGCAACGGCTGAACCTCTACGTCTCGATCCCCGACGGCGTCTCCTCTGAGGGCCTCCTGGGGACCTTCCCCGGCGATCCCGACGACGACTTCACCACCCGCGACGGGCAGATCCTCGAGGGCCTCCCCGAAAACAACGACCTCCTCTACGACGAGTTCGTCCACAGTTGGCGGATCGCCCAGAGCGAGTCTCTCTTCGACTACGAGCCCGACACGGACACCGACACCTTCACAGACCTCTCCTTCCCCACGGAGTACCTCACCCTCGACGACCTCGACCCCAACGTCCGGGCCTGGGCCGAGGCGATCTGCGAGACCGCGGGCATCACCTCCGAGGACGCCTTCCATGACTGCGTCTTCGACGTCGGATTCACCCAGGACGTCTCCTTCGCCCGCATCAACATGGCCAACGACCTCGCCGACCGCATCGCCGACGGCCTGGTCCACCCCGCCTCCCTGCCCGTCGGCGGCGACCTCGGGGATCCCATCCACGACGAGAACATCATCCACAACGGCGACGCCGAGCTCGGACCGGCCGTCCCCCTCGGCGAGTCCCGAGAGCTCCCCCTGGGATGGACCGACGTCGAGGGTCAGATGTGGATCTCCCCCTACGGCCTCGGCGCCGGCAGCGATCTGGCAGACGCCGACGTCCGCGGCCCCGGGGAGAACTACTTCTGGGGCGGTCAGAACTCCGACGCCGTGATCACGCAGACCCAGGACCTCACCGACTTCGCCGCCCTCGTCGACACCGGCGAGGTCCACTACGTCCTCTCCGGTCTCCTGGGGGGCTGGGAGGACCAGAACGATCGGGCCATCCTGGAGGCCCAGTTCTTCGACGGCGACGACGCCCACCTCCACACCGCCCGAATCGGACCCGTCACCGACGACGATCGAGATAACGAGACCACCATGCGACCCCGCTCCGACTGGGGCCGCCTGCCTCCCGGGACCCGGTCGGTGCGCTTCACCCTCACGGCGATCCTCGAAGAGGGCACCAACAACGACGGCTACGCCGACGAGCTGGCCCTCTGGCTCTACTCCCCGCTGGCCGACTGAGGCGCACGCGCCGAAGCCATCAGGTTCCGCGCCGCCCCCGATGACCGCTCCGCCCCCCCCGGATCCGTCCCCGACGGTCGGTGATCTCGCGGAGGCGAGGCCTTGGCCCGCCGGAGCCCTCGGGCGCAGCCCGACTGTGCCAGCCACGCGGGCTTTGCCCCGTGGTGAGGTTCCGCGCCGCCCACGGTGGTCGCTCCGCCCCCCCCGGGGCCGCCCACGCCGGCCGCCACGCCCCCGGAGCCGCCCCCGTGGTCGGTCGCACCCCACCACCACCTTTCTTGAATCCCGCGGTGTCCCCCGGTATACACTCCCCGCCGTCTTTAGCCAGCAGCCAAGATATGTCCCAGGAGTATCGCATGTACCTACCGAAGAAGACTCTGGCCCTGCTCGTCACGGGCCTCTTGATGGGTTCCGCCGTGATGGGCTGTGGTCGAACCGACGACCCCACGAACCAGAACCAGAATCAGAACCAAAACCAAAACCAAAACCAGAACCAGAATCAGAACCAGAACCAGAATCAAAACCAGAATCAAAACCAGAACCAGAATCAGAATCAGAACCAGAATCAGAA
>SKON01000208.1 GCA_007120035.1 Myxococcales bacterium
GATCTCCTCGAAGGGATCGCCACCAGCCGTTCCCTCTTCCACGACATGGCCTCCTCCCTCTCCACCGCCACGGACGGCGCCGAACGGGTCCACCGCATCGTCCACGACATGCGCCTCTTCTCCCACGTCACCCCCGAGGAGATCCAACCTATCTCCGTCCAAGAGCCTCTGGACGTCGCCATACGAATGACCCGCGGCGAGGTCCACCGCATCGCCGAGCTCTCCGTGGAGTCCGAGCCCGATCTGCCTCTGATCCGAGCCGACGCCACCCGCCTCTCACAGGTCTTCGTCAACCTCATCATGAACGCCATCCAGGCCATGGAGCAGGTCCCCGATCGGAACCACCGGCTCACCATCTCCCTCGCCCTTCACGACGACTCCCTGCACATCTCCTTCACCGACACCGGGTCCGGTATCCCACCTCATATCCAACGCCGGATCTTCTCCCCCTTCTTCACCACTAAGCCCGCCGGTGCCGGCACGGGCCTCGGGCTCTCCCTCTCCCGCCGGATCATCGAAGACTTCCAGGGCTCCATCTCGGTGGACTCCGCCACCGACGAAGGCTCCACCTTCCTCATCCAACTCCCCGCCTACTACCCCTGACCCATCCTCTCCCGCAGGGCCCCCACGATCGCCTCGGTCAACTCCCCCACCGACCGCCGGGCGTCCAACTCCAGCACGGCCTCACCCTCCTCGGACAACATGGCCATCACCTCATCATACCGTGCCACCAGCCGCTCCAGCTTCTCCCGGGTCTCAAAGAGATCCCGCTCCTCTCGCCCCGACAGCCGGTCCAAGCAGAGCTGTGCCTCGGCCCGCAAGAACACCGTCAAGTCCGGCCTCCGGGCCCGTCGGTTCACCTCCCGCACCCACCCATAGTCCACGTCCCCGCCCTCCACATCGCCTTGATAGGCCAGACTCGACGCCACATACCGATCGCTGATCACCACCTTCCCCGCCTCCAGCTCCGGTTCGATCTCGGCCTCCACGTGATAGAGCCTGTCCGCCGCGAAGAGCAGCGCCAGCGTGGACCGCCCCACGGCGCGGCCTCCCGGGAGGGTCTCCCGCATCCCGATCATCTCCCGAATCATCCGTCCCACGGGACCATCGGAGGGCTCCCGGGTGGTCACCACCTCCACGCCCTGCCGCCGCAACGCCTCGGCCACCTCATGGGTCTGCGTCGTCGTCCCCGCCCCATCCAACCCTTCCACCACCACGAACATCGTCACTCACTCCTCGACCCCACGGGGCCTCTGCCTGCTACTAACTCCTGGGCCCGCTTTCGCACCCGCGGCGCCCGGTGGGCCTCGGCCACGGTCTGAAGGTAGAGGTCGATCCATGCCTCGTCCAGACCGTTCAGCAACGGCAGCACCTCCAGATACTCATCATACTTGCGATCCCTGCTCAGCTGCTTGGCGATCCTCATCAACGCCCGCCCGGCCTCCGGCGAACCTCGCTCCAGGAGCACCCGAGCCGCCGCCACGGAGAGCTCGTCCTCTCCATGCCTGGCGACGGCCACCACGGCCCCGAGGGTCTGGTCATCGTCGACCCACCGGGCCCGCCGTATCGCCCGCTTCCGCGCCGACGTCGACCCATCGCCCAGGATCCAGTTCCGGAGCTCCTCCGGGGTCGCCACCTCCACCTCGGCCTGGTCCCGCGCCTCCTCCACGGCCTCCTCCACGGCCTGCCGCACCAGCGCCCGACTCATGGGTCGCAGCAACTCGTCGTCGGGACGACGCTGCGACAGGGCCTGCCGCTTCTGCCGGGACACCATCAACGCCACGGTCTGGCCATCCCACACATCCCCCTCGAGCTGCACGTCCACGTCCACCCGGAGGGTCGACCCCTTCGGCCTCGACAGAATATACGCCGTGTACCGCACCGTCCCCCGCAGCTCTTCCTGGCCCTCCTCCCCTTGCCGAAGCCCCCGCTCACTCTCCCCGAGACCTCTCCGGACCCACCCCTCGACGGTCTCCTCTTGCGGCAGCCACCCTCTCTCGGCCCGCTCCCCGCTCCCCCTGACCTCCACCTCCCCCACCGTAAACCCCGGCGGCTCTTCCTCGTCAGCCGCACAACTCCACAGCGCCGCACACAACACGATCCCCACCCCTCGTCGGCTCATCGCTCTCCCCCCTGTCCCTGTTCTTCCTCCCTAGAACTTGGGCACCACCATCCCCCGTGTCACCTCACCCCCTCAACGACTTCGCCCGTACAACACATAAAACGGCGCCGACACACCGAACATCAGCGACCAACCCTGCCCCACATCCCACACCCACCTCCCATAGGCCACCTCGAACGCACCCATCGTCACCTGTGGCCCGTGTATCCTCTCTCCCGGTTGGTAGCTCCACCCCGCCGACATCCTCCCCAACCACACCTGCCTCGAATCCACCTCCAGATACAACCGGCTCGTCGAGCTCGTCGACGAATAGGGCAACCACCCCACCACTGCCCCCACCCCATGTAACCCCCATCCTCGCTCCACCATCCACCGATCCTCAAACTCCCCCCGACCCACCCACAACTCCACTCCCCCTCTCCGGGCAAACCTCCCCTCCCCTTCCTCCCGCTCCTGCCCGAGCTCCAACACCGACCGCAACGACACCCCCACAAACTCTCCTCCCGGATCCCGGGCCACGATCTCCACGATCTCGTCGATCTCCTCCGGCTCTAACTCCACGTCTCCATACCCTGGCCGGTTCAACTCCGACGCAAACGTAAAGCACCCCGCCTGCCACATCCCCAGAACCGCCACCATCCACCACGAACACCTCCTCATGGCACCTCCCAACCGCATCCACCGATCCTCTCCACCGGATCTCGTACCATCCACCGCCGCTCCCCATCGACGTCCACCTCCCTCATCACCATCTCCCGGTCCTTCTGCACCGAAAACTCCGCCGATCGGTGCTCCGCCTGGAACCGAAATCGCTCTCCTCTCCCATCGATCCTCAGATCCACATAGATCGTCCCCCGCCTCAACCCCTCGTTCCACGCCCCCTCGTTGTCGAAGAGAAACGGAATATACACCGCCCCTCGCCCATCGATCTCCACCGGCTCCACCGGTCTCGCTTCCACCGTCGGCACCGACCCATGAAGCGACTCCAGCGACTCCTGCAGATGCACCACGGCCCGCTCCACCTCCACCCTCCGGATCTCTCCCAGCCCATCATCAAACCTCATCAACAACCCGAACCCCTCCTTGCCTGACCTCGGGATCCAATGGGTCACCTCCATCGACTGCCGACACTCCTTCCGATGCTCCACTACCGTCCAATGGGGAAACCCCGACAACGTCACGTACGGCGGCGCCGACGTCGCCACACTCACCACCGCCACCAGGTACAGCGCCACCATCTCTCGCCAGCCCACCCGCCGTCGCCCACTCTCTCTCACCTCCTCTTTTACCCGACCCAACGCGAACGCTCGCCCCACCGCTACCATCGGCAGACACAGCAAATCCGTCGGATCCAGCGTGAACACTCCCCACACCTGTCCCGCCAGCTCATTGGCCGTCGCGCTCAGGTTGATCGCCCCGAACACCACCACCGTCAGGACCGCCGCCACCTCCACACACGCCCGAAACCCCCACCGCCTCCACCCCAGGGCCTCCAACACCATCCACAGCAGCACCGCCAAAAACACGGGAAAGAAAAACAGCCCCGCCACATCGCTCACCTTCCCCGTCAACCACCCCGGCACCCACCCCGAACCCTTCAACACATGGTCGTTCACCGCCACCACCGCCACCGCCATCACCATCCACGGGTGGCACAGCAACTTCCCCGGATGTTCGCTCACTTCCTCCTCCTTCTTCCAATCTCCCCTCACTATGCCACCCTCCTCCCCGTTCGCCAAACCTCCCCCTCAGACGCGTCAATTTGCCACAGCTTGCAACCTCCCTACTTCTTGCTAGGTTCTCGTTGCCCTCTGCGTTTGTCAGGAAATCGCTATGAAGTATTCCCTCCTTCCCATACTCTTCCTCTCCTTCTTTCTCTTCTCCTCCGCTCACGCTGCCGAGACCAAGCCCCTCCTCTTCACCGTCGCCGAGACCTCCGACCCGTGGGGCTCTTCGTTCTGCGACGGTCTCCTCGAGACCTTCACCGCTCCCTGCCTCCGCCTCGACCTCGACTCCACAGAACACTCCCTTCGACTCTCCGAGTCTCGTCACTCCGGCGACTTCCGCTACCACATCCAGATCGACCGACCCGAACCTCATCAACTCTCCCTGACCGTCACCGACTGGGACATCAACACCCCCGGCTACGTCGTCCTTGAGCGCTCCTCCGATCTCTCCGACCACTACACAGGCGCCTCCT
Organism: Myxococcales bacterium; assembly: GCA_007120035.1. Lineage (GTDB taxonomy): Bacteria > Myxococcota_A > Bradymonadia > Bradymonadales > Bradymonadaceae > SKON01. The sequence goes on from SKON01000208.1 coordinate 4,323, forward strand.
GGACCATCCACACCCTCGAACAAAACACCCTCGGCCGAAACGCCCTCGAGCCCGACTACGCAGGCCGCCCCCCCTACCGTCTTCGCACCACCCTCCTCCTCGCCAAATCCATGGCCTGGGCCACCTGGTGGTATCACGCCTCCTCCGACATCAACACCCGGGACTGGGACTTCACCGGCCTCCACTCCGACGAGCCTGACCTCCGACCCCAGGCTGACAAGTGGCGAAACTTCGGCGGCTGGCGCTTCGACGACAACGTCCTCTTCTTCAACAGCCCCCTCCACCCCATGGCCGGCGCCGGCTTCCACATCCTCGCCAGATCCAACCACTTCGGTATCTGGAAATCCATCCTCGCCGCCAACCTCACCAGCCTCTTCTGGGAGGCCGTCATCGAGCACCACGAGGTCATGAGCGTCAACGATCTCATCTTCACCGGCATCGCCGGCATCCCCCTCGGCGAAGCCTACATGCAACTCGGCCACTTCTTCCGCCGCGCCCAGCCCACCCCGCTGAACCAGGCTCTCTCCTGGCTCTTCTCCGCCCCTATGCAGTTCAACGACCTCCTCGACGGCACCGGCCCCATCTACTACGGCGACCGCGGCGACCTCGGTTGGCCCACCGACATCTACTCTTCCTTCCTCCTCGAGTCCTCCTTCGGCCTCGCCACCGGGCCCCGTGACACCCCCCGCTATGACGCAGAACTCCGCCTCGACACCGAACTCGTCCGCCTCCCCCGATACCGCCAGCCCACCACGGAGCGCCACTTCCTCACCGGCCCCCTCTCCACCGAGCTCGGCGCCCGTATCGCCGCCGGAAACCGCGGCTTCTACGGCTGGCACCTCACCGGCTACCTCGACTTCCTCGGCTGGTACCGACAAGACCTCTCCGACGACCTCCACCCCCAGGGCTACTCCGCCTTCGCCGGCCTCGGCATGGGCTTCCGCCACATCGAGCACGACTTCGACCGCCGCGACCGTCACGGCCTCCTCCACCTCCCCGGACTCTCCCTCATCACCTCCTACCTCACCGGCCCCCTCGACCTCCGCCTACGCTACCGCCTCACCCCCGACTTTTCGCACTTCGACTCCTTCGCCCTCGACGACTACCGACAGACCTCCGGCCTCGACCCCAACCGCTCTGTCCTCGACGACTGGGGCTACTACTACGGCTACGGCTTCTCCCAGGCCCTCCACCTCCACGCCGACCTCGCCGCCTTCCGCCTCCACTACTCCTTCGACCACCACTGGACCCGCTCCATCGACGCCCTCGACCGCTACTCCCACGACACCGAGCGCTTCGGCCCCAACCTCGACGACTACCTCTCCCTCACCGACCGCCTCCTCCACCACCAGATCTCCCTCTCCCTCGCCATCCCCAACACCGCCCTTCGCCTCGGCCTCAAAGCCGAGCTCCGCGACCGCTCCGGCTCCATCTCCCACGACTCCCTCTCCATCGACACCGCCGCACGCGAGCTCCGCGCCCTCACGGTCCTCCAACTCACTCCCTGATCCCCCCACCTCCCCGATCCCCCCACCACACCTACCCCTTGTCGCACTCCGGGCCTGACATCTCCCCCGCCATTGCTGCCCCTCCCCCACCTTCATCACCGATGGTTGCACCATCCCCCGTTCCGTTCGATAATCCCTCCATCGAACCCACGGATCCCCTCTGAGGAAACGCCATGGAAGAGAGCGTTCTCACCAGCGTAGTTCTCCCCCTCTCCCTCTTCATCATCATGCTTGGCGTGGGGCTCTCTCTCGTCGTCGACGACTTCAAACGTGTCGTCCTCTACCCCAAGGCCGTCGCCGTCGGGCTCTTCAACCAGCTCCTGCTCCTCCCCCTCGTAGCCCTCGGACTGGCCATCCTCTTCAACCTCACCCCCGCCATGGCCGTCGGTCTGATGCTCATTGCCTGTTGCCCCGGCGGCGTGACCTCCAACCTCATCACCTACGTCTCCCGCGGTGATACCGCCCTCTCCATCACCCTCACCGCCATCAGCGGCTCCGTGGTGATCTTTACCATCCCCCTGATCCTGATCTTCTCCCTCGAATTCTTTCAGTTCACCGGGTCTACCGGCCCCGTCGAGGTCCCCCTCGGCCAGACCATCGGTCAGATCGCTGGCATCACAGCTCTTCCCATCACGATCGGCATGCTGATCCGCAGGTTCAAACCCGCCATCGCCGACCGCCTCGACAAGCCCGCTCGGATCGGCTCCGCTGTCATCTTCGTCGTGATTCTTCTCGGCGTGATCCTGGCAAACCTCGACGTCCTCCAGGAGCATTTCCTCGACCTCAGCAGCGTCACCATCGGCCTCAACCTCATCATGATGCTCATCGGCTACGGAAGCGCTCGCCTCCTGGCCCTCAAAGCCCCCCAGGCCCTCACCATCTCCATCGAGAGCGGTATCCAGAACGGCACACTCGCCATCGTTATCGCCACATCTATCCTGCGACAGGGCGATATGGCAGTCCCCGGCGGCGTCTACAGCCTCATCATGTTCGTCTCCGGCGGCCTCGTCATGTACTACTTTGGCGTCCGCAAGCCCATCGACCCTGAGCCCAGCACCGCCTCATAGACCTGCAGCGTCGCCCCCGCCGTCTTCTCCCACCGGAACTCTTCGGCTCGTCGACGGCCTCGCGACACCATCCTCCGTCGCAACGACCCGTCCTCCACCAGGCGACCCACAAGATGCGCCACCTCCTCGGGCTCGTCGGGATCGAAATACAACACCGCCTGCCCACCGATCGACTCCATCGGCTCCACCCCCGAGCAGATCACCGGCACCCCCATCGCCATCGCCTCCAACAGAGGCAACCCAAACCCTTCTACCTTCGACGGAAACGCAAACACCGCCGCGTTCCCCAACAAACTCCGCAGCCGCTGATCATCGACATACCCCGTTACCGTGATCCGCTCACTCTCCTCCACCTGCGACACCCGCCCGTGCAGCCCCTCGCAGTCCCCCACCAGCACCAGATCTACCTCCCGCCCCTGCTCCCTCCAGCGCTCGAACGCTCCCACCAACACCCCCAGATTCTTGTACTCCTTGCTATTTCCTATCGCCACCACATAGGGCCTTCGACCCAACTCCCGAAACTCCCCCTCCAAGGGACCCGGGGCCTCGAAAAACGCCGCGTCCACCCCGTGAGAGATCACCTCCACCTTCTGATCGTCCACATACGCCCGGGCCCGCCGCCGCGTCGGCTCCGAGATCGCGATCACCCTATTCGACTCTCGTAACGCCTGTGGTATCGCCCTCTTCGCAAACACCTCGATCCCCCGGGCCTTCCAGTACGTCCCCTGCGATGCATCCGCCTCATCGATCCATAAGAAGTCGTGCGCCGTCGTCACCAACCCCGCCTCCCCAATCGCCCTCCGTACCTTCCGCGGGACCACATGAAAGAGCGAATGGTACAAATCCGGCCTCCCTCCCCTGGCGAACGCCGCCTCCAACACCCGATGGCCCAGCAACCACCCCTTCAGATCGTCGATCTCCCCCTCCACGAAGATCTCTTCCCACCCCTGCTCTCCTTCCACCAGCGGCCGCCGATTCGAACCATGCCGAATCACCACCACCTCATGCCCCGTCTGACGACACAACTCCGGGATCAGCGACGACGCATAGCGCCCCACTCCCGACGGTTCCCCTTTTATATTTCTCGCGTCTACGTAGATCCGAGCCATCTAGCCGGGGCCGCTTAGAACAGCCCGTCCCCCGAATACAACCGGTACAGCACGTGGCCCATCAATGCGTCCGGCCGCAACGGGCTGCGATCCATAAACTTGACCCCCGATGGCCGAATCGGCTCATGGGCTTCGACCCCCTTCATCAACACACTCCCCTGATACCTGGGAAGGTCTTCCAAGAGGATCATATCCCTTGCCTCGCTCCTCGGAACCACTCGCGCCTTCACCTTCTCCGGATCCAAAAACTCCCCGGACCTCATATCCTCTCCGGAGACGACCACCAACACCGTCTGGGATCCATCACACCCCTGTTCCCAATGGTGGGCCTTCTTCACATACAACACCCCCATCCCAATCATCAGGTTGATCGCGATGAACGCCACCACCATCAACCTCGGGTAACGAACGTTCTCGAGCGTTTCCCTCATCACCACCTCATTCCTCTGTCCCGACCACTGGCACCCTCATCTGCTTCCCACCCCAATAATACCTGATCCACTCTGACTCGGCACCATCAATATTTCCTCTCCTCCAAGACCTCTCGATACACGCTTAACACCTCCCTCGCGCACTCCTCCCACCCGTACCTCTTCGACCTCTCCATGCCCCGCCGAACCTGCTCCTCTCGCCACTTCTCGTTCTCCCAGATCCTCCGCAACCCTTCACCGACCTCCACAGGATCCTCGGGGTCCACCAGCACCGCTCCCTCCCCACAGATCTCCGCCGGCGCTCCCCGATCGCTCGCCACCACACAGGTCCCGCTCGCCATCGCCTCCAACGCCGGCAACCCGAACCCCTCGTACTTCGACACAAAGACCAACGCCAACGCCATTGAGTACAGCGCTCGTAGCTCCTCCAGCCCCACATACGGTAGCCCCACCACCCGCCCCGCCAATCGAGGATCCCGCAGCAACTCACCCAGCTCCCCCCTCATCTTCGAATACAGCCGCCGCACCAACACCAGACGCACCTCAGGCACGTCTCCAAAGGCCTCCAAGAATCCCCGCACCGCCCCCTCGTGATTCTTGTACGGCGCCCCCTGCCCTACCACCAACACAAAGGGCGTCCTCGGCCCCATCCACCGCGACAACCTCGGCCATGCTTCCTCCGGCCTCATCGGCGAAAACTCCCGATCCACTCCGTTCTTCGCTACCCGAACCCTCCCCTCCACATCCGGGAACCACCCCTCGATATCCCTCGCCGAACTCTCCGACACCGTCAGTACTCGAGCCGCCTCCCTCACACTCCGCGGGATCATCGCCCCATAGAAACTCCCCGTCACCCACCGTCTCCACCTCACCCCCGTACACAACCCCGGATCCATCAACCACATGATATCGTGCAACGTGAACACCCCCGGCACCGGGAGATCCGCCGGCAACAAATTAAACGGCGAATGAAAGAGATCTACCCCCCGAAAATCCACCGCCCGCGACAGTCCACACCGCGTCCGAAACGAGTTCGCAGGCCCCCCGTACACCTCACACCGCACCCGCCGATCCTTCACCGGCTCCGGGCACCCCCGATGCGTCACCAGCCGCAGCTGCAACCCCTCATCGATCTCCAACAACCATCGGATCAACTGCCTCGTATACCGCCCGATCCCGCTCTCCTTTCCGTTCAGGTATCGGGCATCGATCATCACCGTCGCGTCTGTCTGGCTCCTCTTCATGAACTCGCCATAACACGGATCTACCCTTCACTCACCCCGCGTTTTCTCCCCTCCTGCCTTGTGGTAAAACTCTCCCCGGCTCCTCCCCTCGCTTCCAGGGAACATCGATGGATGGATTGATTCGAAACCTCGTCGGCAAGCACTTCCTCGCTATCACCGTCGTCGCCTTCGCCCTGACTGCCCTGGCCATCTTCACCATCGCTACACAGTGGAACATCAACAGCGACTTCAAGGAGCTCCTCCCGGCCAACTCCGCCGCCGCCAAAGCCATGGATGAAGTCGGCCAACGCGTCGGCTCCGGCTCCTCTCTCTTCATCGTCGTCGACTCCCCCGACGGCGACCAGAACCTCGCCTTCGCCCACCAATACGCCGACGCCCTCCGCGAACAGCCCGAGATCGCCCTCGCTCACTTCCATAACGATAAGGCCTTCTTCGAGGACCACCGCCTCCTCTACGTCGATGTCGAGGACCTTCAGGAGATCCACCAGCGCGTCAAAGACCGAATCCGCCAGGAACGACGCGAGCAAAACCCCCTCTTCGTCCCCCTCCGACGCCGCAACCAACCCGAATCGGACACCTTCATCGACACCTCCGAGATCGATGAACGCTACGAAGAGCTCGCTCACCAGGACTACAAAGAATACCTCGTCGCCGACGACGGCTACTCCCTCACCATCGTCGTTCGCTTCGTCGAAACCTCCACCGACCTCGCCGCCACCAATCGCCTCCTCGATCGAGTCCGCCAGATCGGTGAAGACCTTGATCCCAACAGCTTCCACCCCGACATGGAGCTCGCCTTCGGCGGTGGCCTCGTCCACCGGCAAGCCGAATACACCTCCATCGTCGACGACATTCAGACCTCTGCTGTCTTCACCATCCTCGGCCTCCTCTTTGTTATCGCCCTCTACTTCCGACGTGTGCGCGCGATCTTCCTGGTCCTCGTCCCCCTGATCATGGCCGTCCTCTGGACCCTCGCCGCCGCCTTCGCCTTCTTCGGCGAACTCACCACCATCTCGGTCTTCATCTTCGCCATCCTCCTCGGCCTCGGGATCGACTTCAGCATCCACCTCCTCAATGGCTACGACCGCGAACGCCTCGAGGGACACAGCCCCCTGGACTCTCTGGTCACCTGCTACAACTCCGTCGGCCGTGCCACCGTCATGGGCGCATCCACCACCTTCGCCACCTTCGTAGTCCTCTCCTTCGCCCAATTCCGCGGCCTCAGCCAGTTCGGCCAGGTCGCCGCCGCCGGGGTCTTAATGACCATCGTCTCCATGGTCCTCGTCCTCCCGGCGATGATCCTCACCTTCCAGAGATTCCTCCCCCACGAACCTCGCGAAGCCCTCACCGCCCGCCGCCTCCTCAACATGGACTCCTGGTGGACCTACGATCTCCTCGGCAAAATCTCACCACCACTGCTGATCTTCAGCGCCCTCCTCCTCGGCGTCGCCATCACCCAGATCCCGAACATCTACTTCGAGGAGAACTTCCGCAAAATCGCCGAGGTCGAGCCCCCCTGGACCCGCACCACCGAAACCTCCGAGGAGGAACAACTCCGCCTCACCGAGCGCGCCGGCCGCCGCGCCGCCCGCTCCGTTTACGAACAGGCCCGCGCCATCCGCGAAGAGGTCGACCCCGACTCCTTCGTCCCCGACCGCGAGCAACACAGCGTCGGCGCAAAATACACCAGCGCCCTCAGCGGACAGCACTCCTCCACACCTACCCTGCTCCTCATGGACGACCCCGACGACGCCCTCCAGGTCTACCGTCATATGTCCGACATCTACAATGAAGGAGGCCTCGAGACGGTCCGCTCCCTTGCCTCCATCCACGCCTTCCTCCCCGGTACCGACGAAGAGCAGGCCGCCCGACTCGAAGAAATCCGCGCCATCCGCCACACCCTCGACACCGAAGACCTCAGCTTCCTCAGCGATGAGCGCCGCGAGCAACTCGAAGACCTCCGGACCCTCCTCGACGTCGACACCGTCACCGTCTACGACATGCCCCCTTGGACCAAACGCCTCTTCCGCGAAGCCGGCCCTGCGGCTCGCGAACCCGCCCCCGGTGAAGACTTCGCCTTCGAGTATCTGATCTACGTCAACGAAGCCATCGACCACATGATCGGCTCTCAGGCCCGCCGGTTCCTCGGCGAAGTCCAGGACGCCACCGCCGAGACCGGCGTCGACGTCCGCATCGGCAGCCAATCCTACATCTACACCGCCATGCTTGACGAGATCCGCCACGACGGCTCCCGGATGCTCGGCATCGCCCTCGGGATCGTCTTCCTCCTCCTCGTCCTCTTCTTCCGCAGCCCCCTGCGAGCTCTCGTCGCTCTCGTCCCCCTCATCGTCGGTACCATCTGGATGCTCGGATTCTGCGCCTGGTTCGGCATCAAACTCGACTTCTTTAACGTGATCATCCTCCCCGTCGTCATCGGCATCGGCATCGACGACGGCGTTCACTTCTACCACCGATTCCTCGACCGTGGACGCGGCTCCCTCCTTCAGGTCAGCTACCACGTCGGCAGCGCTGTCGGCATGACCACCGTCACCTCCATCATCGGCTTCGGTGGTCTGGCCATCACCAACTACGCCGGCCTCCAATCCATCGGCTACCTCGCCATCACCGGCCTGGCCTGCACCTTCCTCGCCACTATCCTCGTCCTCCCCACCCTCCTCTGGCTCGCCGAACGGTACGAGTGGTCTTCGATCCTCCCCCCGGAGAACCCCTGACCTACGACACCACCTCGACCTCCCCATGATGATCGCAATGATCTCCATGGGGATAATGCAGGTGGCCGTCTACCAGATAACAGATGTGGTCTCCATGAGGCACCGCCTCATGTCCACACCCGGGACCATGCACATGATCGTCGGCATGGCCGTCGCATTCATGCCCTCCCGTACACCGCGCCGGGTTCTCATCGTTCACCGGCAACACGTGCTCGTCGTAGTGATCCCCATGGGGATGGTGCAAGTGGCCGTCATGGAGATAGTCCACATGACCGTCGTGCCGAATCGCCGTATGCCCACAATCCGGTCCATGTTCGTGATCGTGATTCTCATGCTGATTGCAACCCATGTCTTTCCTCCTCGTGACCCTTCACTCCGCTGAGTGAAGGAATAGTTGTCCAATTATCGTCCGCACATGATCGTCGGACAGGCTGTAGTACACGTGCTTCCCATCCCTCTCGCGGCTCACCAATCGGGCCCCGTGCAAGATCTTCAACCGCTGCGAAATCGCCGACATCGAGTCCCCCATCTCCTCCGCCAACTCCGACACACAGTGCCGGCCATCAAACAACAGCTCCAACAACCTCAACCGCCGAATGTCCCCCATCGCTGAGGCCATCGCCGCCGCCCGCTCCACTACCCCAGCAGGCCGCAGTTCGTGCTCATGAGCCTCATGCTCATGCCCACATCCGATGTTCTCTTCCTCTCTCACACTCACCTCACTTCAACGATCAATAAAACGATAAACAACTCACCTCCTCCAGTCAACCCCCACCAAATTCAACCGGACCTTCACCACCGGATCGCCCCACCTACCCTGCCGATCGTTACACCCGGAGTCCGACAATCCGGCACCAGATCTACCTCCTCGGCATGTCCTTCCTACGCTCCCCTTGCATTGGGCTGATCTCCACACCAGGCGCACCGATCGTCACACCCGGCGCACCAGATCGTCACACCCGGAGTCCGACAATCTGGCCCCAAGTCTGCCCCTCGGGTTGCCCCACCCCGCACTCCCCTGCCATAGTACCCTCTCCTGCTGATACGGAGCCCATCATGGCTGATGAAGACGTCGACTACCTGGAACGCGAAGTAAATATCTTCCGCCCCTCCACTCCCTTCATGAGAGACAACCTGAGGATGATGTTCATCCTCTTCGGGCTCTGGATCCTCTTCGTCTTCGGCCCGGTCATCGCGAGCTACTTCGCTCCCGAGGCCATGACCGAGACCAGAGTCCTCGGCGGATTCCCTCTCAACTTCTTCTTAACCGCCATGGTCGCCCCCGGCGCAGCCCTGGTCTTAGCCGGCGTCTACGCCCGGTACCGAGATCACCTAGATCGAGTGTACGGCGTCAGTCATGACTCCCCCGAGGATCAGCGATGATCGAATCCATTCCCATGGTCCTCGCCTACCAGACGGCTCTCGACCCTGGATTTAAGTGGTTCCCGGCCCTCACCGTCATCCTGATGATGGTGATCTTCCTCGGCGTGGGCTGGTTCTTCCGCGTCGCCGAAGTCGACGACCTCTGGGTCGCCGGTCGCTCCATCGGCCCTTTGGAAAACGGTATGGCCATCGGCGCCAACTGGATGAGCGCCGCCTCCTATCTCGGGGTCGCTGCTCTGATCGCCACCCTCGGCTACTACGGGCTGGCCTACGTCGTAGGATGGACCGCCGGGTACTTCATCCTCCTTATCTTCATGGCCTCCCAGTTTCGTCGCTTCGGAAAATACACCGCCCCGGACTTCATCGGCGATCGGTTCTACTCTTCCAAAGCCCGCGGTCTGGCCGCCGCCACCACCCTGATCATTGCCTTTGTCTACGCCATCGGTCAGGGAAGCGGCATGGGGCTGATGGCCCAGTACATCCTGGGCATCTCCTACGAAGCAGGGGTTATCCTCTTCATGGGCGTCACCATCGGGTACGTCGCCCTCTCCGGGATGCTCGGAGCCACCAAAAACATGACCGTCCAGTACGTGATCCTCATCCTCGCGTTCATGGTCGGTCTCTACGCCGTCGGCTGGACCCAGGGATGGTCCACGTTCTTCCCATACCTCGAGATCGGCCCCCAGATGGCTGAGCTCATCGACGAGGTCGATCGCCACTTCGCCGAACCCTTCGCCAATGGCAGCTTCTATCTCTGGTGCGCGCTCGCCGTCAGCCTGATCCTCGGCACCTGCGGCCTTCCCCACGTCCTGGTCCGCTTCTACACCGTCGACAATGAACGCACCGCACGGTGGTCCACAGTCTGGGGCCTCCTCTTCATCTGCCTCCTCTACTGGGGCACCGCTGCCTACGCCGTCTTCGGCGGCCTCCTCTACACCAATCCCGTTCAAGACACGGACACCGCCGTCACCCTCGGCGAAGCCGCCACCTTCATGTCCATGCCCGGCGCCGACGCCGACGCCCTGGTCGCCCTCACCGCCCAGCTCGCAGACCTCCCCGACTGGCTCGTCGGCATCGTCGCCTCCGGCGCCGTCGCCGCCGCTCTCGCCACCACAGCTGGCCTCTTCATCTCCGCCTCATCCGCCGCCGCACACGACATCTACACCAACCTCTACAAAGCCGACGCCACCCAGCGAGAGCAACTCAACGTCGGCCGCGGCACCATCCTCGCCATCGGTATCGTCGTCACCATCGTCGCCCTCAACCCACCGGCCCTCATCGGCGAGCTGGTCGCTATGTCTTTCGCCATCGCCGCCTGTGTCTTCTTCCCCGTCTTCTTCCTCGGCCTATGGTGGGAGAACGCCACCCGAGAAGGCGCCCTCGCCGGCATGATCACCGGCATGGTCATCTCCGTCGGCGCCATCCTGAACACCACCCTCCCACGCTACATCGACGCCCTCGATGGTCACGCTCTCTGGCCCGGGCTCGCCCAGGTCCTCCCCCCCACCTCATCAGCCCTCATCGGCGTGCCTCTGGTCTTCGCCGTGATCATCGTCGTCTCTCGCTTCACCGATGATCCGCCCCAGGAAGTCAAGCGAATCGTACGGCAATGCCACAGCCCCCAACCCGAAGTCCGCGCCGAACCCACCGAAGAATCCTGAGGAGAACCCCATGTATGACAAGATCCTGGTCCCCACCGACGGTAGCACGGGCGCCGAAATCGCCACCCCCCACGCCGTGGACATCGCCAAACGATATGGCGCCGAACTCCATGTGATCTTCGTCGTCGACACCGACGCCGTCGACCTCAGCCTCGGCTCCGAGCAAGTCCAGCGCATCCGAGAAGGCCGCTTCGGCGAAATGGACGAGCTCAAAAAGATCGCCGAAGAATCCACTGCCCGGATCGCAGACCACGCTCGCGCCGAGGGCCTTCAAGTCGTCGAGACCATCGTCGCCGGGATCCCCCACAAGAAGATCGTCAAATACGCCGACGAGCACGGCATCAAGCTCATCGTCATGGCCTGTCACGGCCGCTCCGGCGTCTCCCGCGTCCTCCTCGGCAGCGTCACCGAACGGGTCGTCCGCAAAGCCCACGTCCCCGTCCTCGTCGTCGACATGGACCACGAGTAACCTCAGGGGAGATCATCCCCCCAGGTCTCCTCCAAAAATCCCTTCCGACCCGACCCCGCGTAATACGCCTGATAGTGGCTCGGATTCTTCAAATAGTAGTCTTGGTGATACTCTTCACCAACCCAAAACGTGCTCGCCGGGCGGATCTCAGTAACGATTGGCTCCTCAAACGGCCCGTCACGATCCATCGCTTCCCGGGACGCCTCCGCCACCTCTCGCTGCTCTTCATCGTGGTAAAAGATCGCCGTCCGATAATGAGCTCCTCGATCGGCGAACTGCCCCCCGTCATCGGTAGGATCGATACTCCGCCAGAACACCTCCAGAAGCTCCTCGTAGGTGACCAGCTCCGGATCAAACCTCACCTCCACAGCCTCCACATGCGATGTCTGTCCCCCCGCGACCTCCTCATACACCGGATTCTCCTCCGTCCCCCCCGTGTACCCCACAGTCGTCGACAACACCCCCTCGGTCCGATCAAAGGGCGGCTGCATACACCAGAAGCACCCTCCCGCGAACGTCGCAAGCCCCACCGCTCCCTGGTCCGCATCGAACTCCGACGCCTCGGTGCGCCCCGAATCCGTCGACTGGCACCCCACCACCAACGCCACCAACGCCACAACCACCCACCACAAACGACCCATACTCACCTCTACAGATACATCGTCGGCGTTTCGTCCTCCGCTTCCGGCGGACGCATCTCATGAATGTCATCTTCCGTCAGACCCGACTTCTCCAGCACCTCCTCGGAGATAAAGATCGGAATCTCCCTCCCCGCCGCCAACGCGATCGCATCAGAAGGCCTCGCATCGATCTCCACCACACCTTCCGCCGTGACCACAAAGATCGTCGCGTGAAACGTTGTCCCCTCCAACCCATCGATCTGCACCTTCCCGATCGTGCCCCCCAGGCGCCCCAAGATCTCCTCCAACAAATCGTGGGTCAGCGGCCGCGCAAACTCCTCCCCATCCAACCGCAGCTCAATCGTCAACGCCTGACCCGGACTGATAAAGATCGGCAGCAGCATTCCCCGATCAATCGCTCCCAACATCACCACAGCTCCACTCGGCGTCGGACCCACGCCCAACACCCGGGCCGGCGTAAACCCCTCCGGAGCCGCCAAGAAGTCCACCGCTGCCGTCACCTCCTCCTCCCCGGTCACGTCCCGCTCCACCGGCGCCTCCTCCTCGCTCACCGAACCCGTCGATGCGCACCCGCTCCCCAGCACTACCCCCAGCACCACGATCAACACCCGTAGACTCTTCAATCGAATGACTCCGCCGTTCTAGTCACACCCGCGCTCGACAAGGAACCTGCACACCACCTCGAGTGTAGCAAACCCTCGCCACCAAAACACCGATCCCCCACCCATCCCCCCAACATGTCGCACTCCGGGTCGAACATTTCTGCGCCGCTCTGCGCCCTCCCTAGACTCCGACTCCACAATACCTCCCCACTTCCCGCTCCCCCTACAATACCCCCAACATGTCGCACTCCGGGTCGAACGTTTCTGCGCCACCCTGCGCCCTTGTCGAACTCCTCGCCCCCATCTATCCTCCCGCCGTCTTCACCCCTGCAACGGACCGACCCATGACCCTCTCTCCCCAACAAATCGAACGCGAAGTCGCCCGCCGCCGCACCTTCGCCATCATCAGCCACCCCGACGCTGGCAAGACCACCCTCACCGAGAAGCTCCTTCTCTACGGCGGAGCCATTCACCTCGCCGGAAGCGTCAAAAGCCGACGGGCCGCCAAGCACGCTGTCTCCGACTGGATGGAGCTCGAGAAACAGCGGGGCATCTCCGTCACCTCCTCGGTCCTCCAATTCCCCTACCACCAGTTCGCGATCAACCTCCTCGACACCCCCGGTCACGCCGACTTCAGCGAGGACACCTACCGCACCCTGGCCGCCGCCGACAGCGCTGTGATGCTCGTCGACGTCGCCAAGGGCGTCGAGCCGCAGACCATCAAGCTCTTTAAGGTCTGCGCCATGCGAAAGATGCCCATCTTCACCTTCGTCAACAAGATGGACCGCTTCGGACGCCCTCCCCTTGAACTCATGGAAGAGCTCGAAGAAATCCTGGGCATCCGCTCCTGCCCCATCAACTGGCCTATCGGCATGGGGCGCGACTTCAAGGGCGTCTACGACCGCCTCAACGACGAGATCATCCTCTTCGACTCCGAAGGCCGCCACGGCGAATCCATCCTCGAAGAACAGCGTCTCTCCACCGACGATCCCCAGGCGCCGAAGCTCCTCGGTACCGAGCGCTACGAACAACTCCTGGAAGACATCGAGCTCCTCGACATCGCCGGCGACCCCTTCGACCTCGACCGCGTCCGCGCCGGAGAGCTCACCCCCCTCTTCTTCGGCTCCGCCATGACCAACTTTGGCGTCCGCCCCTTCCTCGACGCCTTCGTCGACATGGCCCCCGCCCCCACCGAAGCCCCCCAGGACATCCCCCCCACCCGCACGGACTTCTCC
>SKON01000104.1 GCA_007120035.1 Myxococcales bacterium
CCGATGCACTTCTCCACGAGCGCTCCCGAGAGGACCTCCGCCACGGTCGGTCCGTCGTCTCCGAGGCGTCGCTTCAACGCCGAAGGCGCCACGTCCGAGATATTGACGATCAGCAGCTGTCCCGGGGTGATCCCGTCATGAGTCCCGGACCACACGGTCCGGTCCACGGCCCGCACCTCCAGGTTGGTGCCGTCGGCCATCACCTCCGACTCCTCGGGGCTGTAGAGCCGAGCCGTCAGACTCTCCCCGCGGGGATCCAGGCGTCGAGCCTTCCAATTCAGGAGCCCTTCCTTGAGTTGGCCCTGCTCTCCCAGCAGAAACGCCGCCTTCAGGATATCCTCGAGCTCCTTCTTCGACGCCGGGTTGCCCTTCTCGTCCTCCTCGACCTCCGGGGCCCGGGCCCCCGACGGCAGCGGCAGCGCCCCCGCCACGTCCAGCAGCGTCGCCTTGCCCACCTCTTCCGGCGAGATCAGCCAGGGGTGTGGGGGGATCCCGGCGGGCTCGCTTAGATAGAATTTCACGCTTCCCTCGTGATCCAACCGGGGCTGCACGATCTCAACGTTTACCCCGGCCAGGTTCCGCAGCACCGAGAGATCGGACCGCCGAACGGCCAGCACGGGCGCCCTCAACGACTCCCCAATCCTCCGCGTCAAATCTACCCGATCGCCATCCCAGGCTCGTACATCGTCCCCCCCCAACCGACCCTTGGAGACCATCACCACCCGAGAGTTACCTCGCAGGATCTCCATGATCTCCCGAGGCTCCAGAGCCTCCCCATCCAGGTTCGCCACATCAAACCCGGTCTCGTCACCGCTCTGACCTTTGAGCCGATTCACATAGGGCCGAAGCCGCAACCACATCTCCTCATAGATCTCGTCCTGAACGATGGAGCTGTGGTCAGCGGTCTTGCGGAGCCGATCAAAGCTGATCACCCCCCCGATATCGTTCGCCACGGACCCGCCGGAGAGCGGGATTCCTCGCCGGGCCGACTCGATCCACACCCCCTGGGTGACCAGCCGGAACACCGCACCGGTTCGCCGCTGGCTGATCCCGATAGCTCCGTAGAGATCGCCCTCGTCGAAGGAGAGCTCGTTTCTCAAGCCCCACATCGACTGGGGCGTCCTCTGCCGGGAGTACCCGAAGAGGGGGTCGTGGTTGAAGAGGATCGGCACGGGCGCCACCAGACACCGGCTCTCCACGGCGTTGTACTCCGGGGGATGGCCATCGATGCTGATCAGGGAGCTGCGGCGAGCAGCCTTGCGGCGGCTCAGTCCCGTGGCCCGAAGGTAGGTCCCGTTCAGCGCCGCCTCGGGACGTCCCACCTCGACCACGTCGTCGGCCCCCCGGATCTCGATCCGGGTCGTCCCTTTATGGGTCCCGTCGCCGGTCTCGATCACGATCTCGTCGGGCTCGAAGTTCATCAGGGCGTTGACGCCCAGCGCCAGAAGCCGCAGCGGTCCGTGCTCCACGTCATCCTTGGACGCGAAGAGGAAGTCGAAGAGCTGTGCCAGCTCGGCCTCGTGGAACGATCCCCCCGTATACGACAGGCTCGTCGTCGTGCGGTCGCACTGGATGTCGATGAAGGTCGCGCCGTTGGACACGGCGGACTGGATCAACTCCAGGATGTAGTAATGGGGGTCGACCAGGGCGAACTCCCGCATCTTCTGGATCGCCCGGCCCCGGGCCACCGTGAAGGTCCGCCGCTCCGTAAACGTCCCGGGTTGTCGGCTCCGGGCGATGATCTCATCGATGGATGACATGAGCTGCTCCCTTGCGGCTTAGCTGTATTGTTTGACCTGCTCCGGCAGGGCGGCCTCCATAAGCTTTCGCTCGGCCTCCAACATGAAGTCTTCGTTCAACAAGAGGCCCCGGGCCAAAAGATAGGCCCCCAGCGCCCGATCCTGACGATAGGCTGCCAGGATCCGGTGAAACTGTGGGTGCTCCCGGTTCACCACCGCCTCCAACCGGGCCCTTCGAGCCTCCGTGAGGTTGCCCTGAGGCCGAGCCATCAACGCCCGGGCCCGGGGGGCGACCACGAAGAAGGGGTTGTCCCCGTCAGAGGTAACCACCCCGGTGGCGAGCCGCCGAAAGGGCGTCCCCGCCGCTCGTAGCAACCCCTGCGCGGCCGCCAAGAGCTCGTGGTGGCGCTGGTCGGCGTCGATGCTCATCGGCAGGTACACCGCTTCGGGACGCTGCAACGCCTCCCGGACGATTCGAGGCGTCGTCGCCTCCACGTCATCCCAGATGAACCCCTTCATGAACTCCATCCCCCGACGGACCACCCCCCGGGCGGTCCGCTCCGCCATATGGGTCACCGCTCGGATCACCGTTCGCGACACCGGGCACCGATGACGGCCCCCGCCGAGCCCCACCATCACGGGGATGCCCTCTTTGCCCAGGACCTCGATCAGATCCGAGATCTCGTCGGAGATCAGACATCGCTGCTCCGAGACGATCTCCTCCCGGATCTCATCGAGGGTTCGGGGCTCTCCGACGAAGGTCCGGAAGATCTTCCGATCCCGGCGCTTCACCAGCTCGTCGATGGGCTCGGTGCTCAAAAACGCCATGAGCCGAAAATACTCCTGGCGCTGCAACATATCCCAGCTCGGCTCCGCCACCAGCGCCTCGAGCTTCTCCACCAGCGCGTCCAAGAGAGGCCCGTTGGCGGCCTCCGCCAAGAGCTCCATGGCCCGCTCATACTGCTCGTCGTGAACCACGGAGTCCCGTGCCAGGGTGTGGGCCAGGTACCGGCTCAAGATCTTGAAGGCGATAAACTCGTACCGGCTTCGCCGCGTCCCATCGATCACGTTCTCGGCGATGTCCGAGAGCGCCAGCGTCAGCCCCCGGTTGTAGAACCCGAAGATCGGGGTCTCCGAGTAGGCCAGGACGATCTCCGTGCCCTGGTGCTCCACCTTTGTCAGGCACACCCCTTCCACCTCGAAGGGCTGGTTGATCGTCTGGGGCGGCGCGAAGTCCTCGTTATTGGACCGATCCTCGAAGGTCACCTCCACCTCGGAGTGACTGCACCAGTGGGTCAAAGTCGCCGGGATCTCCTCGGCCAACTGCTGGTACCGGTGATACTCCCCGGACAGAAAGAGGGTGATCTGTGTGCCCTCCACGGGGTTGTCCACCCGGGTCTTGGAGAACGACCGATCTTCGTGAAAGAGGACCTCCCAGTACTCCCCGCTTCGACCGGTGTGGACCAGCACGGCCCGGGGATTCATGGCGAACACCGACACGAACCCGATCCCGAACTTGCCGATCTTCGTCAGATCGTCGTCTTTGGTGGACGCGAAGAGCTGGGTGAACTGGTTGTCGATGATCGCCTCATCCATCCCCTCCCCGAAGTCCTCTACGTGGATGGCGATCGTCCCATCATGGCCCTCCCCCGGGAGATACTCCATCCACACGTCGACCCGGGGCGTACCGGCGTCGATGCTGTTCTGCACCAGCTCCCGGAAGCAATCCAGGGCCGATGAAAACTGGGTCACCAGGTTCCCCACGATGCCGTCGTAGAGCCCCGCCGGAGCGTCCTCTACTGCTACCGCCGCGTCTTCCGTCGTCTCCATGGATCGCTCCCTTAGATGGAGTAGATGATGTTCTGGGTGTTCATCGCCGCGCAGATCTCCCGGAGCGGACCCTCCAGTCCCCGGGACACCACGAACTTTCGATCTTTGAACACTCGGTAGCCCATGGTCTCGCGAGCCCGCGCGTAGTTGGCCCGCATGGCCCGCGAGATCTCCGCTTCGAAGAGGCCCCCCACGGGATCGTTGTTGCGGCTCTCGTTGATGTCCGAGGCGGCCTGCTCCAACCCGAAGAGGGCCACGAACTTCGTCGGATCATCGCCCACGAGATCGGCGAAGGGCTCGGGCACCTCCTGGCCTTCCAGAAAATCGCCGCCAAAATAGACGGGCCCCACGGTGCCCCGAGACAGCCTCTGCACGTCCACCCCGGGAAGGGTCGCGAGCTTCGTGAGGGTAAACTCCGCGTCCAATGAGCTGAACCGGTAGATCATGGACTTGAACTCGTCCGTGTAGGACGCCGTGTCCTCGTCGAGGCGCACCGCCGACGAGCTCCACACCTGATTCCGCTGGGTCAGGGCGATCCGAAACCGAACGAAGATCCCCGTCACGTCCAACTTGTCGAAGTTGATGAAGAACGCCGCCTCCTGCCGCGACTCGTCCACCCGCCGCAGCGCCACGTCCATCGCCCCCAGGGGGGCCAGCCGCACGTCGGCGATCTCATCGAAGTAGTCGTATCGATCCAGTCGCTGCTGATGGATCTCGTGGTCGCTCTCGGCCGCCCGCTTCGCCAGGGCTCGTCGCTCCCCGAGCTGCTTGAGCTGCTCCACGGCGATGCTCACGTCGGTCTGAACCCGGGTCCACTCCCGATAGGTCGGCAAGCCGCTCTCCAGGTTCACCTGCAACCCATCGTAGAGTCCCCGGTGGACCTCGGGGCTCATGGCACGCATATGGGCCCCTAGGCGCCGGGCTTCGCAGTACTGATCGTTGAGCCGGGCCGCCCGGATCGTACCCAACATCCGCTGGAGATAGCTCTTCTCGGCCTCCCCGGTGAGGGCCACCGATCGAATCGCTCCTGTCTGATCTCTCTGATCTCCCTCAAGACTCATGGACGTGCTCCAGCACTACCTTTTGATGAACCTCGGCTTCTTCTTTCGCCTTGTGTGCCAGGGCGTCGATCTCCATCGCCAGGGCGTCGGAGAGGACGTCAGAGTTATTCACCTCGTCCATGATCTGGTTGAAGGTGATGTTCTCCTCGAAGGCCGCCACGGTCTGGTCATCGTAGAGGGTGAGCTCCTCCACCATCTGATCCACGTTCTGGCGGAAGTAACTCTGGGTCTCCGTGACGAACCGGCTGGTGTGGTTCACCGCCTCCGTCAGCGCCTCCAGGGAGTGCTTCAGCTCCAGCATCACCACAGCCGCGTCGGCCGCGGCGCCGATGGCCTGGATCTGGCCGGCGATCACGTCGAGCTGTTCACTGGCCGCCGTGACGTAGAGCAGGATGTCATTTCGCAGATAGGCGATGGTCTCGGCGAGCTGCCGGGTGTTCTGGGTCAGGCGTCCCAGGCGGTCCTCGGCGGTGTTGTAGAGCTTCAGCAGGCCCGTATGACGGGCGATCACCCTCGTCGCGCTGTCCACATGAGCCTGGAGCTGACGAGCCTCCGCCGAGCCGGGCTCCGCCCGATCCCGCGCCGACTCGAGCCGCAACCGCAACTGCTGCACCTGATCGATATGCGCGGTGGCGAGCTCTTCGTTCTTCGCCGACTCGATCACCCGCTGATTCAGGCGGTCGATCTCGTCGAAGAGGTTCACCCGCGCCACCTCCAGGCGGTCGGCAAACTCGGCAGCCTCCCGGACCCGCACGGCGCTCAGCTCGTACTGGGCCCGGAGCATCTCTTCGATGGAGTGCCGGGTGATCATCCGCCCCTGAAACCAGGGCAACCGGCTGAAGACCCCACGCAGGCCCGTCATCAGGCCCCCGCGCTCCCGCTCCCGCTCCAGATGATCCGAGAGCTCCCGCAGGCGCTCCATTTCACCGGCCAGGTTCGACTGCAGCTCCTCGTTCCGTTGCCGGAGAGTCTGCAGTTCACTGACCTGATCGTCCTGCAGCCGGCGCTCGGAGTGTATCGTGCCCTCCAGTTCCCGTACGGAGATCCCCTCCCCGTGGTACTCGATCTCTTTTTCGAGCAGCTCAATCCCTTCGGGCGTCATCGATACTCTCCTTGTTGGCTCTCC
>SKON01000267.1 GCA_007120035.1 Myxococcales bacterium
CCGACGCCACGATCGATACCACCGCGAACCCCGACGCCACGATTTCCTTGGCCGCGAACCCCGACGCCACGATCGATACCACCGCGAACCCCGACGCCACGATCGATACCACCGCGAACCCTGACGCCACGATTTCCTTGGCCGCGAACCCCGACGCCACGATTTCCTTGGCCGCGAACCCCGATGTTCCGATGTCCTTCGTCGCGAACCCCGACGCCACGATTCCCTTGGCCGCGCACCCCCGACGTTCCGATGTCCTTCGCCGCCAACCCCGACGCCACGATTTATGCCGCCGACCCCGACGCCACGTCATAGACCGTCGTGACTCCAAAAAAATCGACGCCAGTACTCCGTACCCCCACGATCCGGTTCGAGTGGCCTTGGCCCGGGGTAGACCGTGGGAGCCATGTACTATGCTCGGAAATGACCCGCCGCAAACCCCGCCTACTTCTGCTCCTGCAACGCCGAGAGCCCCTGCAACAACCGGGGCAAATCCAACCCCAGCGTCTCCTTGATCTGCTCCGACCCACTGGCCGCCTTCAGCGGCGCCGTGCCGGCCCGATCGACGTTCTCCAACTGGGCATCGATCACGGTGATCTTGCCGATCTCGATCTCCTGGACCGTGGACATCATGGCCTCCAGGATCGTGTCGAACTGCTGGAGCAAGAACACCGGCCGAGCCGCGTCGCCGGCCTGGTTCCAGGTGTTGATCAGCTCTCGCAGGGCGGTCACGTTGGCCTTGCCGTCCTCGATGAAGGTCGCCGCCTTGGCCTTGGCCTCGGCCTCGAGCTCGGCCTTTCGGGCCTGCGCCGGCTGGATCACGTCGGCGGCGAGCTGCCGCTTGACCTGCTCCAGACGGGCCCGCTGCACGTCCAGGTTGGCCCGGGCGCGGGCCACCATAGCTCCCACCTGGCCTCGCTCCTCGGCGACCCGGGCTTCCGCCAGGGTCTGGGCGTCCACGACCCGACGCTGCGCGTCGGCCCGAGAGATGTCCATCTGGGCGTTCACCTTGGCGATGGCCCGCTTCATCTGGTTCTCGGCGTCCAGCACGCTGGCCTCGGCCCGGTTCTTCGCCTCCGCGATCCGGCTGTTCATCAGAAGCTCGGCGGACTGCTGACGACCGATGGAGTCCAGGTACCCCTGGTCATCGCTGACGGCCTGAATATTCAACGTGTCCAGCTCGAGCCCCAGCTTGGTCAGATCCTCGACGGCCTCATCGGAGAGCTCCTGAGCGAACCCGAGGCGGTCATCGTTGACCTCCTCCGGGGTCAGACGCGCCAGAACCCCACGGAGGTTCCCCTCCAGGGTGTCCTTCGCGATCTGGATCACCTGCTGGCGGCTCATGCCCAGAAACCGCTCCACCGCGTTGTCGATCAGCGGCGACCGGCTCCCGATCTTCACGTTCGCCACGCCCCGCACCGCCAGCGGGATCCCGCCTTTGGAGTAGGCGTTCGTCACGTGAAGCTCGATCACCATATTCGTCACGTCCAGCCGATCCACCCGGTGGAAGAGAGGGTTTCGCACCTTCTTCCCGGAGTGGAGCAGGCTGTAGCCCGGCTCGCCACGCTCGCCGCTGAACACCAACACTTCGCTGGGCTCGCACACCTCGATCAGGGCCTGCGCGCCGAGAGCGATTACGACCACGGCGATGATCGCCACTACCACTGCGATTCCAATAATCTCCATCTCGTGCTCCTTTCTCGAAAGTCGCTCAGGCTTCGTCGCCGGTGGGCTTCTGATCTTTCAGCTTCGGGATCGAATGCTGCGTCGTGCTTCGCTTCCCAAAGCTCGTGGACTTACCCTCTCCGGACAGCCGCCCGGCGAGGCCCTTCTGATTTTCCAGCGGCTCTCGGTGGACCTTTCCATCGCCCGTGAGCACCCCACCGATGTCGATCCCGGCGGTGTCTCGGATCTCCTTGAAGAGGCTCCCCACGATCCCCGGGAAGGCGCTCACGTAGTTCGGCAAGGTCTGCCCCGAACCACTGTCGATCAGCGCCACCTCGCGCACGTTTACCTGCCGGGCCGCCTCGGCCACCCGTTCCATCACGTGCTCGATCCGCTGCAGGATGAACACGTCCATGGCGGCGTCGCCGGCGTCGGTCCACACCTCGATCATCATCCCGAGGACCTCGGCCATCGCTCGACCCCGCTCGGCGATCTCGGCGGCCTCACCGGCGGCCAGGAGCTCCCGGGCCACCTTGTCGGCCTCGGCGGGGATCACCACGTCGGCCTGCAACCGGATCTTCTCCAGTTCCGTACGCACCTGCTGCAGCTCCTGCTCCGCCGTCGCCCGAGCCTCCAGGCCTCGGGCTTCGGCCTTCTCCTCTTCGGAGCGAGCCTCCAACTCCAGATCGGCCTGCAGCTCTCGGAGGGCGTTCTGAGCTTTTTGGATCTGCGCCTGCGCCTGCCGCCGGGCCACCTCACCGCGGCCCTGAGACTCCGCTTCCTGCTCCTCGGCGGTCTTCACCGCGTTGGACTCGGCCACCTCGGCGACCCGCAGAATCTCGGCGATCCGCTTCCGGCCGATGGAGTCCAGGTACTCCCGCTCATCGCTGACGTTCTGGATCTTCAAGGTGTCCATCTGCAGGCCCAGGGCCTCCAGGTCGTCCTTGACCTCCAGCGCCAGCTGCTCGGCGAAGGCGATCCGACTCTCGTTGACCTCCTCCGGCGTCAGCCCCGCCAACACACCCCGGAGGTTACCCTCCAACGTCTCCTGGGCGACCCGCATGATCTCGTTGCGGCCTCGCCCCAAGAATCGCTCGATGGCGTTGTGAATCGCGTTGCCCCGGCTGTCCACCTTCACGTTGGCCACGGCCTGCACGTTCAGGGGAATACCACCGCGAGAGTACGCCCCGGTGATGCTGATCGTCACGGGCATCACCGTCAGGTCCAGTCGCTCCACCTTCTGGATGATCGGGATCCAGATCTTACGGCCCCCGCGCAGCACCATATAGCCCCGCCCGTGACTCCCGCCGCCCCCGGAGAAGATCAACACCTCATTGGGCCGGCACACCCGAATCAGGTTTCGATACGCCCAAATCACGACGAATATGAGCATCGCCACAAAGAGGCCTGCGCCTACAAACATCACTGGATCCATCGTTCCATCCTCTCAGTTGTCTAGCTCGATTTTCGCTTTTCCAGAACGCTCATATCCACGACTCGCGCTACCCCGTCGTCGATCCCCAACACAAACACTTCCTCGTTCAGATCGAAGACCACGTCCTCTTCGGTCACGGCCTGCAAATCCATGGTCCGCCCCTGATGCCGAATCCGCACCTTTCCCTGACGCCCGGGCTGCACCGGCAGGAGCACTCGACCCGTGGTCCCCACCAACGACTCCGACCCCACCGCCTTATGGGCCGCCGCGTCTCGGTCGGCATAATGCAGAAGGTAGGACACCCCGAGGCCCGCCAGGAGTCCCATCAGCGCCGAGGTGCTGATACCGATGATCGACTCCCCCTGCCCAACCAAGGTCAGGAGAACCCCGGTGAGCCCGAAAAACCCCATCAAGTAGGTGTAGAACTTAAAGCTCAGCCAGGGCCGAAACTTCCGCCGCTGGCTCACCTCGATGTCGTCCACCCCGGCTTCACCGTCGGCATCGACGTCCACGTCAGCATCGACATCGATATCGACGTCGGCGTCCACATCGAGGTCCAGATCGAAATCGGCGTCAGCGTCGGCATCCACGTCCCCACTGAACAACGAGAGGACGATGAAGACCCCCCCGAGGACCAGGCTGAACAAGTAAATTCCGAGCATCACGTTCCCGAGGCTTCACCCACTTTCGATCTAACTCTACGCGCTCCTTTGATACCTTGCCGGGCTCCCCCGATCAAGCACCAACGACATCGCCGCTTGCGCTTCTGTTGCTTCCTGCTACAATTCCGTCTCTTGAACTGGCACCCAATCCTGCTACCATCAGAGGAGTTGAGGTGTCCTGAGTAACCTGTGTGGGTCGTCATGGTTCGCTACTCCTACGAAAACTGGATGCGCTACGCGCTGGGCGTCATGGCCTTTACCATGACTCTCCTGCTCACGCCCCGGGCCCTCGTAGAAGCGGAGCCCGCGGACGCCACCGAGATCCCCGTCAATCTCCTGGAGAACCCTGACGAGTGTCTCTTCTGTACACCTCCCTCCTGGGAGCTCCACTGCGATGAAACCCTCGCCGAACCGGACGAGTGGATTCATCCCGATGAGCTTCCCCTGCAGGATTCTCCCTGCGTCGCTCCGGCCGCTCTTGATGATCGGAGCGCCTGACTGCTTTCCCGTTCACAAGCCTTCTTTCTCCTCTCGGCCCCGGCCAGAGGACCTATCAAACATTCGCGCCCTTCTATTCTGGGAGGGTCGCCAACCAATTCTCTCAACATTTGAGGAACCATGAGCAACAACAACCACCTCCCTCGGCCTCCGAAGGGAGACTATCTTCGATTCATCCCTCTGGGCGGCCTCGACGAAGTCGGCATGAACTGCGCCATCGTCGAATGCAACGGCTCCATGCTGATGATCGACTGCGGCCTGACCTTCCCCGAGACCGGGGACTTCGGCGTGGACATCATCGTCCCCGACTGGAGCTACGTGATGGACAACCTCGACCTCCTCGACGGCTTGATCCTCACCCACGGCCACGAAGACCACATCGGCGCCGCCCCCTACTTCTTGAAAGAGGTCGACGTCCCCGTCTACAGCGGCAAGCTCACCCTCGGGTTCTTGCACCGCAAGCTCCAATCCCACGGCATCGGCGACGACGTCGAGCTCATCGGCGTAGAGGCCGGTGACGTCCTGGACATCGGACCCTTCTCCGTGGAGTTCGTCCACGTGAACCACTCCGTGCCCAACGCCATGGCCATCGCTCTCCACACCCCTCTGGGGACCTCCCTCTTCACGGGAGACTGGAAGCTCGACCACACCCCCCTCTACGAACCCCCCGCCGACCTCTCCCGGCTCGCCCAATTCGGCGAAGGCAAGATGCTCGCCCTCTTCGGCGACAGCACCAACGCCAACACCCCGGGCTTCACCACCAGCGAGACCGAGGTCCAGAAGGGGTTCATCGACGTCCTCGACGACGCCGAAGGCCGCGTGATCGTCGCCCAGTTCTCCAGCAACCTCCATCGCCTGGCCGGCAACCTCGAGCTCGCCGCCCGGTTCGGCCGCAAGGTAGCGCTCCTGGGCACCAGCCTGGTCAAGAACAGCAACATCGCTCGCGACACGGGCTTCTTGCCCATGCCCGCCGACGACCTCCTCATCAAGCCCCACGAGATCGACAACTACGAGCCCCATGAGCTCCTGATCATCTCCACGGGCAGCCAGGCCGAGCCCCGGTCCTCCCTGGCCCGCATGGCCTTCGGCGACCACCGAAACATCGAGATCATGGAAGGAGACACGGTGATCCTCAGCGCCCGGCAGATCCCGGGCAACGAGTACGGCATCAACTCCATGATCAACCACCTCCTGAAGCGCGGCGCCCGAGTCCTCACCGCCGCCGACGCCCCCATCCACGCCTCCGGCCACGGCCGCCGGGAAGAGATGAAGTTGATGATCAACCTCACTCGCCCCGAGTACCTGGTCCCCGTCCACGGCGAGTACCGAATGCGCAAGGCTCACGCCGAGATGGGTAAGTCCCTGGGCGTCGAGAACAACCTGGTGATCGAGAACGGAGACGTCCTGGAGTTCACCCCCGACTCCGCTGAGATCATCGGCCGCATCCAACACGGCCGCCTCCTCGTCGACGGCCGCACCGTCGGCGACACCGAGGACTTCCAGCTTCGGGACCGACGAAAGCTCGCCAACGCCGGCATCATCGTCGCCTTCGCCGTCCTCGACCACGAGAACGGCGAGCTCACCCAGAGCCCGGACCTGATGCAACGGGGCGTCGTTGGCCCCGCCGATGGCGACGACGTCCTCGCCGAAGCCGCCGAGGCCGCCCTCGCCGGCGTCGAGGCCCTCTCACGCGACGCCCGCCGCGACCTCTCCGAGGTCCGGGAGGCCATCCGCGTCAGCGTCCGAAACTACATCCAGAAGTCCATCGGTCGCCGACCCATCGTCATCCCCGTGGTTCACGAGCTCTAAGCCGCACCACCCCGGCCCGGAGGTCAAACTCCAGGATCTCCCGGTCCGCAGTGGCCTCCAACACCGCCGCCAGCGGTACCTGGAGCGACACTTCCCGGGCCGTGGAATCCACCACGGGCGCCACTTCCCGCAGCCCCGCGGGCCGCTCCTCGGGCACCTCGAAGGGGACCTCCTCATCGAAGATCTCCCCCAGGAACTGCCCGCGGTGCTCCGCGGGCAACCCTTCGGGCGTCGGCACCCGCAGGTTCCCCGTCTCCAGCCACAGGCTCTCCCGCTTCTCGTCCCAGGCTGCCACCCCGAGAGGGATCAGCACCTCGTCGGCGAGCTCCTCCACCCACTCTTCAAACCTTAAGAGGTTGGTGGGATCCATCAAAAAGCTCGTCCGCTGAAAGGGCAGATAGATCGCCGGCGGCTGGTTCTCCAACACCACCCGAAGCTGCAGAAAGCTGATCAGGCCGCCGATGCTCTGCAACACCTCGCTCAAGGCCCGCACCGGATAGTACCGCCCGGGCTCCAAGAGGCTCACGATGTCCAGAAAGGTCAGCTTCACCTGCATCACAAAGGCCCCGAGGATCTGGCTCTCGAAGACCACCTCCCCGTCGGTCCCGGTCCCCTCTTCCCGCAACCACCCGCCCCCGGTCATCCCCGACTCCAACCCCGGGGAGAGAAACCACAGCGGAAACTCATGCCCCTCCCGCTGGTACACGCGCAGCGCCCGCTTCAAGAACGTCTGATCCAAGCCCAGCGCCACCCCCATCGCCTGATCCGCCATCCCCCCGAAGCTCCCCAGACACCACCCGAGCAAGAGCTCCCGAGCGAACTCTCCTCGAGACTTCTCCAAGAGACCGAGCCGCTCTCCTGGCTTGACCCCACCGTCGGGCTCGAGGCCTATCAGCCGGCCCTCCGCCCCCAACTGCCACCACCGGACCAGATCGGCCTCACCGTCTCGGACCACCTCGGAGAGGACCTCGACGCTCTCCTCGGAGATCCCCTCCTCCTGCCATCGCAGTCGGCCCTGGGCGGCCTCGGCCAGCAACCACTTGATCACGGGCTGCAACCCCGCCGGCGGCACCCCGTTCCGTCGGCCCAGCGCCTGATCCCGCAGCCCCATCGACGCCTGGGCGGTCCAATCGAGCATCCAATCCACGCCCACCTGCCAGACCCCCATCCACAGCTCTTCCGGGACCGTAAGCATCGCCGGCTGGTCGTCCTCGGGGGGCACCCGAAAGAGCACCCCCATCTTCATCAAGAGCTCCGCCACGGACCGCTGCCCCTCCCGGTCTTCGTTGCGCATCAGGGGCACCACCTTGGCGTCACCGTCGCTCCCACCGTCGACGTCGTAACTGTAGATCTGCTGCCAGTAACTGACCCCGCCGAGCTCCATCACCATCAAGGCGTCGCCCAGCCAATCCGGCGTCGGGAGAGTCTCCAACAACTCATCGATGAAGGATGGCTCCACAAACCGGTCGATCAGATCCAGGATCTGCTCCTCTTTGGAGCCCGCCGTCGACACGCCCCAGATCTCCGCCAGCTCTGCCACCCGCTCCGCCGACGCTCGCCCCAACAAGAGCGCCATACTCCCCCTCACCCCCGAGGTCTCCCCCGCGAAGATCGCCGCCATCGGTCCAGGCATCACCGCCACGGGCTGCCCCTCGGCCATCTCGATCTTGGCCAGCCCCAACCGAGTCAACGCCTTCCTCGCCTTCGCCGGACCCCAATCCAACAGACACCCCAGATCGTGCTCCACCGTCACCTGCTCCACGATCCGCCACCCCATCCCACCTTTGATCTCTCGCCGAGCCACGGTCCGGACCCGCTCCGGGTCGGCGAGCACCGCCGCCACCAGGTCTTCGGCCTTCGGTGTCTTCGCTTTGTAGAGGTCAGCCATCGCCTTGCGCTGGGCCTCGGTGAAGCTGGCAAAATGCTCGGTGAACTGCTCCCGTTGTGACGAGATCCCTGACGAGGTTGACGCTTCCATCGCTCTCCGTGGAGCCCCTGAGGGGTAGCCTGGTACCTGTTCACCGGAATTGATCCGGCGGACCCTTCGACCTACCATAGTTCCCTGAGGGCGCCAACACGCTTGCCCGGCCCGGTTTGCCTGGCCACTTCGGGAGGAGTGAAGAAATTTTCCCCCCTGTCGTCAGACTTGTAGATCTGTGTTTCGCCCTTCCCTTTCTCCCATCGGACTTCGATGAAACACGCACTTCGATTTACCCTCATCGCTCTTCTGATCCTCCTGGCAGTCCCGACGACTCTGGCCGCCGAGGAGGACAACAGCTTCCGGTGGGCCGGCGAAGAGCTCTACTTCTCGGTCCGAATCAGTGGAGCCGAGGCCATGCGCGCCGGTCTGCGCACCGGCCAGGTTCAGGAGCGCGACGGCCGCCCCTTCGTGCCCATCACGGGCATGGCCCGCTCCCGCGGCCTCTTCGAGGCGATCTACCCCCTCGACGACAGGGCCAACACCTACGTGCAGCCCTCTACCTTCCTCCCGATTCGCTCGGAGAAGATCTTCGAAGAGGCCGGCAAGCGCCGGACCTACTTCGTCGACTACCGGCACCGTCGCTTCGAAGCCGACGTCGAGCGGGAGCGCGACGACCGCTCCACCCGGTTCAACGCCCCCATCCCCGAGGGCACCCATGACATGCTCACCTGGATCTACCACTTCCGCACCAACGGAAACTCGCTGTCCATCGGCGACGAGTTCACCTACTACATCTACGACGGGTGGCTCCTGACCCGGCTGATCCTCGAGGTCGTCGAGCGCGACGAGATCCTCACCCCCATGGGCTGGTTCATGACCTGGAAGGTCCACTTCACTCGCCAGATCATGGACGTAAACCGAACCTATCGGTCGAGCAGCGACAATCCCCCCACCCCGCCGAACCTCGGCGTCCGAGAGCGAGCTCGCCACACCGGCCACCTCTGGTTCAGCCGCGACGAGAACCTCATCCCTGTACAACTCACGATCCCCACCATGCTCGGCTATGGTGAGGCCGTGCTGATCCGCTACGAGCCCGCCTCTCCCTGATGCGAGAACTCTTCCGCCCCAGCGCGCTCCGCCCCGGCGACGTGGTCCACGTGATCAGCCCCTCGGGGCCAGTGATCCCCGACAACATCGCCGCCGGCGTCGAGCTCTTGCGGTCCTGGGACCTCGATCCCATCGTCGACGACGGGGTGTACCGGCGGCGCCCTCCCTTCGACTACCTCGCAGGCGACGACGACCACCGGCATCGAGCCTTCGTCTCGGCTCTCGAAGATCCCCGCTGCCGCGCCATCATCTGCACCCGCGGAGGCTACGGCGCCATGCGCTGGATGACTCGCCTCCGCCCCTCGGACCTCCCCGAGGATCCCCCGCTATTGGTGGGGTTCAGCGACGTCACAGCCCTCCTCTTGGACTTCTGCGGCCGCCTCGGCGTCGCCACCCTCCACGGACCGGTCGTCAAGAGCCTGGCTCGTCAGGAGCACGACCCAGAGTCCGCAGAGCTCCTCCGCAGAGCCCTCTTCGCCGACGATCCCCACCCGCCCTGGACGGGACTGCAGACCGTCCGCCCGGGCCAGGTCACAGCCCCGGTGTACGGCGGAAACCTGAGCCTGATCTGCGCACTCCTGGCCACGCCGTCCTGCCCGGATCTCTCCGGGGCGATCCTGATCGTGGAAGACGTCGGCGAAGACGACTACCGCGTCGACCGCCTCCTCACCACCCTGCGCCTAGCCGTCCCCGACCTGGGCGGCCTGGTCCTCGGAGAGTTTCTGAACTGCCACGGGGTCTACGTCACCCCCGAGCGATCCCAGGAGTACCTGGCCACCCTGGCCGCCGACTTCCACTGCCCCACGGTCCTCGGCGCTCCCGTCGGCCACGGCTCGGTGAACCACGCCTTTCCCCTGGGCATCAAGGCCCACCTCGACGCCGCCGCCGGCACCCTGACCTTCCTCGACCACGCCACCCGACCGTGAACCTCGACCCCCGCGCCATGGACCAGGTCCTTCGATCCCACCTGGCCCCCACCCTGGACGCCATCGGCGACACCGCCACGGCCGCCGCCATCCAGGCCGCCGTCCGCACCCGCCGGGGCGACTCCTACGACGGCGCCTTCGGCCGCCTCCACCTCGAGCCCCATCCGGACACCACAGCCCCCCCGGTCACCACAGACACCCCCTTCGACATCGCCAGCCTCACCAAGCTCCTGGTCGGCGCCACCCTGGCCATGATCGCCGTCGACGAAGGCCGGGTCGCCTGGGACACCCCGATCGCCGACATCCTACCCCTCTGGGCCCGCCGCACAGACCGACCGTCCTCGGACGTGACCTTCCTCCACGTCCTCAACCACACCTCGGGGCTCCCCGCCTGGCGTAAGTTCTACCTCCGCTATCCCCTGAGCCCCACCCCCGCCCAGGCCCGCCAGACCCGCCAGGCGATCCTCGAGGAGATCTGCGACACCCCCCTCGACGGCCCCCCGGGCACGGTCTACTCCTACTCGGACCTGGGCTTTCTCCTCCTTCGAACCATCTTGGAGACCCTCTTCGACGCCCCTCTCGGCGCACTGGCCAAAGAGAAGATCTTCGCCCCCCTCGACCTCTCAGCCAGCTTCGTCGACATCGACGCCGACGCCCACCCCGTCGACCAGGCCCCGGCCACGGAGCGATGCGAGCTCCGAGGCCGCCTCGTGCAGGGTACCGTCCACGACGAGAACACCGAGATCATCGGCGGCGTCTCCACCCACGCCGGCGTCTTCACCACCGCCTCCGAGCTGGCCCGATTCGGCGAGCATCTCCTGGCCATCGACGACGGCCGCGCGAAAGCCCCCCTGATCTCCCAGGACACCCTCCGCTTCGCCTGGTCACCGCAGGCAGGCTCCTCCATCGGCGCTCACCGCGGCGGCTGGGACACCCCCAGCGGCGCCACTTCTAGCGCCGGCCGGGGCTTCTCCCGCGACCACACCGTCGGACACCTGGGCTTCACCGGCACCTCCCTTTGGATTGAACGAGATCGCGGCGTGGTTAGCGTCCTCCTATCAAACCGGGTATACCCGACCCGCGAGAACCCTCGCATCCGGGATCTCCGGATCGCCTTCCAAGAGGCGGTCCTTCCACCTACCGCATCTCCCTGACCCTTCCCTGACCCCAAAGGCGCCATGACCTCCTACTACCGCGAACTCCTGGCCGCTGAGGCCATCGCCCGCCGGGCCGGAAAGCACATCCTCCGCGAGCGAGATCTCCAGGTCCGGGTGTCCCTGAAAGGCCCCCGAGACCTGGTCACCAACGTAGACCGCAGCACCGAGGTCCTCATCAAGGAGCTCCTCTCCGACGCCTTCCCCGACGACGGGATCCTCGGCGAGGAGTACGGAAACGAGGACGGCCACGGCCAGCGCCGATGGCTCATCGACCCCATCGACGGCACCCAGAACTTCGCCCACGACGTCCCCCTCTTCTGCGTCTCCATCGCCTTGCAGGTCCAGGGCACCTCTGTGGTCGGCGTGATCTACGACCCCTGCCGCGACGAGCTCTTCTCCGCCGCCACAGGCATCGGCGCTCGCCAGGACGGCAAGCCCCTCTCCACCAGCTCGTGCGCTGACCTCTCAGAGAGCCTCCTGGTCACTGGCTTCCCCACCCGACAGGACCAGGCCTTCGAGATCACCCTGCGCCAATTCGACCGCCTCACCCGCCGGGGCCGCGGCATCCGCCGCCTCGGCTCCGCCGCCCTGGACCTCGCCTACGTCGCCGCCGGCCGCCTCGACGCCTTCTGGGAGTACGGCCTGAACCCCTGGGACACCGGCGCCGGATATCTGATCGTGACCGAGGCCGGCGGCGTGGTCACCGACGTCACGGGCAGCCCGTTCTCCGTCGACTCCCCGTCGATCCTCGCCAGCAACGGCCTGCTCCACTCCGACCTCCTCGACCTCTTACGCTCTTCTCATTAACGCCCATCTGTGGCACAAGTAAGGCCCATCCCGGACCCTACGGGAGCCTGTCATGAAGTGCCCTGTGTGTCAGAAATCGATCCCCCAGGACTCGCGGTTCTGCTCCTACTGCGGTGAGGCACTGCTGCGCTGTGAGCCCTGCGAGCGGTCCTTTCCGTCGGACGCTCGGTTCTGCGGAAGCTGCGGTGGCGCGCTGACGGGCTCTGCTCCCGCCAAGGCCGCCCCCCCGGTGATCGAAGCCGACTCGGACCCCGAGATCTTCGGGTACCTCTACGATCTCAGCGCCACCCCCATCCAACACGCCCTCTACCAGGGGGACAACACCATCGGCGCCGGCGGCAATAACGATATCGTGATCTCACGACCGGCCGTCTCCTGGAACCACGCCATCCTGATCTGCCGCAACGACCGAATCCTCGTCCAGGATTCGGCCAGCACGAACGGCACCTTCCTCAACGGACAGCGCATCCACGCCCCCCGACGTCTGCTCCACGGCGATATCTTACGGTTCGGCAGCGAAGAATACCGGGTCTGGCTGAAGGCCCCTTACCGCGAGGCCGGCGCCGATCGCTGAAGCCGGTCCACCTCGGCTCGGAGCTTCTCCACCCCGCCCAGAGACTCCACGATCTCTTCGATCTCTTTCAGCCCTGCGTCCACCTCTTCCCGCGGCAGGTTCCCCGCCTCCAGGCGCGGATCGGCCTGCTTCCGACAGGTCTCGTAGAACGCCAGCCCCCGCAACACGATCCGAGGATCCTTGCCGGCCACATCCAGGGCCTTCCACAGGGAGTCCTCAGCGTCTGCGAAGTTCCCCAACTTCTCCTGGTAGGAGATCAGGTTCAGCTCGCTGATCACGTACACCTGCAGGGCCTGCGGACCCAACGCCTCGTAGCCCTGCTCCGAGAGCTCCTCAGCCTTGCGCCCCCACTTCAGCGCTTCTTCGTGCTTATCGGCCCCAAAGAGCAACACGCTGAGCTGCTGACACCCCTGGGCCACCTGAAGCACATAGTTCGCCTGACTCTCCACGGGCAAGTCGGCGGCGGCGTCCAAGGCCGCCTCCATCTCTGCCCCGGCCTCTTCCCAGGACTCTGACCGGGCGTGAATCACGGACAGGTTCTGATGGGCCCCCAGCGCCAGCGCCACGTACTGACCGGTCTTCTGGTCCTCCTCGGGGGCCTGGTCCAGAAAGCTCAACGCCCTGGCCCCGCTCTCCTTTGCGCCTTCCACGTCGTCGTCGGCGAGTCGCACGCTGGAGAGGTTCAGGTGGGTGGCCGCGGCGTTGGGGGCGAAGCTCGGATCGCTCTCCACGATGGCCTCGCAGAGCGCGGCGGCTCGCCCGTGGTGGTCTCGAGACTCCTCCATACGCCCCTGCCGCTGGTGGACGACGCCCAGCTCGTTCAGCACCCGTGCCAGGTGCCGGCGATGCTCGTCGGTCTCCTCTTCGGCCATGTCCAGGATCGCCATCGCCTCCGAGAGGGCATCCCCGCCGGCCTCGGTCTGCCCCTGGCGCAAAGCGTTACCCCCGGCGTTGATCAACTTCTTGACCTCTTCCAACTGGGCTTGCAGAAATCTCTCCCGATCCTCGACGGTCTCCACCATCTTCATCTCTCTTTCTTGAAGTTCTTTCGCTGCCTTCAGGGACACCGCCCCGACAGCTCTCGCAACCATTGCTGCGCCTCCGACACCTCTCGGGAGCGCGGAAAATCCTCGACCACGGTCTCCAGGAAGATCTCCCCGTCGTCGCAATCGCCCAGTTGTATCAGGGATTGCCCGATCCGCAGAGAGGCCCGGGCCTGGTGGGAGTCCACAGCCCGAGCACCGGGCCTCAGGATCTCTCGGAACGCCTGGATCGCGCTCACCCACTGTTCCTGGACATAGTACACCTCTCCCAGGGTCAACCGGGCGGTGTTTACCTGCCGGTGGTCGGAGTGTCGGGCCAAGTACCGCTCCAGAGCCCGCCGGGCCTGCCGGTAGTCCTCGTCCTCTACGAATCCCTGAGCCAGCTCCAAGAGATCCGACGGATCGGCGGGCCACTCCTCGGCGAACCGCAGGTCCACGTCCTCCCGGAAATACTCGAAGGCTTCCTGGAACCGCCGGAACCGAAACTCCAGCTCCTCTTTCTCGCCGCGGAGTCGGCTCAAGTCCTCCTGCTGAGCGTGTACGTCGGCCCCCAGGTTGGCGCTGTTCTGACTCAAGAACTCGCGGGCCTCTACCAGCACCTGCTCCAGCTCTTCGATCTCCCCGCGGGCCAAAGCGATCATCTCCGTCAGCGTCTCCTCCCGCTCGGCCAGCTCCGCCTCCAGGCGTATCTGCTGAGCCTGAAGCTCCGCGATCTCCTCCTCCATCTCGCGGGCCGTCCAGATCGGCAGGCACCCGCTCAAGGTGGTCGCCGCCAGGAGGATTATCACCGATATCGCCCTCATCCTTCTCCTCGTCTACACGCCTCGTCTACAAATTGCTGCTCAACGCAGGAAGGCCCGGTGCCTTCGCATCGGGCCTTCCAACACTTCCACGCCGGCCGGGGATTCCCCCCGGCCGACGAGGAGCGAACTCAGTAGGTGAAAACGGCGCGCCGGTTCTGGCTGTGACAGCTCTCGGGACCGGTCTCACCGCACTGGCGCACCAGCTGCTGGTCGCCGTAGGAGACCGTTCGCAGCGAGCCTCGCGCCACGCCCAGGGACACCAGGTAGTTGCGCACCGAGTTGGCTCGCCGGTTGCCCAGCGCCAGGTTGTACTCAGCGGTGCCTCGCTCGTCACAGTGACCTTCGATCGTCACCGACAGGCCTCGCTCCTGGATGCACTCGGCGTTCTCCTGAAGGATCGACCGGGCTTCGCTGTCCAGGTGAGAGCTATCGTAGGCGAAGTACACGTTGGAAAGCCGGCACACCGTCTCGGGGATCTCCACGCAGTTGCCGCCACGGCACTGGTACCCTTCTTCGCAGTCCGCGTCGGTGGTGCACTCCGGCTCCTCCACGCAATTGCCGCCTTCACAGAGGAAGCCGTCGGCGCAATCGTCATCACCGAGGCACTCGGGTCCACAGGAGTTGTCCCGACACACCTGGTTGCCCGGGCAGTCGTCGGTGGTCGTGCAGTATCCGGGGATCTCCTGGCACGTACCGGCCACGCACTCCATCCCGGGTCCGCCACAGTCGGCGTCTTCCGCACACTGCTGGCAGATGCCGTTGATGCACATGATCCGACCCGTCTCCTGACCTTCCTCGGAGTCGGCGCAGTGGGAATCGTTCTTACAGTTCGGGAAGTCGGGGCGACAACCCATGGCGACGAGACCTACCAGGGCGAAGAGGCCTACAAAGGTGATAAATCGTCTCAGTGACATGACGGGACTACTCCTGAAACCGGGGTTGGTTTGGAAGTTGCGAAATTTGTTGTCAGGGCCAACCACCATCGGGTTCTGCGAACTCAGCGCTCGACTGATTGCACGACCCTTGGTGGACACGATCCGAAGCGCTACTATAGGGGTATCGCGCGTTTTGCCAAGTCAATTTTTGAAAAAACACGCGGCGATCCTCGATTTTGGGCTCCCCGCCGACGCCCATCCACGACGACGGACTCTACCCTCCTTTCGGGCGGGCTGACAAGAACCCACTTTTATCAATATTTTGAAACACTTAGACACCAAAAACCTTCGCAGGATCCTCTTCCTCGTTCTCGGCGTCTTCTTCGTCGCCTGCGGCAGCATCGATCCCGATCCCCCGGAGGACGCCGACGGAAACCCCATCCCTCTGCCGCCTCCCGGCGAACCCTGGCTGATCATCACCGAGATCCTCCCCGATGAAGCTCTCTCTCCCCACCCCACGATCTCAATCACCTTTAACTCCTACCTCGACCCCTCCTCGTTCACTTCCTTTGGCTTCGCCCAGCTCCGATCCGGCGGGTTCGTCTACGGGGGCCGCACCGAGTACTTCATGGCCCGCAAGGAGCTGCGGTTCCGCCCCAACAACCCGATGTTCGCCGACCTGGTCTACGAGCTCAGCCTCCCGGGCCGCTCCAGCCTCCGCAGCGTCCAGGGCTCTCCGCTCCATCCGCTGGTGCTCTTGCCCCGGTATCACGTCCGCGCCGATCGCCCCTACACGGATCCCATCGAGCGGCCCCGGGTCACCTGGGAAGAGGTGGAGGAGATCTTCGACGCCCACTGCAACGCCTGCCACGGCGATCCCTCCTGGCAACTCCCCACCCTGGATCGCCAGGGCCTCGTCGGCGTGACCTCCACCCAGGTCGAGTTCCCCCTGGTCGAGCCCTACTCGCCGGCCCGATCCTATTTAATGCACAAGATCCTCCCCGACTATCCCCAGCGTCGCTTCACGGTCCAACCCCCTCCCTACAGCGACGCCGACCCCCTCACCACGGAGCAGATCGAGACCATCGAGCACTGGATCGCCCACGGCGCCCGCTGACGGGCCCTGGATTCCACCTTTGCCATCCGCTCCACATCGTTCTATGAGTTCTATCAGAAGGCAGAGGCCACAGACCTCATAGACCGATCTCAACACGAGGAGCACACCGACATGTCGAACCACGACGCAGCGCAGGAAGAAGCCAGGAAAGAAGCGGACAAGCTCTACCGGGTCCGCCACTCCACGGCCCACCTGATGGCGGCGGCGATCCTCGAGATGTTCCCCGACGCAAAGCTCGCCATCGGCCCCCCGATCAAGGACGGCTTCTACTACGACTTCGATCTCCCCCGGCCCATCAGCACCGACGACTTCCCCCAGATCGAAGGCCGGATGAAGCACCTGATCAAGCAGAACATCCCCTTTGAATACGAGGAGTGGTCCAAAGAGAAGGCCCGCAACTTCTTCTCCGATCAGCCCTACAAGCTGGAGCTCATCGACGGGATTGAGGGCGAGACGGTCTCCATCTACAAGAGCGGCCCCCTCACCGACCTCTGCGCCGGGCCGCACGTGGCCCGATCCAAGCAGTGCAAGCACTTCAAGCTCCAGAAGCTCGCCGGCGCCTACTGGCGAGGCGACGAGAACAAGCCCATGCTCCAGCGGATCTACGGCACCGCCTTCCCCCGCAAAGACGAGCTGGAGCGCCACCTCACCCTCCTGGAAGAGGCCAAGAAACGGGACCACCGCAAACTGGCCCGCGAGCTCGAACTCTTCGGATTCCACGAGCTCTCCCCGGGGAGCATCTTCTGGAAGCCCAAGGGCTGGACCTCCTACCGCCAGCTCAAAGAGTACTTCCGCGAGATCGAAGCCGAGCAGGGCTACGAGGAGATCTGCAACCCCTCGTTCTACCACGAAGATCTCTTTGAGCAGTCCGGCCACCTCGAGCACTACCAGGACTCCATGTTCAAGATGGACGTCCACGGCCAGACCTACTGCTTAAAGCCCATGAACTGCCCGGACACCATGCTCTACTTCAAGAGCCGCAAGCGATCCTACCGGGAGCTACCCTTGCGGGTCGCCGAGTTCGGCCACCTTCACCGAAACGAGCTCCCCGGCGCCCTCGGCGGCGCCACCCGAGTCCGACAGTTCGTGCAGGACGACGCTCATATCTTTGCCACCAAGGAGCAGCTCTTCGACGAGATCGGCCTTCTCCTCGAGCTCGTGGACCGCACCTACGGCCTCTTCGGCATGGAGTACGAGATCGAGATCTCCACTCGCCCCGACGACTTCATGGGCGAGCCGAGCCTCTGGGATGAGGCCGAAGAGAGCTTGAAGAAGGCCCTCGAGGCCGCCGGCAAGTCCTACAAGATCAACGAGGGCGACGGCGCCTTCTACGGCCCCAAGATCGACTTCCAGGTCCTGGACTGCCTGGGCCGGTCCTGGCAATGCGCCACCATCCAACTCGACTTCCAGCTCCCCCGCCGGTTCGAGCTCACCTACACGGACTCCAACAACGAAGACCAGACCCCCATCGTGATCCACCGGGCCATCGCCGGGAGCCTGGAGCGCTTCTTCGCGATCCTCGTCGAGCACCTGGCCGGGGTCTTCCCCACCTGGATGGCCCCCGTGCAGGCCAAGGTCCTCCCCATCGTCGACGACTTCAACGACTACGCCTTCGAGGTCGCCCAGACCCTCCGCGAGGCCGGCGTCCGCGTCGAGGTCGACCACCGACGGGAGAAGATCGGCCTGAAGATCCGCGAGGCCGAGACCTCCAAGACCCCCTACATGCTCGTCGTTGGTCAGCGCGAGGCCGACGACCAGGCCGTCGCCCTCCGCACCTACCAGGAGGGCCGCCGAGGCACCCTGAAGGTCACCGAAGTCCGCGACGAGATCGTCGACAAAATCCGAAACCGGACCCTCGACGTCGACGTGGAGTTCACGGCCCTCACCTCCTCCAACGCCACCGAAGACCTCTCCGAGGAGATGGCCGAGCGAGGCTACTGAGCCTGGAGAGGGGCGCGGTTTCGAAACG
>SKON01000261.1 GCA_007120035.1 Myxococcales bacterium
GTGGGACGTGCACCACGTGGCCGTCGACGCGTCCCGTGGGGGTACGAAACGCGACGGAGAGGACCCGAAACCACAGCCGCTGCGGGACCGGGATCTGGTCGGGTAAGACCTCGAAGGGATATCGGCTCGCGAAGAGAACCCCGGACAACCGGGGTCGCCAAGTGCGGAATCAGGGTCACGTGGGGTCATTGACCTGACGTTCTACCGCGCCGGCGTCGGAGCCGGGGCTTCCCGTGCGTCGGAGCTCACCTCTGGCGTCCAGGATCTCCTCGTCGGTGGGCGGCAAGAACTCCACCGCCGGGCTCCCCGGCAACGGCACGTAGGTCACAAAGGGGCCTCCGTGATCGGCGAGTTCGCTTAGTTGGGGGTCCGCCCCGACTTCGCTGTTCGAAACCGAGCCATTTGGAACGTTGATCTCACCCAGGATGTTGAACGTGACGCTCAAGCTAATCGTCCCGCTTGCTACCAGATCGGGGTGGTCTCCACCGACGTTGCCGGCGATGATGTTGCCCATCACCTCCGCCTCGGGAGCCGACCCGAGTTCGGACATGACTCGCACCGCACCTCCCCCACACCACGTGCCTTCACAGAAATTCTCCGTTACCGTCGACCGGATTAGCGAGAGTTCTCCAGCGGTGAGTCTGATCGCCGCACCACTGGATCCCCCCGCGGAGCGAGCAATATTGCCCGAGAACACCGAATCAGAGATCTCCGTCAACACCGCCGTCTGCAACGAGTGCACCGCCCCACCGCCGGTCCCGCAACCCGGCCCACAGTCGCTGATATTTCCCACGAAGAGGGAACGCTTCACCCTGACCACTCCTCGATTCATGATCCCTGCTCCGCTACCCGCCTCATTGTCCAAAAACGCCACCTCGATAGCGACGAACTCCCCCCCGGACCTCACGTTCACGGCCCGTGACGCGTCGCGAAGGATCAGCCCCTGGGCCTCCAGGTACCCGCCGTCTTGAACGTCGAAGATATGCCCATCGGCGGTAAGGATCATCGGATCTGAGCTGGTCCCAATCACCCTGGCCCATGAGGCGGCCTCGATCGCGCTGTCCAGATCGATCGTCTCG
This sequence comes from Myxococcales bacterium, assembly GCA_007120035.1. Classification (GTDB taxonomy): domain Bacteria; phylum Myxococcota_A; class Bradymonadia; order Bradymonadales; family Bradymonadaceae; genus SKON01. The sequence continues at coordinate 1,080 of SKON01000261.1, forward strand.
CCATGAATGGCTTCGTCAAACACGATCCCTCCCCCGGCACCGATGGCTGCCCTCAACGTCCCCGGCCCATCGTCGTCGACGCTCGTGACCACCCAGGGCGCAAAGTCGAGCGGAATCGTCGCGCTGATCTCGATGCCGGAGGTGTTTCGAACAAAGAGCATCACCTCTGCATCTCCGTAGTGTATCCCACCCGACACCTCCAGAACCAGGTGTGCGCCCTCCCCGACGATAGCAAACGCCTCCGGGTCCAGGTCCGCCCCGACTTGATATTCCACCTCTAGATCGTCGGGGTCGTCAATAAGGTCGCCCACCACAAACTCAAGCTCCAGCCCATCCTCGACGTCCACGACATACGACGATTGAGAGTCACTCACCTCTACCCAGGGCGCCGTGAGCACCGTGTACCAGTCCACCTCCACCGTCGCCTCTCCACCAGGCTCAACCTCCACCGTCGGCGGTGAGACCAACGCGAAGGCGAGCTCGTCGGTTACGGATGTCGGCGCCGTCACGGTGTATTCGCCGGGCCACAGCGATCCGTAGGTCGCTTCCTGATCGGAACTTGCTACCGGCCCCTGTGGTCCATGGATCTCGAAGTACCCCGTCGGTCCGGGCTCCCCGTTAAAGACAACATGAAGCGTCGCCGGCTCCACCACCTCGACCTCGACCTCCGCCGTGGCGCTGGCCTCACCCACGAACACCTCCAGCGTGTAGGTCGTCGTCTCCGTGGGGCTCACCTCCACGGGCTCCCCGCTGGTCAGTTCCGAGAAGTACGGCGCGATCTCCGCCCTCTCACCCACGAAGAAAGGCGTCAACGCCACGGCCTCCCCCGGCAGCACCGATGACGCCGATGCATGGAGTAAAGGCGTAACCTCCACCTCATCCTGATTGTGCTCCTGGTTTGGATCCTGATTCGGATCCTGGTTCGCGGTCTGGTTTGCAGTCTCTTCCGGCCCGCCACATCCGACGACACCGCTCAAGAATAGCAAAGTTGCGACAAGCCCAATCTTCTTCACAGTAGATCCCTTCCACACATGGGGTGATAAATGGGGTAACAGCGGATGATTACGAGGCCATCAACACTACACTCACCACAATCCGAACTCAACCGAATGCATCGTGCGCGGGGCAACGGAAACCAATGTGGTATGATTCTGATGACGCCTCAAGCGCGATGCTTCTAGACGAGGTGGTCGACGTATGGGCCCGTGGAGAGCACACCTTCGTGGCTTTCCACTTGTACCTCGAGGACGACAACGAAGATTGGTGGGAACACAAGAGCATCCTTGGCGACCTCCTCGAGCTGCGGGAACAGATCATCAGAGGCGATCTCCGATGCCTCTACATGGCCTGGCTCAACGAGGCCGCCCAGTCCGTCTGTTTCGACGAGGACGACCTGCCGGTCCCCGCGGGTCTCGGTGAACTCAACGCCGCTCTCGAACGATTCGCGTTTGTATTCGTCCTCGACCCCGACGTCATTGCCGCCGCTGCCACCCACAGCGAACCACTCGGCGCGCGGGAGTAACGCCCCTCAGCCCGGGCCTCGCTACTCAGCGGTCCCGTGGATTCTGAGCCATCTGGCGAGCGCCTCCTGGTCGAGCTCACCGGCGGCGAGCGCCGTCATCACGACCACCACGTCCACCTCGTCGGCGTCGATCTCGACTCCGTTTAGTTCGAGAAACACGTAAGCAGCCAGGAAGGCCGTGCGCTTGTTCCCGTCCATGAAGGGATGGTTCCGACTGATTCCAAAGGCGTAGTCCGCCGCGAGATCGTAGAGGTCTGCTCCGCCTTCGTACGAATATCGATTCCTGGGCCGCGCCAACGCCGACTGAAGGAGCCCCGCGTCTCTTATCCCGTGCTCGCCACCGTGCTCGGCGATCTGGTGCTCATGGATCCGCTCCACGATGAACAGCGTCAACCATCGCACCCCGTCGGTCATGTTCACTCCGCGAGTTTCCTCAGAGCGTTTCGATACTTCTTGGCGCCCCGCTCGTATGCCGCCATCGCTTCGTCGAAGGTGGGATCGTATGGCGAGATCAAGAGGCCGTCCGGGGTCTCCACGACGACCAGTTCATCCCCCTCCTGGATGTGCAAACGCTCCACCATCTCCCGTGGCAGCGTCGCCCCGATGGAGCCCCCCATCTTGCGGGCCTTCACCTTTTTGATCATCCCGTCTCCTCCGGCTCCTGGTTACGGCGACCCTCGCCGAATATAGCATAATTGTAGCACATCCTCGCTGTGGGCAAACCTTCTTGTAGCTCCGCTCCGTGACAGGGTGCCTTCACGGCGCGATGAAAGCATCGCTGAGACGATCGTGACCGTCGGGGTTCGCGGCGGATCGGTGTGGGTGATTCACGACGGCCTGGGGTACGCGCCCACCTGGGAGATGTTCTGGAGTGCGGAGGTCACCTGGGCCGGAGGCCGCAGGGCTCCGGGGGCCATCTGGTAACTCTGGGGTTCGCGTCGCCGTACAACCGGACCTTCGGGGGTTCGCGTCGACGTACTTCCGAGCCGCTGCCACGCACAGCAAACCGCTCAGCGCGCAGGAGGGACAAACACTCCTTCCTGCTGCCAAGGCAACCACGGAATCGGGGAATCCTGGATTCAAGTCGACTCAGGTCCGTCGTCTCCAGGGCAATAATACCCGCCATTTCTGGGCGCTCCGACGAATTCGACCAGCCCCTCAGCCTTCAGGCGCGCGATGGCGTTTCTGACCGTCGACCTTGACACCCCGAGCCGCTTCGCCAGCGCGGGCGTGCGGAGTCCCGGATTCTCGGCAATGACCTCCAACACCTGCCGGGCTCTCGATGGAAGCTCGCTGCCGTCTCGATCACTCGATCCACTGGTCCGGCGCTTCGGGGAGGACAGCGCGTCATCGCTGAAGTCGATGTCCACACCGAACACCGCGGAGAGATCTTCGACGTCGAGGGCCCGACCAGAGACGGGCTGACGCTGCGCCACGCCGAGATCTATGGCCTCTTCGAGCATGGCGCTGGGGTCAACCCCCCGCAGCGAAAAGAGCAGTTCCGGGGCATGATCCAGGCGGTTGCCGATACCATAGAGCACCGCAGCGACGTGCTTGCACATCACCGCCCAGTCCGGGCACGAGCAGCTCAGGTGGATCTCATCGGGGGACGGAAACAGACCGGTCCTGACCCGTGTCACCACGCTCATTACACCATCGGAGACCTCTCCCTTGAGGAGATCGACGAGCGAGTCGATCTGGCCCGCGCACTCCTCGCGGATCGCAGTCCAGCGTTCCTCCGGGAGAGTGTCGATGCCGATGCTCACGTCATAGATACTGCTCCCGCTGACCAGCGCGTCGATTCGACCCTCTACGATCTGCAGGTCCAGGATGGAGCCGTTGCGGGCATAGGTCCGCCCTCGGGGCAGTCGATTGCTGTAGTCGCTGTATGCCTCGAGGTTCGTGCACCACGCCTTGCCCCAGAAGCTCCTTGCGATCATGCGGCCCTGCACGGAGACGGGCTGGACGGTTCGCCCCTCCTTTCGCAACTTCGCGGCCCTCTTCTCGGCCGTCGCGCGGCGCTCCGCGACCGTGACATATCGGCGTCTTCTGTTCCAGCTCATGACGTCACCGCCTTGTGCATGTCGAGGCTGACCAACTCGAGGAGCTCGTCGTTGGACAGCTCGGTCAGCTTTACCTCGCCATCTCCCGACAGCACCTCGTCGGACAAGCGCTGCTTGTCGGCGATGAGCTGGTCGATACGCTCCTCGACCGTTCCCTTGCAAACGAACTTATGCACGAGCACGTTTCGGCGCTGGCCGATCCGATAGGCCCTGTCCGTGGCCTGGTTCTCGACGGCCGGGTTCCACCACCGGTCGAAATGGATGACGTGGTTCGCCGCGGTCAGGTTGAGCCCTGTCCCGCCTGCCTTGATCGAGAGCACCATGAAAGCCATCTCCTCGTCCTCCTGAAAGCGGGCCACCAGGCCGGCGCGCTGCTTCACCGGCGTGCCGCCATGCAGGACCAACCCCGGCCGACCGATACACGCGGCGAGCTGGCGACGCAGGGGTTCGGTCATCGATCGGAACTGAGTAAACACGAGCACCTTCTCTTGCCGGTCTCGTATGGGTTCGCACAACTCCGCCAGCCGTTGAAACTTCCCGCTGTGGTCCTCAGCGAACTCCCCATCCCCGAGCCACTGTGAGGGGTGGTTGCAGATCTGCTTGAAGCGCATCAGGTAGGCCAGCACCATACCCCGGCGCTCCATCCCGGACACCTCGTCGAGTGTCCGCTTCAGTTCCTCCACGGCCTGCTTGTACAAAGCTGCCTGGGGCCTCGTCAAAAGGCAGTGGGTGGTCATCTCGGTCTTATCCGGCAAGTCGGAGATGATGCGTTTGTCGGTCTTCAGGCGCCGCAACACGTAGGGGCTGAGGAGGCGTCGCAGAGGCGTGTATCCGTCGCCCGGACGGCTCGCCATGGACTTACAGAAGCGGCGGAAGTCCTTTTGGGATCCGAGCAGGCCCGGGTTGAGGAAGTCGAAGATCGACCAGAGGTCGCCGAGCCGATTCTCCACCGGTGTACCCGTCAGCGCCAACCGCCAGCGGGCCGGCAATGCCTTGACCGCTCGGGTCTGCTTCGCGCCGGGGTTCTTGATGGCCTGCGCCTCGTCGAGCACGACGGCGCGCCAATCATATTCCTTCATCCA
>SKON01000219.1 GCA_007120035.1 Myxococcales bacterium
GCCAACCCCGACCCCACGATCCATACCGCCGCCAACCCCGACCCCACGATCGATGCCGCCGCCAACATTGCCGATGCGGATCGCCTCGGTGAGGCGTTCCCGAACCCACCGACGGAAACCGTTCACACCCCGACGGTCGCGATCCCTTGCGCGATCCCGCTCGCCTCTATAGGCTCCCGCAGATCCACGGGGTCTGATCCATCGGGCCCCACGCAGCGCGAGAGGTTCGAGCCTTGTCCACACCGGAAACACGTCACACCATCGTCCGCCTCCTGCAGAATATCGGCAGCCGCAAGGAGGTGGAGCAATACCTCAAACAATTCGCCAGCCTTGACTCCCGGCAGTTCGCCATCATCAAGGCCGGCGGCGCCGTCCTCCGCGACGACCTGGAGAACCTGGCGAGCTCCCTGAGCTTCTTGCAGCGCGTCGGCCTCTACCCCATCGTCGTCCACGGCGGCGGCCCCCAACTCAACGAAGCCCTCGACGAGCAGGGCATCGAGTCCAAGCGGGTCGACGGCATGAGGGTCACCACCCCGGAGACCCTCGAGGTGGCCCGGAAAGTCTTCCGCCGCGAGAACCTCCGCCTCGTCGACGCCCTCGAGGAGCTGGGCACTCACGCCCGCCCCATCACCAGCGGCGTCTTCGAGGCCGAGCTCCTCGATCACGATCGGTTCGGCCTCGTCGGAGAGATCACGGGCATCCACACCGAGGCCATCGTCAGCGCCATCCGCAGCGGATGTCTGCCGATTCTCTCCAGCCTCGGCGAGACCCCGGGCGGCCAGATCGTCAACATCAACGCCGACGTGGCCACCCGAAAGCTCGCCATCCGAGTGGAGCCCCTGAAGATCGTCTTCCTCACCGGCACCGGGGGCCTCCTGGACCAATTCGACCGGATCATCGACTCCGTCAACCTCGTCGAGGACTACGACCACCTCATGAGCGAACCCTGGGTTCACTCCGGCATGCGCCTGAAGATCCAGCAGATCAAAGAGCTCCTCGACGAGCTCCCCCTCTCGTCGTCGGTCTCCATGACCACCCCCTCCCAGCTCGCCAAGGAGCTCTTCACCCACCGCGGCTCGGGAACGCTGATCCGCCGCGGGGAAAAGATCACCGCCTACGACGACCTGGAGGGCCTCGACCTGGACCGGATCCGCCAGCTCCTGGAAGCCTGCTTCCACAAGGAGCTCTCTCCGGACTACTTCGACACCAAGCCCATCCGCCGGATCTACCTCTCCGACTCCTACCGGGCCATCGCGGTCCTCACCGAAGAGCAGGGGCTGCCCTACCTGGACAAGTTCGGGGTCACCCGCAAAGCCCAGGGCGAAGGCCTGGGCCACTCCCTGTGGACCCGTATGAAGCGCGACTTTCCCCGCCTCTTCTGGCGAGCTCGCCGGGAGAACCCGATCAACGGGTGGTACTTCCAGGAGGCCGACGGCACCTACCGAAGCGACACCTGGACGGTCTTCTGGTACGGTCTGGACCACTTCGACGACATGAAGAAGTCCGTGGAAATCGCCCTCTCCATGCCGGCCACGATGACCCGGCACGCCGTCACCGACGACTTCGACGAAACCGACTCCTCCGACGACTAGAGGTTGACCATGGCCACTCTCGGACTGATCGGCGCCCGGGGCTACACCGGCGCCGAGCTCTTGCAACTCCTCGACGGCCACGACCAGATCGACGTCCAGACCGTCTCCTCCCGTCGGCTCGCCGGCCACGCCGTCAAAGACCACGTTCAGGGCATCGAACTGGACCTCTCCTTTGAGGACCTCTCCCCGGAGGCCGCCGCCCAGCGGGGCCACGACGCCTACGTACTGGCTCTGCCCAACCGCGCGGGCGGCCCCTACCTGGAGGCTATCGAGGAGCACTGCCCAGACGCCCTGGTCGTCGATCTCAGCGCCGACCACCGGTTCGACGCCGACTGGCAATACGGGCTCCCCGAACGCCTCCGAGAGAGCATCGCCCCGGCCCGCCGCATCGCCAACCCCGGCTGCTACGCCACGGCCATGCAGCTCGCCCTCTTGCCCCTGGTCGGCCGCCTCGACGATCCGCCTCACGTCTTTGGGATCTCCGGCTACAGCGGCGCCGGCTCGTCTCCGTCGCCCAAGAACGACCCCCGACGGCTCCTGGATAACGTGCTGCCCTACAAGCTCACGGACCACATCCACGAGGACGAGGTCCGCCACCAGCTCGGCCAGAGCCTCTACTTCATGCCCCACGTGGCGCCCTTCTTCCGCGGCATCATCCTCACGGTCTCCACGGTCCTCAAGGACGCCGCCACCGAAGACGAGGTCCTCGACCACTTCCGGTACTTCTACGAGGACGAACCCCTCGTCACGGTCCAGAAGGAGAGCCCCCTGGCCCGCGACGCCGTCGGCACCCACGGCGCGTTCCTCGGCGGCTTCACCGTGGGCAGAGAGGGCCACCGCCTGGTCTTCAACGCCACTCTGGACAACTTGCTCAAAGGCGCCGCCAGCCAGGCCCTGCAGAACCTGAACCTGGCCCTCGGCTTCGACGAACTGGAAGGACTCTCCCCATGAGCCTGATCTGGGACAAAGGCGAAAGCTCCGTAAACGCCGCCATCCAGCGGTTCACAGCCGGCGACGACGTGATCCTCGACCGACAACTCATCGCCTATGACATCGAGGCCACCGGCGCTCACGTCCGCGGCCTGGGCCGCATCGACGTCCTCACCGCCGACGAGGTCGCTCGCCTCCTGGAAGGCCTGGACGCCCTGAAGACCGCGCTAAAGACCGGCGACTTCGTCCTCGACGACCGCTTCGAAGACGGCCACTCCGCCATCGAGGCGTTCCTGACAGACCGCCTCGGCGAAGTGGGCAAGAAGGTCCACACCGGCCGCAGCCGCAACGACCAGATCCTCGTGGCCCAACGGCTCTACCTCAAAGACCGCCTCGACCAGGTCCGGGCTGCCTCACTGGCCACCGCCGAGGCCGCCTTGACCCGCGCCGAGACCACCGCCGACGTCCCCATGCCCGGCTACACACACCTCCAGCGAGCCGTGCCCTCGTCCCTGGGCATGTGGTTCGCCGCCTGGGCCGAAGCCTTCACCGACAACGCCGCACTCGCCACTTCCACACTGGCCTGGATCGACGCCAACCCCCTGGGCACGGCCGCCGGCTACGGCGTGAACCTCCCCCTGGATCGCGACGGCGTCACCCAGGATCTGGGCTTCGCCCGCCAGCAGATCAACCCCATCTACGCCCAGAACAGCCGCGGCAAGTTCGAGCTTCAGACCCTCACGGCGCTCCTGCAGGCCCTCCTGGACGCCCGCCGCCTGGCCTGGGACCTGAGCCTCTTCACCACCACCGAGTTCTCTTTCGTCGAGCTGCCGCCGGGATACACCACGGGCTCCTCGATTATGCCCAACAAGCGAAACCCCGACGTCGTCGAGCTTTTGCGGGCGGCCACCTCACCGGCCGTGGGCGCCATCAACGAGCTGATGAGCCTCCTCTCCCTGACCTCGGGCTACCACCGAGATCTCCAGAACACCAAAGAGCCCGTGCTCCGCGCCTTGAGCCGCGGCCTGCAGGCCCTGGCCCTCCTCCCGACCCTCCTCTCCGAGATCCGCTTCGACGAGGCGTGCATGAAGGCCGCTATCGACGGCCCCATGCACGCCACAGACCGGGCCGTGGAGCTCACCGGCGCCGGCGTCCCCTTCCGCGACGCCTACCGCCAGGTCGCCCAGGAACTCGAAGATCTCGGCCACCGGACCGCCGAGGAGAGCCTCGCTGCCCGGGTCTCCCCCGGGGGCTGCGCCGATCTCGGCCTTGACGAACTCCGCCGGCGCCTCGACGATCTACAATGCTGAAATAGATGGATCCCCCTACTGCCCCGAGAGTCCTCATGGCTGTTTCGATGTATATCTGCCGCACCCCTCGCCCCGACCAGGCTTCCGAAGATCCCATCACCCTCGAGGAGTGGAAGGCCGTCGTCCGCGACGTCCCCCGCATGCACCTCTACGAGGGGCCCGACTCCCTACCCGCCCACATCTCACCACCGGACGCCGCCGACGGACTCGCCAGGTGGGCCGGCCACCCCATGGGCGAGACCATCTGGTTCCACTTTCAGGATGGGAAGATCCGGGTCGACGGGTTCGACTCCTACGTGGCCCTCCGCATGCGATACCTGGCAAACTACATGAACGCTCGGGTGATCGGCCCCGACGGTCAGGCCTACTGACCTGGCACCGCCCGATCTCAAACAGACCCTCAGTCCCCCTCTTCAGCGATATGAAACGACTACTTCTTCTCTTCTTCGTCGGGTCCCTCTTCTTCGGTTGCAGCGATGAACCCGACCCGGGGACCCCGGGAGACGAGTCTCTCCTGGAAAAGTACCCCGGGCTGGACCCCTACCACATCCTTCATCCCATCGAATACGACGAGATGTTGGAGATCCTGGAGGGGCCCGAGGTCTCGGTGATCTACTTCGGTTGGTCCACCTGCCCCTGGTGCGAGCAATACGTCCCCCACTTCGACGTCGCCGGACGGGACGCCGGATGGGACCGGATCTTCAAGTTCAACGTCCGCGAGACCCGCCAGGCCGTTGAAGATCCAGACACGGGCGAATACTCCTTGGTCCCCGAATTCCAGGCCATCGTCGACATCCTGGGGCCCGAGAACCTGGTCACCACCAATCGACCCCTCGGCTGTGAGGGGGATCAATGCCAGGAGCTCCCCTGGTTTACCGTGCCCAGCCTCTTTGTCATCCGAGACGGTGAACTCCTCGCTGCCCACATCGGCGCGGTCCCGGGCCACACCCGCGAGGACGGAACCTTGCCCCCTCTGACCGAAGACCAGCGGGCCGAGCTCTACCAGATCCTCGACGACCTCTTCGCCGTCGCCCTCCAAGCACAACCGCAATGAAAAGAGCCGCCCCTGTCTCCAGGGGCGGCCCGTTGGTCTGCTTCCTCTATGACTGCGCGCCTGTTTAGGCGGTATAATAATCTTGATGGGCGGCGTTCATCCGCACCACATTGGCGGCGTGAAGGCCCTTGGGTCCACGGCGAAGATCAAACTCCACGACCTCTCCCTGTTTCAAGGTCTTGAAGCCCTCGCCCTCGATCTGGCTGTAATGGACGAAGATATCGTCCTCTCCTCCCTGAGTGATGAAACCAAAACCCTTTGCGTTATTAAACCATTTCACAGAACCCGTTGCCATAACTCATACCCTCCGTGTCACTGCAGACAAAACGATCGACTCACGGCTCTCAGCACAGATCCCGAGCAACAACCCGTCTGATCTGACTGCCACCCGACCCCTGGCCGGGCGAGATGGGAACTCCATCCATCCCTGGATGTTCTCCCACAGAACCACCATAGCAACGAGTATAGTGGGAACAAGCATGCACTCGTCAAGGTACAAAATAAACTTATTTTTTTAAGACAACATTACAGCCGTACTGAAACGCATATAAGATTCCGCCCCTGCTGTACGAGTGCGGAAATACTGTAGCCGAGGCCCCTATTTTGCGCAGGTTTTGCGGCCCCGTACCAGAAGGCCAAGCACGCCACCGGAGCAGGGAGCCCTGCGGCCTCTGGCCCAGGTGTACTCTCCACCCTGTCACATCTCCGAGATCGAGAAAGCAGGAGAGAACCGAACCCTCTCCAGGGAGCCCTGCGGCCTCTGGCCCAGGTGTACTCCTCACCCCGTCACCTCTCCGAGATCGAGAAAGCCACCCACCGATGCGAACCTCTCTCCAGGGAGCCCTGCGGCCTCTGGCC
>SKON01000215.1 GCA_007120035.1 Myxococcales bacterium
ACTTGCACACTCGGCGAACACCTGCGCCGGAGGCGGCAGGGCTCCGGTGCCCCTCCCTCCCTCGCAAACCACCGAGAGCCGCCACCTTCGAGGTCGGCTCCACCTCCACCGCTCACTTGCACACTCGGCGAACACCTGCGCCGGAGGCGGCAGGGCTCCGGTGCTCCTCCCTCCCTCACACCGCATCAGGAATCCCAACGTTTCGGAACCGTTCCCCCCGGAATCCGAGAATTGCACCCCTCCCACCCCTATGGTACCACTTTAAAGAAGGCGCCAGCTCACGACGGGAGCCGCCACCGGACGCGAATCCTGGGATTGCAATTGCGTCGGGGCACCAAACGGGTATTCTGTCAGAAAGCGTTGGGCCACGTCTGCAGGTCAAGGACCGGTGCATGTACAAACTCGTAATCGAGGATGATGAAGGGGGAAAGACCCCGGTCAACCTCATCCGCGATGAGATCACCATCGGGCGGAAAGAGGGCAACACGATCCGTCTCACGGAGCGCAATGTCTCCCGTCGTCACGCCCGCATCGTTCGGGAAGACGACAAGGTCTACATCGAAGACGTCGCCGCTCGATACGGGATCAAGAAGAACGGCAAGAAGATCGATCACCGGGCGGAGCTCAAAGAAGGAGACGTCGTCCTCATCGGGGACTACCGCCTCACCCTGAAGTCGGACGCTCCCAAAGCCCGGGCCCCGGGCAAGGCCGATCCCAGCGAAGCCACCAAGATCACCTCTCTGGACGAACTCTCCGGCGGCGACTGGGCAGGAGACGTCCGAGAGAGCACCCAGATCATGCAGACCCTGCCGGCCAAGCTGGTGGTGATCTCCAGCAACTTCGCCGGCGAAGAGTTTCCTCTCCACCAGCGAGAGATGGTGATCGGTCGGGACAGCTCCTGCCATATCATCATCGACCACCGGTCGATCTCGGGGACCCACGCCAAGATCATCCGCGAGGACAACACCACCTACAAGATCGTCGACCTGAACAGTAAGAATGGCATCAAGGTCAGCGGCGAATCCTATCGAGCGACCCATCTCAAGCGGGGAGACGTCGTCGAGCTGGGGCACGTGAAGTTCCGGTTCGTCGAACCCGGTGAGAACTACGTGTTCACCCCTCAGGCCTCGGCCGACGCCGTGGCCCCGGCGCCGATGGCCCCGGCGGGCGCTGCCGGCGGGGGCGGAAAGACGGGGCTGATCATCGGTGGCCTGGCCATCGTGGCCGTGATCGCCCTGGCCCTGATCTTCATCCCCCGGGACTCCTCCGAGGACACTGCCACGGGCGACGCCTCCACGACCGCTCCCGTCGCCCACTCCTCGGGAGGCACCGACAGCGATCGGGTCGCCTCCATGCTCTCCACGGCCCGTGAACAGATGGCCGAGGGCCGTATGAACCGGGCCATCGGTACCCTGGAGATCCTGGAGAGCCTCGACGCCACCGGGGAACAACGAGAAGAAATTCAAGAACTGTTGCGGACCGCTCGCAACGAGCTCCCCTTCCAGCGTCACTACGAGAACGCCCTGGAAGATCTCGACGACGGCGACTTTGTGCGGGCCCTGGATCGGGTCTCGAATATCCCCTCCCACTCCCTCTTCCATAATCGTCTGCGAGAGGAAGGGGCCTACGACGACATCCTCGGCGGTGTGATCGACCTCGGCCGCGACGCCCTGGAAGAGGGGGAGCTCGACGAGGCGGAGTCCATGGCCGAGGAGGTCCTCCTCGCTGAATCGGGCTACGAGCCCGCCGAGACCCTCCTGGCCGAGATCGCCGCCGAGCGGGACCGCCGGGTCGCCGCCGCCCAGCGGCCCACCGTTCGGGACACCGGCGGCAGCCGACCCGACCGAGGTGGTGGCCGCCCGGCCCAGCCCACGGTCACCCCCGAAGAAGCACAGGAGCTCTTCCGATCAGCGGCCCGGAAGGTCACCAGCGGAAACGCCGCCGGAGCCATCGAGGACTGCCAGCGAGCCCTCCGGGGCAGCCACACTCCCTGCCACCGGATCCTGGGCCTGGCCTACGCCAACACCGGCCAGACCTCTCAGGCTTGCACCCACTTCCGCCGATACCTGGCGTCGGGCCCGAGCAACCCTGCGGCCATCGAGGCCCAGATGGATCGGATCGGGTGTGACTGATCAACCCCTCGGAGGTAACCCATCGCACGAGATCTCTTCGGTGATCTGAGCGGGCTGAAGACGAGCCAACGTCGAGCCCTTGAGAAGCTGTATCGACGCAACCTGGGCGGCTTTGACGCGATCTCTCAGGAGTTCGCCACCCACATGACCTTCATCTCCGAAGAGCTCAACCGGGTGGTGGCCGTCCTGGTGGACCGGGCCGGCAAGGTCCAGCACGTGATGCTCGGCGACGACACCCGCGTCTATCTGCCCGACATCGGCCGTCAGCGGGCCGGCACCAGCCGGTTCCGAGGCATCCGCCTGATCCGCACCTACCTCAAGGGTGACGGCCGGGACGTGGAGCTCAGCCGCGAGGATCTCACGGACCTCTCCAAGCTCCAGCTCGACATGGTGATCTCCGTGGCCGTCGGCCCCGGCGGCTACCCCGGAAAGGTGGCCTACGCCCACCTGGTCCCGGACAACCCGGAAGACAAGATCTGGGAGATCGAGACCGCCCCCAACCCGGCCGAGGTCGATCTCAGCTTCACCTACTTCATCACCGAGCTCGAAGGGGAGTTCCAGCGCAAGGCCGCCGAAGTGGTCACCACCGGCGGCCATCCGGCGCTCCTGATCTACGTCTCCACCCGGGAGGGCCGCGACGAGGACGTGGAGATCGCCGAGATGCTCGAGCTCTGCCGCACCGCCGGCGTCGACGTCGTCGACACCGTCGTGCAGCGCCGCAATCAGATGCACCCCAAGTACGGCGTCGGCAAAGGCAAGATCGAGGAGATCACCCTCCGGGCGCTTCAGCGCGACGTGGATCTCCTGGTCTTCGGCCAGGACTTAAGCCCCCCGCAGCTCCGGGGCATCACCAACGAGACCGATCTCAAGGTCATCGATCGCACCCAGCTCATCCTCGATATCTTCGCCCAGCGGGCCTCCACCCGGGACGGCAAGGTCCAGGTCGAGCTCGCCCAGCTCAAGTACAACCTGCCTCGACTCCACCAGAAGAACACCGGCATGAGCCGCCTGGCCGGCGGCATCGGTGGTCGCGGTCCGGGGGAGACCAAGCTCGAGATCAACCGACGACGAGCCCGGGATCGGATCCGATCCCTGGAAAAGGACATCGAAAACCTGAGCAAACAGCGGGAGCTTCGGCGGTCCCGTCGCGTCGACAACCGGGTGCCCACGGTGAGCATCGTGGGCTACACCAACGCCGGCAAGTCCACGCTCTTGAACCGCCTGACCCACTCCAAGGTCTTGAGCGAGGACAAGCTCTTCGCCACCTTGCAGCCCACCTCCCGGCGCCTGCGATTCCCCGACGAGCGGGAGATCATCTTCACCGACACCGTGGGCTTTATTCACGATCTGCCCCAGGATCTGGTGGCCGCCTTCAAGGCCACCCTCGAGGAGCTCGACGAGGCCGATCTCCTGATCCACCTCGTGGACGCCGCCGACGAGGAATACGTCGCCAAGATCGAAGCCGTAAACAGGATCTTGGGCGAGATCGATCTCGGCGATAAAGAGCAGCTCCTGGTGTTCAACAAGATGGATCTCCTGGAGAATAGCGAGGCCGAGAGCCTGGCCGAAAACTACCAGGCCATCCCCGTGTCGGCGGTCCAGAAGGACTCCCTGGAGCCTCTGGTGGAGGTCCTGGAGGACCGGCTCTTCCGCCAGCGCCGAGCCGAGGAATCCTCGGCTCGCCACTGACCCGAGGAGCCCCCGTGCGTAGGCCCGTCAAATCCGCCTGGGTGGTTCATCTCGTCGCGGTCCATCTGGTCGTGTTCACCGCGGTCGCCATGGCTCTGGTCGCGATGAGCTGCGATCGAGACCCGCCGGCCCAGGGCCCCCCGACGGCCACCGACGATCCTGTGACCAGCGAGGGGTTCCCCGGCGACGTCGAGGTCCAACGGATCGCCTCCATGGCGCCGAGCATCACGGAGCTCCTCTTCGCCCTCGGGCTGGGCGAAAAGGTCGTCGCCGTGACCCGGTACTGCGACTACCCGCCGGAGGCCACCGACCGGGCCGTGATCGGCGGCATGCTCGATCCCGACTACGAGGCGATGCTCGCCGCCGAGCCCGACCTGGTCCTGGGAGTCAAAGACGGCGCCGACCACCGGATGGTCCAGCGCCTCGACGCCGCCGGCATCGCCTACGGATTCTTGACCGCCGATGATCTGGCCGGCGTCCGGGCCTCCATGGAGCTCCTCGGAGAGTGGCTCGGCGCCGACGAAGCCGCCGCCGAGCTCCGCCGCCGGTTCGACGACGAGCTCCACCGGGCAGCCCGAGACCTCGAAGGCGTCTGGACCACCGAAGACGGCCCCCCCCCCGGGGGATCGTCGTCTTCGATCACGAGCCCATCGTCGCCGCCGGCCCCGGGACCTTCGCCGCCGAGCTCCTCGGCCTGGCGGGCCTCGAGAACGCCCTGGGCGACGACTTCGGGGCCTACCCGGTGCTCGACATGGAGGGGATCTACGCCGTGGACCCCGGGGTGATCCTCGACGTGAGCATCGGCCCCACCTCCCGGGAGGTGCAAGCCTTCTGGGCTCGCTTTGATCGCCTCCAGGCTGTAGAGGCCGGCGCCGTCCTTCACATCGACGATCCCCTGATGATGCGCCCCGGACCCCGGCTCCCGGAAGCCCTCCGGTTAATGGGCCAGGCCGCCGAGGAGCTCTGATGACCGGAGCGGTCACGGCGAAAAAGATCATCGCCGTCACGGCGGTCACGGCGTTGATCTGGCTGGTCGTCGCCATCCTCGGCCTTCTCCACGGCAGCTCCTCTCTGGGGGGCCTGGACGTGCTCCTGCGGTGGTGGTCAGGCGAGCTCTCCCCCACGGAAGAGGCGATCCTCACGACGGCCCGGCTCCCCCGGGTGGTCTTCGCCGGCCTGGTCGGTGCGGCCCTGGCCACGGGGGGCGCCGTCTTCCAGGCGGTGCTCCGAAACCCACTGGCCGACCCCTACATCCTGGGCATCTCCGGCGGCGCGGCCCTGGGCGGGACCCTGCTCCTGACCCTGGGGACCTTCACCGTGGGCGCCCTGGCGCTGGGCACCCCGGTGGCGGCCTTCCTGGGAGCCATGGGCGCTCTGGCGGTGATCTTCGGCGTCGAGCGATGGACCCCGCCGGGCCGGGCGTCCACCTACGTACTCCTCTTGACCGGGGTGATCGTCAACGCCTTCGCCGCCTCAGTGATCATGTTCCTCCAGAGCGTGGTCACGGCCCGCAAAGCCCAGGAGATCCTCTTCTACCTGATGGGCTCCCTCTCCGTAGAAGGCACCTCGCCAGCGGTGATGATCACCTGCGCGGTGGTGATGTCTCTGTGCATCGCCGTGGTCTACGCCTTCGCCCGGGATCTCAACGCCCTCTCCCTGGGCGATGAGGAGGCGGCCTATCTCGGCGTCGAGGTCACCCGGGTCCGCCGGATCACCGTGGTGGTCTCGAGCTTCGCCGTGGCCCTCGCCGTGGCCTTCAGCGGCATCATCGGGTTCGTGGGCCTCGTAGTCCCCCACGCCCTGCGGCTCGTGGTGGGCCCCGACCACCGGGTGCTCCTGCCGGCCTGCGCCTTCGGTGGCGCGGCGTTCCTGTCGCTGGCAGACGTCACGGCCCGGGCGGCCTTCCCGTTGCTCGGCACGA
>SKON01000325.1 GCA_007120035.1 Myxococcales bacterium
CGTGGAGGTCTTCTTCGAGCCACCTCATCAGGGCGTCGCCGACCTCGTCGGGGGAGAACCGCTGGAGAGCATCGAAGATCGCCGAGAGCTGGGCCGAACCGTCGGAGTCATCGTCGACGCGGGAGATCAACGTGGCCGACGCCTGGTCGTGCTCCAGGGTGGTCAGGGCGTTGACCCCCCGGGTCTGGATGCCGGCGTCGGAGCTCTCCACCATGGCCACCAGGGTGTCGAAGGCGACGTCGTCCTTGCGGCCTGCCAGGAGCTCGGCGGCCAGGTGCCGGACGTCGTCGAAGGGGCTGTTCAGGGCGTCCCGGAGGATCCCGGCGGCCTCTTCGTCCACGGCGTACCGTCGGGCCAGGTTGCGGACGCTGGTGGACCGGAAGTATTGGTCCGCCGACCGCAGGCCGATCCGATAGGTCTCGACCTCGCCGATCATGGACACCAGGACGTTGGCGGCGCCCGTGTGGAGGCCTCGGTCGGAGCCCAGGAGCAGGGCTTTGAGGCGCTCTTCCCCGTCGTCGCGCTCGCTGATGAGCTGGAGGCCCCGGGTGCTCAGGTCGTTGTAGTCCGAGAGGAGCGCCTCATTGGCCAGGCGCTCGGGGTCCACGTCGAGGCGGCGAAGGGTCTCGAAGGCCCGGGTCCGCACGTCCATGTGGTTGTCCAAGAAGGCCCCGAAGAGCACGGCGATGGCGTCGTCCTTGAACTCCGGGCGGCGTTGGACCACCCGGTAAAGCCCGGAGACCGCCGCGGCCCGGGCCAGAGAGGCGCTGTATCCCGGCTCTCGGCTCAGGCCCACGTAGGCTCCGAAGGCCAGGTGATCCAGGGCCTCTTCGAAGTTGGAGGGCTCCACGACCAGAGCCTTGACCTTCTTGCCCAGCTGCTTCCAGGCCGAGGCCACCCGGTTCGTCAGGTCCGGCTTCTCCGGGACGTCGGCGGCGAGTTCTGAGGCCCACCGGTCTCGAAGGATCTCCCACCGGCGCCGGAACCTCTTGGGGTACCGGGAGGTGAGATCATCGCAGAGGATTGTCGCACTCAGGGAGCAACCGATCTGGGACGAACTCAGGGCCCTGGCGAGGTCTTGGACCTCTTCTTCGGTGAGCTCCAGCTCCTTGTCGAAGCTGTTGAGCACTCCCGTGACGAACTCGCGGAAAGCTGGCAGGTCGCCGTAGGTCTCGATCCCCTGGGCCGCGATCAGCCGGTCTCCGGGCTGCTGCGCCGTCAGGAGCGCCACCATCCGCTCCGGCAGGCCCCCGTGGTCGGCGAGCTCCAAGAGGAGGATCATGGCCAGGGCGCAGCGGCTTCGGTAGCCGTAACGATTGGCGAAGCCGAAGAACCGCTCCTGGGAATGGTGGCGCAGGAGGAAGGCGCCCTGAAGCTGTGTAAACTCGTCGCCGTCGCTGAAGATCTGGGCTGTGCCACGGTCGTCGCCGTGGGCGGCCAGGGCCATGGCTGCCTGGGAGCGCACTGTGCCGTCGGCGTCGCGCAGAAGCTCCTCCAGGCGGTCGAGGTGGTCCCCCGTGGAGATCCAGGGCAGCGCCCGTGCGGCGGCCTGTCGGACCTGGGCGTCGTCGCCTTCGAAGAGAGCCGAGACGGGCTCGAAGGCTTCCGGGGACTGCAAGAGCGCCAGGCCTCGCAGGGCGGAGACCACCTGAACCCGCAGGGCGTCGAGCTTCTGCTGGTCTGTCTCCGAGGGCTCCGAGGTGGCTTTGCGGTAGGCTTGATCCCACCGCGAGACGGCGGCCAGAAGCGGCTCCAGAGCTTCCTCTTCCCCCAACGCGGCAAGGGCGGCGGCGCTGGCGGCCCGGACGTCCTCGAACCCGCTCTTCAGGGCCTGCCGCAAGAGCTCGGTGTTGTCCATTCGGACCAGGGCGTCCACGGCCTCCAGGCGCACCGAGGACTCCTCGTCGTCGAGGCCTTCGGTCAAGAGGGCCCGCAGAGACTCCTCGGTCTCGTTGACCAGCTCCCGAACCGCCTGGATCCGCATGGCTCGCCGCTTCGACGAGAGGGCCCACTTGAAGAGGTCTTCTTGTTCTTCCGTGGTCCACTTATCCCGGGCGAATTGGAACGCCTCCTTCTGGTTCTCTCGATCGGGATCGTCGAGGGACTCCAGGAGGAGCTTGCGATACTCCATGTCGTCGGGGTGGGTCTTGGTCTCCTGGATCACCTCGAAGCGGATGTCTCCGTGGGACGACCGGGAGAGGAACTTCAGGGCCGAGAGGTGAGAGCCGCCGATCTCCATGTGGAGGATCGCCTTGAACGCCTCGTGGCGCAGGCCCTTGTCGGGGTCGTTGATCGCCGCCAGGAGGAGGGCCTCGGCCTCGTCGGTGAGGGCGGCCCCGGAGTCTCGAAGGGTGTCCAGGAGGAGCTTCAACGCCCGGTGATGGACGTCGACTTCAAAGGTGGTGAAGGCCGCCCGGACCACCTCGAAGGGGTGGTCCTTCTGGAGCTCCGCCAGAGCTGAGAAGGCGGCGTCCCGGACCTCGGGCGCCGTATCCTTGAGGAGCGCACGCATCCGGTCGATGGCTCGAGGATCGTCGAGGCGAGCGATGGCCTCGCAGACCTGCCGGCGCTGGTCGCCGGAGGTGCCCGAGTGGAGGAGGAGGAAGAGGGTCCCCAGGGCCCGCTCGTCCCCCAACGTGGCCAGACCTGTGGCGCCGAAGAGGCAGACGTCGGTGTAGTTACTCCCCATGAGCTGGAGCAGAGGCCGGAAGTCCTCGGGCTTGAGCTTCTTCGCCAAGAACTTCATGGCCTTCGGGAGCTTCTTGCTCTTCTTCTCGTCGGGGAGGTCCTCTTCTTCCAGGTCTACGACGCGACGGTGGAAGTCCTCGTCCAGAAACCGCAGGGCCTTGACCAGGTTCGGTCGGGCGTGGAGCAACACGTGCATCGCCTTGTGCCGGACCGGCTCATCGTAGCTCTCGGTGGCCTTGCGCAGGTGAGCCTGCACGATGGGGTCGTCGAGGAGCCCGCGCTGGTAGAGGCGGGTCAGCGCCCGGCGCTGGAGATCGCCGTGGCGGCTGGTGAGCCCGGCGAGGGTGCTCTCCGGGGTCTTCGGAGCGTGCTTCTCCAGGGCGTGGAGCGCCGCGAACCGGACCTTCTGGTCCGAGTGGTTCAGGGCCTCCCGGAGGCGGGCGGCGTCGGCGTCGGTGCCCCGCTTCAGGAGCACCTCCACGGCCCGCAGACCCAGGTTGGTATGGCCCGCGTCGAGGGCTTTGTTCAAGGGGGTGCGGTCGTCGTCGTCGGCCAGCTTCAGCCATCCGTCGAGGGCGGCGAGCCGCACGTCTTCTGCGTGGTGAGCGAAGATCCGCTCCAGGTGGCCCGCCGTGCGGGGGTGAGGCACGCTGGAGAGCTTTCGGACCGCCTCGACGGTGAGCTTGTGGTCGTCCTCGTTGAACACGTGGGTGGCCAGGATCTCCAGGCTCCGAGCGTCGCCGAAGCCGGCCAGCTTCTGGATGGCCTTCTTGCGCTCCGCCGGCTTCTGGCCCTGTAGCTGGCCCTCGCCCTCGGCGTAGGCGTCTCGGAGGGTGATCACGTGGTCCACAAGGCGCCCCTGGAAGTCCAGGGAGAACACCCGGATGGTCGCGTCCCGACCGGCGGCGGCTACGTGGGACTTGCCGTCGATGGTGACGATCGCCAGGTGGTCGGTCTGGACCACCCCGGTGGTGAACGTCGCCGGCCGCTGGCTCCCGGACCGGGAGAGCGGCCAGGACTTGATCGCGCTGTCCAGGCCGGCGGTGAAGATCCTCGATGGGGGGCCGTCAGCCTCGGATTTGTCGGACTCCGGGTCTGACGAAACCGCCAGGTTCTGGGCGATTATGAGTGCCGTGATGTCCCGGTCGTGGCTCTGGGAGCCCCCGCGATCCTCGGTGTCGAGCTCGCCGCGGACGAAGGAGAGCAGGAGGCGGTTGTCCGTTCCCGCCGACAGGACTCGGAGCTCGTCGGGGAGGAAGGCCAAAGCCGTGATGGCGCCGTCGTGGAGCCGGGCCTGGCGGATCTCCTGAAAAGCTCCGTCGACGAGCTGGAAGATGCTCATCGTGCCCCGGCGGGTGCCGGCGACGGCCCACTCCCCGGCGGGATCCGTGGCCACCGCCGTGCCTCGATCGCCGAGATCGAAACGGGCCTTCGCCGCGCCCTTTTCGTCGAGGAAGAGGATCTCCGAGCCCGAGAGGGCCGCGACGCCCTGGGAGGTCAGCGCCAGCGCTGTCACGGGGCGGTCGAAGGGCTCTCCGACGGCCTTGAGCTTCTTGCCGGGCTTGCCCTTCAGCAGGCGATGCTCGGAGTCCGCCGTTCGACCGACCCAGAGGTCGCCCTTGCCGAGGACCTGGGCGGTGGCCTGCCCCTTCAGAGGAGTCGTGGAGGCCGAGCCCTTGTCCAGATCGTAGAGGAAGACCTCCGTGGGCTGGCCCTCGGGGTGTTCCAGGGTGAAGATCAGCTCCGAGCCGCGGGCGCTGAGGCCACGGATGGAGCCGCGAAAGTCTGCGAAGTGGGTCTTCGTCATGGGGCTACTCAGGTGGTGGCGACTTCAAAGGGGGCCAGGGCGTCTTGTTCGGGCCAGGCGTCGGCGATCCGGGCCAGGGTGACCAGGCAGGTGCCTCGCTCGGTCTTGCCCAGGGAGCGGGCGAACTCCGTCAAGAGGGGCACGATGATGCCGGCGAAGTCCGCATCTTCCAGAGCCAGCTCTTGCATGGTCTCCAGGAGGAAGAGCTTCTCTCGTCGGGCCGGCACGGGAGCGGGATCGGCGGCGGTGCGCTCGAAGTCCTTGGGGAATCGAGCCGGGGGGATGGCGAAGAGGACCCGCCGCAGGAGAGCCCGGAGGGTGTCGGCGTCGGAGGGCCGGTCCTCGGGTCGATCGGGAGCGCCGGGGCCTTTCTCCGGGGTCCAGCCGTCGGTGATGCCCCGGTCCCGGTAGAGGGCCCAGAGGGTCCGGATCACGAAGGCTCGGACCCGCCGATCCGGGCTGTCCGTCAGGGTGATCAGCCGGGCGGGAGCGGCGAACTCCGGGTACTTCTCGATCAGCGCCAGGCCGATGGCTCGGGTGCCCTGATCGGCGGACTCGCAGAAGGTGTACACCCCGTCGATGTCCAGGGACTCCCGAGGGATCCGGAGCCGCTCGGTCTCCTTGGATTCTTCGGCCAGGAGGGCCTCAGCGAGCAGGTCCCGGGTGTCTCGTCGTCGAGACTCCGAGAGCGGCAAGAGCTGGGGTAGCGACGGCGCCCAACGGCCGATCTCCCACCGGCTCAGCTCCAGGCCGAACCGACGGATCTGGTGCCGGGGATCGACGAGGATCTCCGAGAGGCGCTCGAAGCTCAAAAAGGATGCCGGGATCTGCTCGCTCTCCTCCACGGTCTTATCCGTGAGGGCCTGGCCGATGGCGTCGTGGTGGCGGCGGATGTAGTCCCGGGCGAACTCCGACCGAGCGCCGTCGTCTGCGTCGGGGCCGGTGGCCATCTCCCAGAGGAAGGCGCAGCCCGCCTCCACGTCGGCCTCGTCGAACTCCCGGACCCCTTCGGTGAGCATCTGCAGAAACGCGGTCTCGCTGATGATCGCGATCGACGACCCCTTGTCGTTCAGGGACTCCGCCTTGCGCTGCTTGCTCCCCTTGGAGCCGCCGTAGAAGGGCGAGCCTTCGTCGCCGACCACCAGGTAGTCCAGGGTCTTGGTGACGCTCTTGGCGGGCTTTCCGCCGGCGTCGGAGACCATCTTGTTGGCCTCGTTCCGGGTCATCGTGGCGAGCTTCCC
>SKON01000101.1 GCA_007120035.1 Myxococcales bacterium
ACGCCAAAGCGTGGCTCCTACACCGAGAGTCCGGCTTCTCCACGGCCTTCGTCGGCTCCTCCAACCTCTCTCACTCCGCCCTGATGGACGGCATGGAGTGGAACGTCCGCCTCTCTCACACCGAGACCCCGGGCATCCTCGAGAAGTTTCGCGCTACCTTCGAAGACTACTGGCGGGGGGCGGCTCGCCAGGCGTCGCGCAGGATGCGGAAGGAGTCGGTGGGGTCGACGCCGCCGGTTCCCGAGCCCAAGAGGGGGATGGCCAGGCTGTCGAGCTCGTGGTCGGCGGCGTGGCGGAAGATGGCGGCGGCGGAGAGCTCGATGGCCCGCGCCGAGGAGCGCCAGGTGGCGTGGAGGGCGGCGACGTGGAGGATGCAGCCCACGTCGGCGAGGCGGCCGGGGCCGGTCTTGACGAGGCCTCCTAAGGGCAGGAGGCCGGCGCGGCGGACCTCACGAAAGGGGGCGCTGCCGGCGCGGCGGCGAAGGGCGCCGGCGCCCCCCTGAGGGATCAAGAGCCAGTGGGGGATGAAGTTGCGGTTCCAGGCGTTGACCAGGGCGTCTACGCGGGCCGTGGTGATGTCTCCATAGAGGAGGGTGAGGCGAGGCAATTTGGGGTCCTTTGGGGGGCTCAGGTAGTGCGAGGAGAGGGGAAACAGGGGGCGGTGGTGAGAAAATTTCGTGGTTCGTTGTGGTGCTGGGGAGATGGCGAGCAGGGCTAGCTGGGGGCGGGCGACCAGGCGAACCAGGCCAGACCTGTTCAGGTGGGGGCCGCTGCGGATTGGGTCTTCGTGGACGGTGGCGATTACCACACCTGCGGGCTTCGGGAAGGGGGGAGCCTGTGGTGCTGGGGTCGGAACGCGTCCGGGGAATTAGGGATCGGGACGACGGAGGGGGCGACGGTGCCTCAGGAGGTCGATGAGGAGGTCTGGACCATGGTGAGCATCGGCAACTACCACGCCTGCGGCATTCGCGATGGAGGGAGCCTGTGGTGCTGGGGCCAGGGAGGATCAGGGCGGCTGGGGTTGGGGCACACTATGGGCCGGCAGGAGCCCACGCGAGTAGGCACGGAGAGTGACTGGGAGGTGGTCTCCGCGGGCGGAGCTCATACCTGCGGGGTGCGGAGTGATGGCAGCCTGTGGTGCTGGGGGTTTGGCAACACGGGGCAGCTCGGGCAGGGCAACACCACCACGCTCAATGTGCCCACCAGGGTGGGCACGGACACGAATTGGGCGACCGTGAGCGCGGGTGGCTTTTATACCTGTGGCACACGAACGAACGGCACGCTCTGGTGCTGGGGCTCCAACGGAACTGGCCACCTGGGCGTGGGCGATACCACGGGTCGCAACGTACCCACACAGGTGGGTACCGCGACCACCTGGGCCGAGGTCTGGACTGGAGACGCCCATACCTGCGCCAGCCAGACCGACGGCAGCCTGTGGTGCTGGGGTCGAAACGCGCAGGGGACGTTGGGGCTGGGCGACACCACGCAGCGAGATACGCCCGAGGAGCTCACCGCCCTCGGCGCCGATGTGATCACAGCGCTTGGGCAGTGGCATTCGGTGTTCCTCACCGCCGCAGGCGAGATCCTGTCTGCCGGCTGGAACCCCATAGGTCAGCTCGGCGATGGGACCGCCTGGGTAGAGGAGCCTCGCCCCGTGCCCTAGCTCTGAGCCATGGCTTTTGCTTCGAGAGTTCGCTAGGTTGATCTCTCGTAAGCTTCAGAGAGCGGTATTCGAGTCTTTGAATTCAGAAGGGCGACGCGATGCGAAAGCAGTGGTGTGTGATGGGCGCGACGGCGCTGGTCTCCTTGACGGCCTGTGGAGACATGGGAGGGGGCGGGGTCTGCACCGATGAGATGAACTCCAGCACGTATGTCTGGTACTTCGAAGATCCCTCCGGTGAGCCCATCGAGGAGTTTTACGGCTCTCTGCAGCGAGAGGGAGGCGAAGACCTGGCCTTCGATTGTCGTGAGGGGGAGTCCTTCGACCCTGTGGACTTCGATGGCGATTTCCGCTGCGTGGCCCTGGGGGGCTCGCCGCGAGCGCTGCGGCTGCAGTTCTATGGCGGGGCACCGGAGTTCACGGGGATTCAGGTGACCTCAGGAGACGATGAGCACTCCTTTTCAGGGGAGCTCGAGTTGCAGATCGAGAGGTTTACGCCCCGATGCGGCGGTGGATACCGCACGGGGACGGTGACCGTGGTGATGGAGTAGGTGGCGATGAAACGCGAGGCGGTGGCGCTGGCTGTGGTGTTGTGGACGGGGCTGGCGGCGCCGGGTTGTACGCCCGAGCTCGTGGACGCGGGGGGAGAGCGAGACGCCGGCATCGTCGAGGAGGAGGTCGGTCAGGCTCCGAGCCGAGACGTGGGGGGAGCTGTGGAGGACGTCGGGGACGACTTGGCGGACGTCGGCGAGGACGTCGGGGAGGACGTCGAGCCGGAGGAGCCAGAGCCCTCCTGGGAGCGCTTTGAGGCCTTCTTCAACGAGCCCGAGGGGGGACAGAACGACGGGATCCTGGAGACAGCGCTCATCGATCTGCTGGCCATGGCGGAGCCGGGCTCCAGCGTGCGGGGCGCCTTCTACACCTGGACACGGACCGGGGTGGCGCAGGCCTTCGTGGATGCCTACGACGCGGGGGTGGACGTGCGCCTCGTGGTGGGGAACAACAACTTCGACGCCGATACGGGGGCGCCGAACGGGGCGATGCAGCTCCTCCTCGATGGACTGGGCGATGATCGCCTGACCGTCTGCAGCGAAGGGCAGAGCAGCGGCGGCTGCATCGGCGATGGGATCCAGCATAATAAGTTCGCCCTCTTCTCGAGCTTAAGCGATGGATCGACGGAGGTGGTCTTCCAATCCTCGGCGAACCCGACGAGTCCGCAGCGGCGGTCCTTTAATAACGTCGTGGTGATCCGGGAGGACGGCGGGCTCTACGAGGCCTACCTGGGCTACTGGGAGGATCTCCGGGCGCAGCAGCGAGACCTGAACTACTACCGGAGCTTCGTGGGGGATCATCGCACCAAGGCGTACTTCTTTCCTCGGGCCAGCGGCGACACCATCGTGAACGTGTTGAATAATATCACCTGCGATGGGGACTCGGAGATCCATCTGGGGATGGCCCGGTTCACCAACCCCCGGGTAGCTATCGCCGAGACCCTGGCGGCGCGGGCTGCCGAGGGGTGTGAGGTGTCCGTGTTGGTGCGAGAGGGGTTCACCAGCGCCAGCGTGATCGCGGCGCTCTCGGCGCCCGGGATTTACCTGGGGGTGTTCCCGGACGGGGCGGAGCACGCTGTGCACTCCAAGTACCTCCTGGTGAGGGCGCCCTACGGTTCGGCGGCCCGCCGACAGTACCTGGTGTGGACGGGGTCGCATAACTACACAGGCCCGGCGCTGCGCAATCACGACGAGACGCTGCTGAAGATCGAGGATCAGGGGCTCTATGAGGCGTTCCGCGCCAACTGGGAGATGATGCGGGGGCGGTTGGACTAGCGCGCGATGCTCTTCGTCGTCTTCTTGACGAGGCCGTCGAGGTCCCTTCGATGAAGTGAGATGCTGTCGTCGCGCTGGGGTATCTTGTGGGCGGTCCACCGGCCGAGGAGGCTGGCGGCGAGGAGCGTGAGGGCGGCGGGGTCTCTGGAGGAGGCGGCGTGCTGGGCGATGGGGTGGGCGAGGTTGAGGACCACGGAGCGGTCGGGGTTGAGGCGACAGATGGGTTCGCCGGGGCGGTGCTCTTCGGCGATCAGCTGGCCCTCTAGGGCGCTGCCGTGCAGGATTGGTCGTAGCTGGTGAAGGAGCTGCGGGGGTTCAGTAGCGGAGGGCTCGGGTGGGACGGCGGGCTTCGGTGGGACGGCAGGCTCCGGCTTTGCAGGGAGGGGTCGTTGGGGTCGGCGGGGTTGTTGGCGCATCATGAGCCGCACGTGCTCGGGGCTCAGCGTCGGGTGAGGGTGGGCTTCCAGGTGTTCGGCGAGCCCCTCGAGCATGGCGTCGCGGAGCTGGGGCTCGATGTGACGCATGTTCATGATGCGAGCTACGCCGATGTCGCCCGCGTCGGCCACCTTCAGGAAGGAGGAGACGACCCGCGGTGGCTCGCCGTGCAGCCACACCGAGGGGATGAGCCGGGCGGCGGCGATGGCGGCGGCGGCCAGCTCGGGGGAGGGGACGCATGTCTCGGCGACGTAGTCGGCCTCGAAGTCGCCGGAGATCTGGATACCCAAGCCGCGGAGATCCCCTGGAAGAAGAATGAACTCGGCGAGGAGGCGGCCCGTCTTGATCAGACGAAGGTTGGAGAAGGTGGCGTGGCGGTCGTGGGCGCCGAGGCGCCCGACGACGACGCGGAAGCCCTCGACCTCGACGGCGCGCTGGTGGGGATAGGTCCGTCGGTCAAGATCTTCCGGCGCCAGGGGCCGACGGTAGTGCTGAGCTCTGTGGCGCTCACGGATCGCCCGTCGATTCAGGGAGTCCGAGCGGTCGTGGAGGAGGTCGCAGATCCAGCGCAGCGCGCGGTCAGAGTCCCCACCCCGCCGGGAGAGCACGGGCGGGTGCTCGCCGGGGATCTCGTAGGTGCCGAAGGCGAAGTCGGTGCGTTGCTTGCCCTTCGAGGTCGTGCTGGTGGCGTCGTCGATGGAGACGAAGGCCGGCGCGGAGCCCGTGGCGTTTGGGAAAACGCGAGCCTCGCGAGCGACGGCGCGCAGGGCGGCGAGGGCGGCGGTGACGCGATGGCGCTTCAGGTCTTCCCGTGAGACGTTGAGGTCTGAAGCGTGCTTGTCGGAGACTTCCTCCCAGATCTCGGCGGTGAACGCGACTTCGTTCAGGAAGGCTCGATAGGACTCGGCTTGAGGTGTAGCGCCGTCTGGTCCCAGGGCCTCGAGGTATTCGGTGACGCAGGTCACCACAGCCGCCGGGACGACGTCGTAGATCAGCTCGTCGACGATGAGGTCGGGGACCACGTCGGATTGGGAGAGATCGAAGTTTAGCTCCCGGGCGTGAAGGAGGACGGCGCCGTGGGCGAAGCGGAGCCACGACGGGATGCGGCCCACCAACACCCCCTGGTGAAGGATGGTCACGGTAGTATCGGCGTCTGTTGACGTCTGAAAGGGGGAGAAGAGGCCCACCCTGCCCGTCGCCATCTCGTCGTTGATCGACATCTCGAGGGTGACGCCGGCGGGCATCTGGAAGGGCCGGGTGATGAGCATCCCGTTGAGGGTGATCCGCGCTGGAGCGTGGGTGCAATACTCTCGGAGGAGCTCCTCCTCAGGGGAGGCCGCTCGGGAGCCGGCGATGAGCGCCGTGAGATGCCCCGGGCGGAGCCGCTCACGGAGGTAGATCGCCGTGCCGGCTGCGCCGTCCCGGGTCTCGGGGAGGGCCTGGAAGCTGCGAAGCCGGAGCGCGCCGGCGGCGTTGTGGCCGATGGCGAGGTGGCGCAGGCCTTCGTCGGTCGCCGTCTTTCGGTGGCGGAACGCGGCGCTGGCCAGGGTCTCGAGATCAAACGCCTCGGGGAGGGGCGCGTCAAAGAAGATGTCCACCTGGGAGGTCGACACCTTGAAGTCGATGCCCGTGGCGCCGAGGAGGTGCGCCGCCTTGACGAACTCGAGCACGTAGCGGCGCGGGTCGGCGAGCTGGTACTTCGCCAACTTCTCGCGGGCGCGGGCCTCGTCGAGGGAGAACCCGCCGGCCTCTACGAAGTGCCCGCCCTGGCGGAAGCGATCGTTCATGGTG
>SKON01000061.1 GCA_007120035.1 Myxococcales bacterium
GCCGATTTCGGATCGTTCTGCATGCTGGACATGATTGACCGGACCGATTGTACGGCGACGTTAGCGGAGATTCGAGCCTGCGAACGGGCCTATCTTGATCAAGCTGTTGGGGCAATCGAGGGTTTTGAGTGTTCTGATCTGGAGGACGAGGCTTTCTGGGAGGATTCGTTTCCGGCAGCTTGTCAGGTGGTTCAAGAGAAGTGTCCGCAGTACTTTGGAGGCTCGACCAACCAAGGGGGCGGGGAGTGTGTGGAAGATGAAGACTGTGGCTCGGGGATGCTCTGCCTGGCCGACGAGGGGACCTGTGAGTTTCGGTGCGATACTATTGACGACTGCATCGGTGATGAGGCGTGCGTGGAGCGGGACTCCGATGGGGCGGGGTACTGCTTGCCCGGGGGAGGCGGTGGTCCCCAGGGGTGTAGTTCAGAGCCGAATCCAGACGGATACTGTGTAGAGGAGCTGGAGGATAGTGAGGCGATCTGTCAGAACAACATGTGCGTGATCCCCAATGGTGGTGGGACCGGTGATGGGTATTACGTGGCCTACGTGCACGACGTGACCACGGCCAGGTGCGACGATATGACCTACGAGACGGAAACGGATGGAAGTAAGTTGATGCACGTGGCGCTGATCGATTCGGCCGGGACCTATCGGGCCTACGGGGTGGCCGTGGAGTGGTATTACGGGACCAATGATGTGTGGTTCGGAGAGGTGGAAGATGTGCTCAACGGGATGGCGCCAAACTACGACGCCAACATGTGTCCTGAGCCGGCGAGCCAGTCCGGGGCCAACGGGTTGACGAACTTCCATGAAGGAGCGGTGGTGGCCATCGGTTGTGGTGGGGAGGTCTTTGTGCGGTTCTTCGACGGTTCCCAGCCTATCGAGATCGAGGACGGCGATGTGATCGAGGTCAACGAGTACGGTCCTGAGTGCTCGGCGGTCAACAGCCACACCACGCAGACCGGTGACGACTTCTATGATGTGTACGTCTGTGAGGGTCCGGCTGTGAGCTTGGATCAAGCGTGGTTTCTGGAAACAGAGTTAGATACGTGCGTGCGATTGAACTCATCGCCGGCGACGGGACGGACCTCCCATACGGTTAGTCTTTGAGCGAGCCGTCGGGGAAGAGGTCGCGGAGGCGGTGAACCAGGGCTTGTCCGGAGGAACGGAGGTTTTCGCCGACGTCGCGGGCGCCCCGCTGTAGTCGGGCCGGGTGGAGGGGTCCGACGGGGCGCTGGCGGAGGAGGTCTTCGGAGAGGAGGCGTCGGCATCGATGGCGGCGGACCTTTCCGGTGGTGGTCTTGGGGATGCTCCGAGGGGGGAGGGGCAGCAAGCGGGTGGGGGTGATCTCGAAGTGCTTTTGGAGGAGGGCCTCGATGGAGTCGGAGAGTTCATCGGGGTCGGCGCCGGTCTGGACCTCGAAGGCGATGGCGACGCCGTCGTCGGTGTCGGGGTCTTGGATGGCGACGGTGCTGCCGGAGCGGACGCCGTCGATGGCGTCGACGAAGAGCTCCACCTCTTCGGGGAAGAGGATGCGGCCTTCGGGAAGGCGAGCGGTGTCGGAGGCCCGGGAGATCAGGAAGAGATCGCCGTCGGCGAGGTAGGCGAGATCGCCGGTATGGAGCCAGCCGCCGTCATCGATGAAGGAGGGGTCGGGCTTGTCGTCGCGGAGGGTGCCCTCGACGTAGCCGGCCATGATGGAGGGGCTCTTGACGACGACTTCGCCGAGGCGGCGCTCCGGGAGGGGGTCGCCGGAGTCGTCGACGACCTTCACCTCGACGCCTTTCAGAGGGCGGCCGACGGAGACGACGTGCATGCGCTCTGGAGGGCGGGCGGCGCCCTCGGGAGGCAGAGGGGTGGCGTGGCCGGTGGTCTCGAGATCGCGGCGGTTGATGCCGTCGATGCGAAGGGGTGTGCCGGCGGGGTGGAAGGTGACGCCCAGGGTGGCTTCGCTGAGGCCGTAGACGGGCATCAGGACGTGATCGCGGAGGCCGTAGGGGTGAAAGCGGCGGGCGAAGGCTTGCATGTGTTGGGCGCGGATGGGCTCGGAGCCGTTCATGGCGACGCGCCAGCTCTTGAGGTTCAGGCCCTCGAGGGCGGACTCGTTGCACCGGCGAACGCAGTAGTTGTAGGCGAAGTTGGGGGCCAGGGAGAGGGTGCCTCGATGTTCGGAGATGGCCCAGAACCAGTCCTCGGGGTGCTCTAAGAATTGCTCCGGTCGCATCAGGACGGGGCGGACTCCCCAGTGGAGGGAGAAGAGGACCACGCCGACGAGGCCCATGATGTTGTCCAGGGGGAGCCAGGAGACGAGGACGTCGTCGGGGCCGGCGTGGATCTCGAGGCCCGTGGCCTCGACGCTGCAGAGGAGGCCTCGATGGGTGATCTGGGCGCCCCGGGGGGCACCGGTGGTGCCCGAGGTGGACTGGATGTAGGCGACGTCATCGGGGGCTGCCCGGTGTGGCTCGAAGGTAACGCGGGTGGGGACGTCGACGAGGAGGGAGGCGGTGTCGGTGACGATCTCCAGGGGGTGAGGGGGCCAGAGGGCCCGCCACCGAGCGGTGGCCTCGGAGCCGAGGTCGGCGCAGATCAGGACCCGTGCTTCGTAGCGGCGGGCGATGCGGCGCCATCTGGCGAGGTTGGCGATGCCCCGGAAGGGGTCTGCGTGGCCGGGCCAGTGGAGGGGTATGGGGACGGCGCCGACGGCCTGGAGGGCGAAGAAGCTGGTGAGAAACTCAAACCCCGCCGGTTGGGCGAGGAGGACGGGCTCGCCGGGTTGGACGCCCCGGGCTCGGAGGGCGTGGGCGAGGCGCTGGGAGGTCTGGAGGAGCTGGGAGAGGGTCCGGAACTCCTGGGCGCCCCGTTGAGCGCGGACGTACCAGGACCGACCGGGGGTCTCGGTGGCCCGTTGAACCAGGAGGTCAAAGAGGTTGTCCCAGGGAGTCGGGGAGGGGGCGGTCATGGGACGGTCATGGGGCGGGAACAAAGGAGTCGGGTCGGATTGTTTGCGAAAAGTCCCTCCGGTACGTACATTCTGAAGGTGAAGGCGAGGGCAATCGGAAGAGTTGAGAGAGAGACGAGGCATCCATGAGCGCGATCGTGCTGAAAATACTGTTCTTCTTCCTGGGGTTTGTGGTGCAAGCCCTGGCGTTGAAGTTTTCCCTGGGGCTGCTGGGACAGGCCAAGTCGGAGAATAAGTTCTCCAAGGCGCTGGGGATCTCCCTCTTTCTGACGGTGGCGATGTTCGTGCTGGGGTTCGTGCCGTTGGTGGGGTGGGCGTTGAAGCCGCTGATGTGGCTGGTCATCGTGATGGCCGCGTACAAGATCGGGTTCTTTAAGTCCCTGGGGGTGGCGGTACTGCAGGCCCTGGCGCAGTTGGCGCTGAAGTGGATCTTGGCGCTGGTGGGGCTGAGCGCTCTGTCGGCAGGGCTGATGTTGTAAGCGGCGGTCAGTCGAGCTTCTTCTGAGCCATGATCACGTCATGGACGAAGAGGGCGAGCTGTCGGCCCATGTAGGCCATGGCGTTGAGCTCCTGGCCGGTGAAGCTGGAGCCGCCCCGTTTGTTGATGGCTTCGATGGCGCCGTAGACTCGCCCCTCGTGCTGAACGGGGACGCAGGCGAGGCTGCGGGTCTCGTATCCGAGAGATTTGGAGATCTCTTCATAGAACCGGGGGTCTTCCTGGGCGTCGCCGATGGCGAGGCTGACGCCTTCCCGTGAGCAGAAGCCCACGAGGCCCTGTCCCATGGGGACTCGGAAGCTCATGACCTCTTTGGCTTTGGGGCCGCGAGCGGTGGCGAAGTAGAGCTCCTTGCCGTTGACGTCGGCGAAGAGGATGGAGCCACTCTCGGCGTCGAGTTTGTCGACGACCATGTCCATGACAAAGTTGATGGCCTGCTCCATGTTGAGCTGGCCCTCGTGGATCTCCTGGATTTCGAGGAAGACGTCTTCGATGAGGAACTCGGAGACCTTCTCGTCGGGGCGGCCGATCTGAACGCTGGGACGCTCGCCGGTGCGGGCGCGCTCTTCGCTGACGACCCGGGGTTCTTCCTCGGGGTTATCCCGTTTCAGGGCCTCGAAGGTGGCGGAGCCGACCTCGAGGTTCTCGCTGGTGGCGGAGTGCTCCTCGAGGCTCTGTGGCTGTGCTTGCTGGGCTTGCTGAGCTTCCTGGGCTTGTCGCTCTTGTTCGCGGCGGGCCGCTTCTTGCTGAGCTTCGCGGGCTTTACGGGCTTCTTCTTCGCGGAGAGCTTCTTCCCGTCGGCGAGCCTCTTCTTCGGCCTGGCGGAGGCGAGCGGCCTGGGCCTCGGCGTCCTGTTGAGCCTGGGCGTCTTGTTGGGCCTTGGCTTCGGCCTCGGCGCGCTTGCGGTCCAGGAGCTCCTGAGGAACCTTCTTGGGGGCCGGGCTCTCGCCGGTGCGGTCGAGGGCCTCCATCGTCACCGTGGCTTTAGGGGGCGAGTCATCGAGGTCGGGATCCTTGACGGCGCCTTCGATGGCTTCGGCGTCGGCCTCGATCTCGCGGATCACGAAGACCCGACGAGTGGTGGCGTCGGTGACATGGATGGAGTTGTCGCTCTTGATGTCGCACATCACGTTGCGGGCCATGGCCTCCCCGACCCGATCGAGGCCTGTCTTCAGCGCCTTCGTCCAGTTATTGGCTTCCACCCGAAGGGTGACGTCGAAGCCATCTTCATCGGGCGAAGGGATGAACACTTCGTAGAGCATCAAAGTCTCCTAAATCAGTTGGCGGGCTGGCGAACACCGCAGGTGCCACCCTTGCATCCTCGTTCCGAGGAGGGTTGGGAGTCAAAGCCCTCGATAAAGTACCCCATAGCGAGGACTTCGTCAGGGGCGGCCCAAGAGATCTCTTCGGGATCGAAGAGATGATCGCAATGAACACACCGATCCCGGAGATCCTCGTCGACGAGATCCCGTGCTGTCAAGACGGGACGGTCGCAGTGAGGACAGGGAGCGGTGCGAAATGTGGAGAGGTCCATGAGCCGGTCGGTGAAAAGGAGCGAAACACCTCACCAACCATAGCGGTGCCAGAGCGGGGGTAGCAAGCAGAGGATCGGTCAGGGCAGGGATCGGGCCACGGCTTGAAGGATCAGCGAGACCTCGTGGAGGATGGATGGATCGTTGCGGGCGACGTCGCAGATCTTTTCGGCCAGGGGAGAGTCGGCGGTGACCCCGAAGAAGTCGAGGTGGTCCTCCATGAGGATCAGGAGGAGGCCGTCGATGAGCTCCTGGGGTTCACGGACGCCGTCGAGGGCCTCTTGGACCAGGGCCTGGCAACCTTGGAGCTGAGGTGTGGAGGGGTGGAGTTGGAGGTTGGGGAGGAAGCGGATCGTGGCGTCCGAGGCTTCGCTATGGGCCTTTCGGAGCTGATCGGGGAGCTCGGCGATGACGTCTTCAAGGGTGGGAACGTAAGCGGGACCGAGAGACTCGATGGACATGGTTCACTCCGTGTCGGTGCGTGTTCGGTGGGTGTTCGAATTAGTGGGAAGGGACGACAAGGGGTTGTTGAGGCTGAAGGTCTACAAGGGACTCCCAGGTGTCCCGAAGGGATGTGGCGAGGTCTGCCCAGGGGCTCTGGCGGAGTTCGTCGTCGGAGAGGGCGTTGAGGATCTTCCAGCCCCGGCGATGTCTGCCGGCAAGAAAGCAGGCTTCGGCGAGGTGGAGGGAGGTGAGGAGGTGATCGGGGTGAGCCCGGTGGATGGGCAAGAGGTGCTTGATGGCCTCCAGGGGTTTGCCGGAGGCGGTGAGGATCGCACCGTGGAGGGTGTCGGAGAGGGGGCTCTCGTCGAGGGCGGCGGCCTGTTGACAGCACTGGATGGCGTCGTCAAAGAGGCCGAAGCTGGTCAAGAGGAAGGCCCGTTTCAAGAGGGCTTGTGGGGAGTCAGAGGTGTTCATGGGGGTCTCCTGTGGGGAGATCAGGCGTGCATGTTGTTGATGGCAGCCTTCATGGTGTCGTGGCGGACCTTCATGAGGTTCGTGAGAGTGGAGAAGCGGCGGTTGTCGTCTTGGAGCTCGGTCTGGAGGTTCAGGTACTGGAGGTTGAAGGCCTGGCTCTGCTTCTGCATGGCGAACATCTCCTGCATCTGGGCGTCCTGGCCGCCGCCGGCGAGGGCCGGTGGGGCAGCAGAGCGGAGCTCTCGGAGTCCCGAAGCGGCCATGCCCACGAGTTGCCCGCCGGGGACGAAGGGGGCGACGGTGGCGACGGCTCCGAGGGCTCCGTCGGCGACGTTGGACATCACGTTGCGGAAGGAGCGGCCGGTGTCGTTGTCGCGGGAGGCGGCCGCGGTGGTGTCCGTGGGGACTGAGCGATTGGAGATGGAGTCGATAGACATGAGTGGCTCCGAAGTAGGGGATAGTGAACGACTCATGGTTATTATCGGGGAGTGGGAAGAAGTTGTGCGTGAAAAGTGATGTGTGTAGTCCACAGCGATCGGCTGGCCCGCAGCCCGCAGCGGGCCTTGGCCCGCGAGGACCCTCGGGCGGAGCCCGACTCACGAAGCCTCGTGGCCTTGGCCCGAGGGGAGGTTCCGCGCCTCCCTCTATCTCGGGTAGAGATGAAGTGAATCCTCCTCGGCGATTCGTCCACCGGCGACGCCAGGAGGCGAATCTGGCACCTCCCCTCGGGCCAAGGCCACGAGGCTGGGCGAGTCGGGCCTGAGACAGCGGCCCGAGTATCCTCGCGGGCCAAGGCCCGCTGCGGAATGGCGACGACCCCACCGACGGACGGAGCCGATCACACCCGTGATGGGTTGGAGGGGTTGCCCGGGGGTTGGGGCAACGATTATACTGTGGTGACGAGGCCGCCGAGGTGTTGGCGGCCCAGAGACCCGGAGATCCTGTGAGCCAGAATCGCCTGAAAATCAAAGCGGACTCCCTGGACCTGGAGTTGACCGGGGACGCCGAGTACGTGCGGGAGGCCTACGAGGCGATCCGGGCGGTGGTGGTGCAGCGGTTCGAGCAGACCCTCCGGGCCAGCGATCCGGCGGTGCCGATGCGGCCGAGGGACAAGCGCAAGACGACGCAGCCCCTGTATCGGATCGACGGGGTGTCTCGGCATATGAAAGGGGATACGCACCTGAGGTTGGTGGTGTGCAACGACCTGTATCACAAGGTGGCGTTGCTGACCCGGAAGGACTTCTCCCGGAGCATGTTCGGGTCGATCCTGGACCCGGAAGGTCTGGAGAGCGTGTTCATCGATGAAGGGGACGTGGAGGAGCTGGCCGGGGAGATCGAGGTGGGCAAGACCCTGTGGCGAGAGTTGACGGCCACGGGCAAGAAGATGGTCCACGGGAACTCGTCGTGAGCGGCGTGGAGATCATCGTCGGTCACTCCTGGAAAGAAGATGTCCGTTTCATTGACTCCTTAAGGTCGAGGCGCCCCTCGGAGACGGTGCTCGATCTCTTGGAGCTCCGGGACGTGATCGACATCGTGGTGGATGGGAACAACCTGACGGCGTCGATCCCGGAGGAGGCGATCTTCGGGTTGGTGGCCGATCTCTGTGGGGAGGTGCTGAAGCTTCTGGACGGGGAGCAGACCAAGGGGATCGTGGAGTTCCATCACGAGCCCTGGGAGATGGCGCTGGTGCCGGAGGGGAGCTCCTTGCTGTTGAGCCTGTACAGCGTGGACCGGCGGCAGTTGGTGTTGTGTCGGGACCTGAAGATCGGGGCGGCGGCGTTTGCCGACGCCCTGGCCGACGCCGGGGAGGAGATGCTGACGGCGCTGCTGCGGGTGTCGGACCACTTTTCAGCCCATGGCCAGGTGCGGGAGCTGTCGCAGGCGCTGGCGAGGCTGAGGCGACAGCGGCGGGTGAGGTTTCCCGGGGTGGCCGAGGTGGAGAGTCGGGAAGGTGGGGAGCGATTGGCGAGCTCGTCGCTGGCGTCGGGGTTGACGGTGAGCTTCTCCTTCGACGGGGATGATCGGGCGTTGCGGGGGTATCGGGGAGAGCACGTGTTTGACCTCCACGCGCTGCTCTTCGGTGGGCAGGTGCGGGCCGAACTGGGAGAGGAGGAGGCGGTGCTCGCCAGGGAGTATCCCTTTCTGACGATCGTGAGCTTGTTGGACCGATGCCGACAGCTCTTCAACCAGTTGGAGGGCCACGCTCACCAGCCCTTCGTGATCGGGGAGGCCCTGCCGAGGCTGGGGTTGGAGGTTCATGGCGAGGGGAGCCGGTGGCGGGTCCGGGGCAGGGACGCGACCACGGGAGAGTGGTCGGAGGTGATGGTCT
Organism: Myxococcales bacterium; assembly: GCA_007120035.1. Taxonomy (GTDB): domain Bacteria; phylum Myxococcota_A; class Bradymonadia; order Bradymonadales; family Bradymonadaceae; genus SKON01. Next base: position 8,235 of record SKON01000061.1, read on the forward strand.
CGCCGGTGGAGTGTCTGGACAGCCTGGTGAGCCTGGGGGAGGTGTTTCTGCAGGAGGTGTTGCGGGTGAATCCGCACCTGGAGGTGAACCAGCGGTTTTTGGACGTCGCCGATGAGGCGGAGAAGCTGCGGCATTGGTTCAGCGATCTCTGCGAGCATAACCTCTATCATGATCGGCCCGAGGCGTATCTGAGGGAGCTGGGGGACCTGAAGAACGCACCTGTAGAGGAGCCCGAGGAGTTGAGTTTTCCGTGGCCCTTGAGCGCGGTGCAGGCGCTCTTTCCGAGGCGGGCGTGGACGATGGACACCCGGGGGATCGACCTGTCGGGGCTGAGGTGCACGCCGGCGGGGGTGGTGGTCCCCTGCGCCGGGGAGCTGCGGTGCGTGAAGACCGAGACGGGGCGGACCCGGTGGACGGTGCCGATGCGGGGGGATCTGAGGAGCTCGGGGACCGCTCAGGCCGGGCCGCTGTGGATGGTGCGCCAGCCCGGGGGGTTGGCGGCGGTGAACGGAGAGTCCGGGGAGGTGGTGGGGGAGCTGTCGACGGAAGCCTGGGGCGGTGGGGAATGGACCCGATTGAGGGGGGCGGCGTACTACCCGACGGAGGAGATGGTCGTGGTGGTGGGCTCCGGGGGAGAGACGATGGCGATGGCTGTGGGATCCGGGGCTGTGAGGTCCGGGGCTCAGGAGCCGCTGTGGGAGATCGGTTCGTCGGCGCCGGGGAGGGTCCACGGGGTGGCCGTGGAGGGGCCGCTGATCTGCGTGGAGAACGACGAAGGAGTGGTGACTGCGCTGAATCCTCGGACCGGGGAGGTGGTGTGGAGGATCCGGATCCCCGGGAGTCCCGTGGCGAAGATCGAGAGCCATCAGGGGAGGATTTATGTGGTGCACCACGATCCGCTGCGGCAGGCGTCGACGGTGACGTCGCTCTATCCGTTTACGGGTCGGACGGTGTGGCAGGTGCGGCTGCCGGGGTTTTGCGCCGGTGTGCCGACCTTCGTGGATCGGTGGATGATGCTGCCCGTGGAGCGGCGGGGGCAGATCACGCTGGCGGCGCTGGACCTGGAGGCTGTGGATCCGCGGGTGATCTGGCAGATCCCGCTGGCCAGCGCCGGGGTGGATCGGCCGACGCCGGTGATGGCGTCGCGGCTCGATGGGCGGTGGCATGGGTGGATTCGGACGGACCGGGCGGAGGTGACCTGCTTTCGGTTGAGCGACGGGGAGGTGCGGTGGCAGGTGATGCCCGCCGACGGGAACCTGCTGCTCTACGGGGCGGCGCCGTTGCGGCGGCTTCGGGAGGCCCTGGTGAATGTGTCGACCACGGTGGATCTGCGGAATCTGAGCACGGGAGAGCTCTTGCACTCCTTGCCGGCGATCGAGGCGCCGGAGTTCGGGGCCTTTGCGCCGCCGTTCTCGGTGATCCTCGGGGAGACCGGTCCCGAGGAGGAGGACGTGGATCGGCTAACGTGCTTCGATATGTCGCACTTTTTGGCCGTGGTGGAGTGACGGCTGGTTCTTGGGTTTCGATGGGTAGGCGACCCTGTGGGCGGAGCGGACCCCCTGGCGCTGCGTGCCTTTCCCCCTGGAACCCACTCGAACCGGTTCGTGGGGGTACGTATTGATGACGCCGATTTTTGGGCGTTGCGATCTCGGTTGTGGTGTCGGGTGCTCCCTCGCAAACCACCCGTTCTCACGCCGAGAGCCACCACCTTCGGCTCGAGCCTGCCTCCGGAGCCCTGCCGCCTCTGGCGCAGGTGTCCTCCCCACCACATCCCCACTCCCCAAGCCCCGCGCTAGCCTCCCGACACCGCACGCCGCCAGTTCTTACGCCGAGAGCCGCCACCTTCGAGGTCGGCTCCACCTCCACCGCTCACTTGCACATTCGGCGAAAACCTGCGCCAGAGGCGGCAGGGCTCCGGTGCTCCTCCCTCCCTCGCAAACCACCCGTTCTCACGCCCAAACTCGATGCCATCACTACGCACACCCACGAACCGGATCGAGTGGTGGGCGTTGGGGCCGGCCCTGTGGGCGGCGCGGACGACCCCCTGGCGCTGCTCGCCGCTGGGGTCATGACCCCAGCGGAGCCCTGCCCACCGCAGCCCCCGGTTTCAACCGGGGGTGGACCGTGGGAGCCCTGAACTATGCCTGGAAATGAACCGCCGCGAACCCCGACGGTCCGATGTCCTTGGCCGCGAATCCCGAGGTTCCGATGTCCTTCGCCGCCAACCCCGACGCCACGATCAATGCCGCCGCCAACCCCGACCTCCCGTTGATCGTAGGCGTCGACCCCGACGTTCCGGCATCATTCGCATCCCAAACTCGACGCCATCACTGCGCACCCCCACGAACCGGATCGAGTGGATGGAAGGGGGATCTTCATGTGTCTTCGATGGGGCCGCCGGGGTTCTTGAGGAGGGCGTGGAGGTGGGAGGTGGCGATGGCGAGGTGTGGGGTGTTTCGGGTGGTGTTGAGGGTGCCGAGGAGGTCTCGGAGGCTGAGGAGGGCGGTGATGGTCTGCCAGTCTCGGGGGAGGTGTCCGCCGGCGCGTTGGAAACCGTCGAGGAGGCCGGCCTGCAGCTCGGGGTGCTCCGTGGAGTGGTGGAGGAACCGGGCCAGATCGGAGAGGGGGCTGCCGGCGAAGGCGTACTCCCAGTCGAGGACGGCGACGACCTCGGGGGTGTCCGTGGAGTCCTGGGAGAGGAGGAGATTCTGGGGTTTGAAGTCGCCGTGGACCAGGGCGAAAGGGGGAGCGTCGATGGCGTCGAGGGCTGGGAGGTGTTGGTGAAGGAAGGCGCGGATCGCGGCCTGTGTGGGCGGGGAGAGTCGGTCTTTGGCGGCGCCCGCGGTGAGAGACCAGTCGACGAAGCTGTGGAGGGACTCGGCGAGGCTTGGGAAACGGCGGCGAATGGCGAGGCTGTGATCGAGGAGTCCGTGGGAGGGGAAGGCTTTCAGAGGGCCGATGCTGGCGAGTGTCTGGCCGATGGCGTGGCCGACGAGGTGGGGAGGCCCGGGGTGGTCGAGGGGTGAGTGTCCCTCGACGAAGGAGAGGAGAGCCGCGGGTCGAGGGGAGGTGGTGGAGGCGATCCACCGGGGGATCGGGAGGTCGGTGGCGAGCCGGTGGAGGGTCTTCTCCTTGCCCAGGGGTTCGGTGCCGCCGGCGTAGACGCGAAGGACCCGATGAGTGCCGTCTGTGAGGGTGATGCGGAAGGTAGCGTTGACGGCACCGCCGGAGAGGGGGCGGATGTCGGCGGGGCGCTGGTGAGGGGGCAGGAGGCGCTGGAGAAGGTGCAGGATGTCAGGAGGCAGAGTGGACATGGAGGGTAGAATAGCGAAGGCCGGTCGACTGAGTCGACCGGCCTTCGCCGCTCCGTGAAGGGGAGGTGCTTCAGTGTTACATGCTGCAGGTGGGGAAGGCGGCGCCGACGCACTGGCCGTCGTCGGTGCAGAACTTCAGCTCCGTGGTCTCGAAGCAGTCGGGATCATTGGGTGGGCAGAGGGTGCACTGCTCGCCGCAGACCAGGCCTTCACAGGGGTCGTAGGGCTCGGTACCGGCGTCGTCGGAGAGGCAGATGGGCTGCAGGGGATGGCAAGAACCGTCGGCCTGGCAGTAGTTGATGACGGCGGGCTCCACGCAGGAGGGGTCCCAGGGAGGACAGTGGGAGCAGTAGTCGCCACAGGTCAGGCCTTCGCAGGGGTCGTAGGGCTCAGGCTCGCCTTCGCAGACGGGCTGAAGGGGAGAGCAGGAGCCGTCGGCCTGGCAGTAGTTGACGACGGCGGGCTCGTAGCAGTCGTCGTCATCGGGGGGGCACTGAGAGCAGTTGTCACCGCAGGAGAGGCCTTCGCAGGGGTCGTAGGGGGGCGCCGGGTCTTCGCAGACGGGGCGCTGAGGGGAGCAGGAGCCGTCGGCCTGGCAGTAGTTGACGACGGCGGGCTCCACGCAGGAGGGGTCCCAGGGAGGACAGTGGGAGCAGTAGTCGCCGCACCGGAGGTCGCCGCAGGGATCGTAGGGCTCGATGTCGTCGCTCTCGCAGAGGGGCTGGTGAGGAGAGCAGGAGCCGTCAGCCTGGCAGTAGTTGACGACGGCGGGCTCGTAGCAGTCGTCGTCATCGGGAGGACACTGAGAGCAGTTCTCGCCGCAGGAGAGGCCCTCGCAGGGGTCGTAGGGGGGCGCCGGGTCTTCCTTACAGACCTGGGCTTCCAGAACGCAGCGGCCCTCCTCGGTACAGGAGTGGACCGCGCGGGGCTCGGCGCAGTCAAGGTCGTCAGGGGCGCAGATGAAGCATTGATCGCCGCAGGAGAGGCCCTCGCAGGGGTCGTAGGGGGTGCCGGGCTCGGGTTCGAAGTCTTCGCCAGCGGCGAGGGCGTCGGAGCCGAGGTTGGGATCCTCGGAGCGCTCCGCGTCTCCGCAGGCTGCGAAGACGAAGAGAGCAACGATTACAAAGGCCAGGTAGTGTAAGGTTTTCATTATCAGATCCTCGGTTCAGTAGTGGGTTCACACGCCTGTGTTGCGATGTAGTCAAGGCGTCTACCCTGAGACTACATGGTGGGAGCGTGAAACCAACTGAGAGGTTCTGAGGGTTTCTGAGGTGTGAGCTCAGCGAGGGTTCAGGCCTCGTTCCAGCCGCGCTTGATGTTCTTGTCGAGCCAGGCGTCGATATGGGTCTGGAGAGACTCAGGGGAGCCGGCGACCCGGAGGCTGGTCTTCAAGGGATCTTTGCGGGTGTGGGAGAAGTCAGTGAAGTGTACGACGTAGGGGGCGTACCGGGGGTCGACGTCTTCTTTGTTGGTCTTCAGAGCGACGTACTTGCGGACGGCGAGGTTACCCTTGGTCTCTTTGACGAAGGCCTTGCGGTCGATGATCTCCGACTCCGGGAGGGAGAGGGTCTCGGGCTCGCTGTGGCGATCGTCGAAGGAGACGTGTCGGAAGACCTGGTCGAGCCCGATGTCGGAGAGGTCGGCGGTCTTGTCGGTGCGCTCCTTCTGGAAGATCGGGTAGAGCATGGAGACCAGGGGGAGCTGTCCGGCGGCGTCGTAGCCGTTTTCCTCGGAGTAGTGGAGGGTCATGCGGCGGACAGGGTTGTCCGAGGCGTCGAGGGTGACGAGATCGGAGCATTTGATCTGGACGATAATCTCGGGTTTGACGAACCGGCAGAGGGTGCCCTCGCGGTTGGCCAGGCGGAAGGAGCTCTTCACCTCGAGGGGGGAGAGCTTCTCGTACCACTGGATGCGCTCGACCTCTTTCCAGCCGTTGCCGACGGTGCCGAGGATGTGGAAGGAGCCGTCCTCGCGGCGGAGGCCGACGGTGAGCTCCCGGATCTGGGTGGCAGAGCCGATGGTCCGTTCACCGAAGGCGAGGACGACGGCGTCGATCTCGAAGTGGTTCTTGATCTTGTAGGTGAAGCCGAACTCGCTGCGGACGATGAGACCCTCGAGGCCGTCTTTGAGGACCCAGTCGTTGTAGAACTTGACGGCGTCGCCGGCTTCGCCGGTCTCGGTGGTGACGACGCCGGCGCGGTTGCCCTTGTCAAAGAGGGCCTGAAGCTTGTCGAGGCGCTCGTCGTAGGCCTTGGCCTGGTAGTCGTCGTCGTCGACCTCGATGATGTCGAAGGCGCGGAAGCCGAGGGTGTTGGACCGGTCGGAGTCGGCCAGGGCGCGGGCGACGTGGTGAACCCGGGGGCGAGCGGAGTCGTCGTCGGGGAGAGCGAAGAGCTCGCCGGGGATGATGGCGGTGTCGACACCTTTCAGGTGCTTTTCGGCCTCGTCGACGACGGGGACGCCCTTGAGGACCCGACCGTTGTAGGCGCAGAGAGCGACCTCCCCTTTCTTCTTGATCAAGAACCAGAGCTCGCCGTCGACCTTTTTGGAGATCCAGAGCGGTCCCGGGGGGAGGTTCTTCTGGATGTTGTCGTTGAAGACGACGCGGTAGCGCTTGGCGACGGTGCGCTTGTACCGGGTGAGCTGGCGGTGGAGATCCGGGTCGTTGAGGCTGCCGATGGGGGCGAGTTGACCGGGGCCGTATTCTTGGAAGTCTGAGGTGAAGGTGGTCATTGGGCGAGCCCCTTGAGTTCCATGTTGGAGAGGTGAAGGATGAGGGAGAAGGCCGGTCCGTCGACCTTGCCCTGGAGGAAGCCCCGGTAGGGAGATCCGTTGGTCTGGAAGATCAGGGGGTTGGTGCCTTTGGATCCAGAGCCGACGAAGAGCATCTTTTCGGCGTCGGCGAGGGTCTTGGCGATGTCGTAGAGGAAGTCGAAGGTCAGGCCGTTGACGTGTCGGAGCTGGAGCTGTCGGGAGAGGACGAACCGCCGGACGACGTCCTCGACGGCGAAGAGGCGGCCGCTCCAGGGGAGGGTGATGTCCTGGCCGACGGTGGCTTCGACGTCGGTGAACTCCTCGCGAGAGAGCTCCTCGCCATCGGGGGAGGTCAAGACCTGGAGGACGCGGGTGGAGTAGAGGACGGTGCCGTCGGGCTTGAGGTAGACCCGATCGGATTCGCCGATGCGACGGCCGACGAGCTCGGGATCGAACTCGGGGTCGCCCTGGACGAGGGCTTCGCTGAGGGCGTTGCCTTCGCCGATCTCTTCGACGAGGGCGGGATAGATGTGGCGTTCCGTGTTCTTGATGAAGACGTCGTAGCTGACGTCTTCGCCGTCGGGGCTGACGAAGCGCCACCGATCCCGCTTGGGCGGGGGGATGATCTCGATCTCAGCGTCCCGTTTCTTCTCGTCGGCCAGGCAAATGCGTCGGGGCATGGGGGGCTCCTTTGGGGTGATCCCGGGGGATCAGAACATTCCGAAGTCGAGGTCGTCGGCGAAGGGATCCTCTTCTTCCTTGTCGTCTTCGGGGATCTCCTCCTCGCGGCGGAGCATGTCGAAGGGGGCCTCCTGGCAGACGAGGCAGAAGATGCCGACGCCGTTCTGGAGGAGGAAGGCGGGCCAGTCGTCGAAGCCGGCGCGGTAGTTGAACCGGAACTCGAAGACGGCGCCGTCTTTGAGTCGGGCGGCCAGGGTGTCGCCGATCTCGTCGGGGTCGATCTCGTAGACGGCGGTGGTGATGTGTTCCAGGATGCGGTCGGGGGTGACCTCCTGGGCCTCTTGCTCTTCGCCGAGGGTGGAGGGGATCCGTTCCACGGGGGTGCCGTCGGCGTCGACGGCCTGGAGGGATCGGCGCTCGATCACGTCGTCGTCGTCGTTGACGTAGAGGTAGGCGGTGGTGCCCGAAGGCAGGAGGGCGGCGCCGTCGCGGGTGAGCTGTGCGGTGACGCACTCCTGGCCGTCATCGTCGACGATGACCCGGCGCTTCTTTCCGTAGAGCTTCTCGCGGGTGAGGCGGGTGATTCCCAGGGAGCTGACCTCCCCGTTGAAGTTAATGACGACCTGGCTCACGGTGGTCCTCGCAGCAGAGGGGTTGTAATCCGTCGATGAGGCGGCGAAGCTAACACGAGAAAATCGAGGCTGTCAAAACCGTGAGCGGAGTCGAGATGAAGAGTGCGAAGAAGGTGTTGTGGTTGGTGGCGTTGGCCGTGGTGTGGGCGGGATGTGCGACGCCAGGCGATGGGGTGGAGACCCGGACCGGGGCGCTTCAGACGATCCTGTTGACGCCGTCGGTGCAGGCCGACGGGGCCGTAGTGGTGACGCTGAAGAATGGGACGAGCCGGCTGATCGGGGCGAACCTCTGCCGGGTGGTGGTGGAGGTCCGGGAGGGAGAGGAGGAGTGGGGAGAGATCGAACCTGAGTGGTATCAGAAGGAGTGTGAGGACGAGCACAAGTCACTGGCTCCTCAGGAGGAGCGGGAGGCGGTGTTCGCGTCGTGGGAGTGGCCGCAGGAGGAGGTGAGGCTGCGGTTGAGCGTGGAGTACCCGATGGGGACCGGGTTCGAGACGATCCGGTCTGAGCCGTTTCGGGTGGAGGTGGAGGCTCCTGAGGAAGAGGAGGAGCCGGAGGGCGAAGAGCTGGAGGGAGAAGATCTGGAGGAGGATCTGGAGGACGAGGATCCTATGCCAGAGGAGAGCCCACTCGAATGAGGTTTCCGTCGATGTCGATGTGGGCGAACTCTCGAAGGCCGTAGTCGGTGTCCACGGGGGGCACGAGGCGGCCGGCGATATCGGCGTGGGACCACGCGGCGTAGAGGGCGTCGACGTCGTCGACGTAGAGGTAGCAGGCCGAGGTGCTGGTGGAGGGATCCAGGGATGGGACCGGGGTAAGGTGAATCTCGGTGCGACCGGCGCGGAGGAAGGCATAGGAGCCGTCGTGGTAGGACTCGGTCTCGAACCCGAGCTGCTCGTAGTGGCTGACGGCGGCTTTGAGGTCGGTGACGGGGAAGACCGGGCAGATCCGCTGGGCTTCCAGGAGATTGCCGAGGTGGCGCTTGTGGTCGGTGTGAGAGTCGGGAGGCATGGCATGTCCCTGGTAGTGGACGGGTCGATGAACCTGACTACGGTGACTACGGTGGTGAAGGGGCAAATGTAGCGACATGTGGGATAGGTGGCAAGCCGGGGGCGCCCGGTGGTCAGTGGCCGCGGGGGGTGGCCACGGGGGGTGGGGCAAGGGCCAACTCGGCGGCCTCCTGGGGGTCGTCGGTGATGGAGACGAGGTTCAGGTCGCCGGGGCCGATGGTCTGGCGAGGGCCGTCGAGCATCACGGCCCGGAGGGTGTCGAGGATGGGATTCCAGTAGGAGGATCCGACGAGGACGATGGGGCGGCTGGAGACCTTGAGGGTCTGGAGCTGGCAGAGGACGGAGAAGAGCTCGTCCAGGGTACCCAGTCCGCCGGGCAGGGCGATCACGGCGCGAGATCCCTCGGTGAGGAGGACCTTGTGGGTGAGGCGATCGGAGACAAGGTGGACACGGTCGGCGCCGTAGAGGTTGCGGGCGTCTGCGCGGCGCATGCCGAAGGCCTGTTGGGGAAGGAAGGGGGATCCGCGGTGGCCGCCGCGGGCCAGAGCCACCGAGAGGGTGCCGGGGCCGGCGGCCCGGGTGGGAATGTCGTGGGTGCCGAGATGAAAGGCGATCTCTTCGGCGAGACGGCCGAAGGCGTCGTCCTCGGCGAACCGGGAGCCCCCGAGGAAGGTGACCGCCGTGGGGAGATGTTCCAGGTAGTTCAGCCCCTCGATGAGCTCTCGGGCGATGCGGGTGCCAAGGTTCATCAGGGGTTCGTGGATCGTAGGGGGTTGGTCGGGATCGAGGATCAGGTCGACGGCCTCCTCGGGGTCGTCGGTGCAGACCAGCAGGGAGAGGAGATCTTCGGGCAGGAGGGAAGACTCGCAGGCGTCGCAGGCGACGTGGAGGGCTGCCTCCAGGGGCTTCCAGAACTCCTTGCCGTAGAGGACCACGGGATAGTTGAGGTTTCCGGCGGACTTCAGTCGCCAGACCTCGAGGAGCTCGTCGAGGGTTCCGAAGCCGCCGGGGAAGATCACCAGGCCGAGGCAATTCTTGTAGAGCATCAGCTTCCGGGTGGGGAAGTGGAGGAGCTCCAGGGAGACGTCGATGGCGGGGTTGATGCTCTGCTCAAAGGGGAGGACGATGTTGAAGCCCTGAGTCAGGGGCTGGGGGCCCTTACCGGGGGTGTGATGGGGGAGAGGATCGCCGTTTTGGTTAGTGGCGGCCCGGAACCCCTCGGGGACGGCGGCCATGATGCCGGGGCCGGCGCCGGTGCGTGGGGCTACGTTGCGGTGGGCGAGGATTTCGCCCATGGCGTGGGCCTGGGCGTAGTAGGGGTCATCGGGGGTGATGCGGGCGCCGCCGAAGAAGGTCACCGCCGGGGGGAGGTCGTCGAGGGTGGTGAGGCCGTCGTGGAGCTCGGAGACGAGGCCCTGGGCGAGCTCGGTGCGGGGTTCGGCGGCGGCGATAGCGCCCCAGATGCCGCGGGTTTCGGAGTGGGGTTCGGTCATGGTGGTCCTCGTTGTTCAGGTGTCGACGGAGAAGGTCATGCCGGCCTGGGTGAGCCGGTCGATCAGGGGCTGGCCCATGGCGGAGGCCGGGGTGAGGACGCCGCCGGGGAGGGCGTCGGGGGTGTCGTCAAAGGCCAGGCAGAGGGCGGACTCGCCGAGCATCATGGCGGTGGCGCCGTAGCCGGGATCGCGGTCGGCGCCGACGTGGGCGGTGATCTCAAAGGAGTGGGAGTCGGCGGCGACGCCGCGGCCCACGAGGCGGACCAGGAAGCGGCCCTTTTCGATGGCCTCTTCGCTGGGGCCCTCGCCGGGTTCGGGGAGGATCTGGCGCAGAAGGTTGCGGGTGGGGCTGAGGCTCATGAGGCCGGCGAAGACGCCGAGGCCGGCGGTGAGCGAGCCGGCCCGGAGAGCGCCGGGGATGCCCTTGCCGCCATGGGACGACTCGGCGTATCGGAAGTCTTCGCCGTAGGGGTAGTCCAGGAGGGCGTTGGACCGTCGGACTACCTTTTCGTTGATGGCAGCCATGATGAAGGGAGCGGTCCAGGCGTCGACCAGGGGCTCGTGCCGAACGGTCATCTGGATGGGGCCGTCGGGGCCGTGGCGCTGGCCCTCGGGGTTGAGTCCGTAGGGATCCTGGACGACGTGACGGAGCGTCTCGTCCTTGGCGGTGGTCTCGAGCATCTCGGCCATGCTGGCGACGGTGCCGCCGGAGAAGCCGCCGCTGGCCTTCATGAGGACAAATTGGATGCGCTGGCAGGGAGTGTCGAACCGTTCTCGAGCGGCGGTCTGGAGGAGGAGGACGCCGAGATCGCTGGGGATGGAGTCAAAGCCGCAGCAGTGTACGAGGCGGACGCCACGGTCGGCGGCCTCTTGATGGCAGGAGTCGATGATGGCGCGGATCCAATGGGCCTCGCCGGTGAGATCGCAGTAGTCCGTGCCTTCGGCGAGGCAGGCATGGACGAGAGGGGTGCCGAAGCGGTCGTAGGGACCGACGGTGGAGCAGACGACGCGGGTGCGGGCGGCGATGGCGCGGAGGCTGTCGTCGTCGAAGCTGTCGCCAAGGAGAATGGGGAGGTCTTGATGAGCGTCGCCGAGCTCGTCTCGGAGGGCGTTCAGCTTGGACTCGTTTCGGCCGGCGATGGCCCAGGAGAGGTCGTCGGTGTCGGGTCGGTCGGCGAGGTAGTGGGCGACGAGGCGGCCCGTGAAGCCGGTAGCGCCCCAGAGAACGAGGTGGAAGTCGCGGTCGGTCATTTCGAAGAGTCCTCAGAAAAAGTGGAGGGGCGGGTCAGAGCGAAGAGGAAGAAGGCGGCGGCGACGAAGGGGACGTGGAGGGTGAGCTCGTAGGTCATCATGAAGACGACGAAGCCCTTCAGAGCCAGGGCCTGGGCGCAGCCCCAGGCCAAGAGCGCGGAGACGAAGAGGCGGCGGTGATATTCGTCGGTGCCCTTGGCGAGGGCTCCGCGGTGATGGGGGCCGAGAAAGAAGAATCGCCGGACCCCGAGAGCCATGGCGAAGAAGAGAGCGGCGATACCCAGGAGGGAAGCCAGGAAGGGAGCGGTGTTCTCCAGGGGCTGGAAGTCCGAGGGAGGGGCGAAGAAGAGGGGGGCGACACCGAAGAGGGCGGCGAAGATCAGGAGGGCGAAGAAGATCGGCGTGAGGCTCGCCGGATCCCAGGGGGTGATTTCTTCAGTGGTCGGCACAGAGATGTCTCCAGGGACGGCAGGAGAGCGGACGGAAGCTCGTCGAGGGTGCAAGCTAACAACGGGGAGCGAGGATGGAAAGGGTTGGACGACGAGAAGATGTGACTAGTTTGGCCGAGGACGAGAACCACAGGAGGAGCGATGGCCAACTCAGTAGCGGTTTTGTTTCAGACAAGCGAAGGTCAAACCCGGAAGGTGGCGGAGACCGTGGCGAGCCACCTGAGGAGTCAGGGGCTCTCCGTGGAGGTGATGGAGGTGGGAAGAGAGACCCGGGATCTCGTGGTGGGAGCCTACCAGGGAGTGGTGGTGGGGGCGTCGGTGCACGCCGGGAGCTACCCTCGAAAAATCCGCAAGTGGTTGAGCGCCCATCACGAGAGTCTGAACGGGGTGGCGTCGGCGTTCTTCTCGGTGAGTATGAGCGAGGCCGATGAGGAGGAGCGAGAGACCCTGAAGGGGTTGCTGGAAGGGCTTCTGGAGGAGACCCGATGGACGCCGGAGATCGTGGCGTCATTCGCGGGAGCGCTGCCGTTCTCGAAGTACGGGTTCATCAAGAAGCGGTTGATGAACCGGATCATGAGCGAGAAAGGTCTCGAGCTCGAAGAGGGGAGAGACTACGAGTACACCGATTGGGACTCGGTGCGGGAGTTCGCCGAACGATATGCGGCGCTCATCGAGGAGAGGAGCGCCGGGAAATCGAGCCCATTGGGGTCGGTGCCGCTGGGTTAGTCGAAGGCCTGTCGATAGTCCACCGGGTCGGGGTTGAACTCGGAGGGGGCGAAACGCTCGATTTGAGGGACGACGTCGTCGTATCGTTGAGTGGCGGGGTGGTTGGCCTGTTCCAGGGCCTGGTGGGGGGTCATGCCGCGGGGGTTGGCCTCGTAGGCCTGTCGTGCGGAGTCACGGAGCTCGCTGGGAGAGAGGTCGGTGGGGCGGGGGGCGAGAAATTCGTGGAAGGCTTCGACATGAGCGGTAGGATCGTCGGGATTGGCCCCGGCCTGAGCTTCCCGGAGGGCCCGCTCTTCGGCTCCCCGGGCGAAGGGATCCGGTGCGGTTTCGAATTGTCGGGCCTCTACAGAGGCTTCGGGGGAGATGAAGCCGGACCCGAAGGAGGATCCGGGCTCGTTGGTCTCTTGCCCGGTGATGAAGTGATACCCTGTGGACGAGGTGTCTTCGACAGTGTCACCGCTCTCTAAGAAGAACCAGATCCCGGCAGCGACACCGATGGCGAGGGCCCCGTAGAGGAGGAACTCGGAGGTGGAGAGGTCGTCCTTTGCAGGCGGTTCAGAGCCGGTCTGGGGTGGGCGGGGGAGGTTCGACATAGAGGTCTCGTGTGAAGCGAGGAGGCGAGGCTACTCTCCGTGGATCGAGACGACGGAGGTCCGAAGGGTCCTGGGATTCCGATTGATATAGAAACTGGCGAAGCGATCGCCCTTTTCGAAGTTCAGCATGAATCCGGAGAGATTCTGGAGTTCCGGGACCATGTGCTCGAACTCGGCCAGGATCTGGTCGGTAGCCGAGAGCTCCCAGCCCCGATCGGCCATGACCTGGGTGTAGAAGTCGTGGATGGTGTCGTCGGGGGCGGCGGTCTCAAACTGGTTGAAGGTGAAGGGTCGTCCCTCGAGGGAATCGAAGCGGTTGAGGCGGGTGCAGCCGATGCAGGCGGGGACCTCGAGATCGAGGCGAACGTCGACGGCCCGGGGGTCATGGACGCGGCGGGGGTCGAAGTTGCTGTCGGCCCAGTTGGCGGTGACCGTGGAGCCGCCGTTGGACTCGGCCTGGATGTCGATGTATCGGAAGGTGTCGACATACTCGTCGAAGTCGGTGAAGACTCGGGGGTTGGCGGCGAGGTAGGCGTGCATCTCCTCGTGGTCGTCGAACTTCTGACGGGGGACGATGCCGCCCATCATGATGCGGTCCGGTTGAACCTGGAGGGGGACGACCTCCCCGTTCAACAGGGCCTTGCCCATGGGGCCGCCGAGGGTGTCGGCGAAAGAGCTCTCGAGGAAGTCATTCTGGGCGCCGTGGAGAGCGCGGGGGTCCCCAAGGACGGGCTGGTCGTAGACGGCGGAGTTGATGCCGGCGCGGTGGAGCTTCTGCTGGAGGTAGCGCATGAGCTCCGTGGGAGCCATCTCGGACTCGCCGGCGGCGAAAAAGACCAGGTTTCCGTTGTGATCATAGGGCTGGGGATCGAAGCCGGACTCGACCATGACGCGGTGAAAATCCTGGTGCTCCAGGAGACTGGCCGGGATGAGGTCGACGAGATCGGCCTGTGCGTCGGGCACGTCGGCTTCAGGGGAGAGGACGAGGACAAGAGCACCGATGCAGAAGATCACGAGGCCGCAGGCGGCGAGCTTGAGAGTGGCGATGAGGGACTTGCGTAGCATGGTGGCTCCCGAACGAGGGTTGCGGGGAAGAGTACTCAATTGCAGGTGCTGACGCCGCTCAGGCTGGACGCCCAGTTGCTCATACCGAAGGCGACGGTGTCCTGCCATGCGTCCTCAGAGCGGATCTCCAACTGGGTGAAGATCAGGCCGACGACGTGGTCCGTGGGGGCCGTCGGGGTGGAAGCGACATACCAGACGTCGGTCTCCCCGGCGATGGACCGCCAGTCGGCGCCCCGTTCGGTCTGGAAGGTGACGGTGTCCTGGCCGCTGACGACTCCGTATCGGAGGCCCGCCGCCAGGGAGGCGCCGCCGATGGGGTTGAGGTCGTTGAGGAGGGTGTAGGCGTGGCTGTTGCTGTTGCAGAGGATCTGGTTGAGGGTGAGTTTGGGGTCGGAGTCCATGTTCACCCCCGGGACGGCGTTCATGGCCATTGTCTTGGTGCCGCTGTCGCCGTAGACGCCGGCGAAGTTGGTAGTCACGTCGAGGGCGCCCGGGATGGACATCAGGTCGCCGAGAGAGGAGTAGGTGGACATCGCCTGGGGCCCGCCCAGAAAGGGGCTGGGAGGTTTACCGAAGGCCGAGGTCTGGGCGTCGATGGCGTCCTCCCAGAGTTCGGCGGAGGCTCGCTGCTCGGAGATCAGGAGGTTCTGGTGGATGTCGTGGAGGTTGAGGATCCCCACGGTAAAGGCCAGAAAGATCGGGAGCGTGATGGCGAACTCCGTCAAAGCGGCGCCGGATTCGTCGCCGTGGAGGCGGCGAAGAAAGGATGGCAGGGGTGGGCGCAGAGCGTTCATTTCACAAACCCCGTGAGGTTGGAGGTGTCAAAGGGGCGAGTGGCAGCGAACATGTAGAACATATCGCCCACGGCGGTCTGGATGTTGAAATTCCCGGTGACGAGTTGGCTGACGGCGGTGCTCATGATGAGGTGGGGGAGGGACCGGAGGAAAGCAGCGCCGAGGCCGGCGTCGCCGCCTTGAATGGTGCCTCCCAGGGTCTCGCCGGGGAGGAAGACGGGGCGAAGGCGAGGGGTCCACCGAGGGTGCCACATGTTGGGGCCTCGTAAAGCGGTGATCGCCCCGGAGGTCATGGAGGAGGCGAAGCCGGCGAGGTTGCTGAGCATGGAGTGACCGCTGGTATACACGGACTCGCCGAAGGCGATCTCGCTGCGGGCGATGCTCCAGGTGCCGTCGGACTCGTAGCCGGCGGACTCGATGTGGTCGGCGTCGACGAGACCGTCGTAGTTGCGCAGGGCCCGCTCCTCGGAGCGGTTGGTGTTCAGGTAGGCGAAGGTGATGTTGGAGGTGGCGAGCATCCAGTCGTTCTCGTCGCGGGAGCCGGGCATGAAGCCGCCCTCGTCGACGCGCCAGTCCATCAGGGCGGAGCGACCTCCGGAGACCCCGCCGAGAATGGAGGGGGTGGAGCCTGCGGTGATGCAGGTAGGGGGCACGAGCATCAGGCCTATGAAGATGCCAATGGTCTGGTTGTCGGCGGAGATCCCCATGGGATCCCAGCCGCCGCCGTCGCTGTTGGCGATGTGCTCCACGGCGGGGAGGATCAGCTCGAGGCTCCCTATCATCTCTTCACAGTAACCCAAGAGCTCGTCAGCAGAGCTGTCCCGTTGCTCGATGGGGAGGTTGTCGAACCGATCGGAGACGCCAGGGATGAAGTTGCCGAATTGGGTGCCAAAGATGTTGTCGAAGGCCATCACGATGTTGATCAGGGACTCCACCCAGGCGGGGGGAGTGGCCTCCGGGGGCGGCCATGCGGTGGTCATGGTGGCCCCGGCATAGGTGCCGCGGAGGATGTTCTCGGCGTATCCCCACCAAGGGGTGATGTCGTAGAGGTACTGCTGGAAATGAGCGAGGGTCTCCATCTCATCGATGGCCCGGTCGGCGTTGGCCCGGATGGAGACCACCATCTGGGCGGCCTCAAAGCCAATCTGTATGCCACCTATGGTACATCTGTAGCAGGCGTAGACATTGGTGCCGTAGGAGCTGGCGCACTGTCCACAGTAGATCCCCTCGCTGATGCCCAGGGCAGCCCAGGCGGCCTGGTAGGTGACGAAGTAGCCAAAGAAGGAGCGCTTGATGGTGTTGGCGTAGGCGATGAGGTTCATGGACCGGGCCTTGACGGCGGCCTGGCTGTAGGCGCTGACGTCGGCGGCGTTCTGAAGCCGCATCTTCTGGTGGGCGGTCTGCCCGGCGTCGTAGAGGATCAGAGAGGTGAGCACGAGGATCAGCATCCCGGCCAAGACGAGGAGGATGATGGCGCCCCCTTCCTGGCGGTGGAAGCGCTGTCCCTGAGAAGTCAGTCGGGAATGTAACCTGTGTCCGATCATCAAGCTCACCGTATTCGTTAGGGAAGGCCGTAATCAGCAAGTGCCGGAGGACCTACCACCGGGGGTCCGCACGCAGGGTGGGATCTGGTGGGTGGTGATGTGGTCCCGCTCCAGGGGGGTGAAGTAGGCCATGCGGCCGCCGACGGTCTCGATCTGACCGAAGACGTTGGCGACGAGAGGCATGGCGATCTGTTGTTGGTACCGAACGACGGTGCGGACGAGCTGGTCGCTGCCGATGGCGTACTCGACGGTGGTCGCGCAGTGAGCGAAGATCAGCTTGCGGCGACCGCGGGTCTCAAAGTCGGAGGCGTCCCAGAAGGCGGGGAGGCGCATCTCACCGTGGGGAATGGTAGAGCCCGTGGTGGTGTGTCCGAGCCCCTCGAGGCCTTCGAGTTTGTTGTCGAGGGTGGTGCTGGAGCAGCTTCCGGGTTGGATGGGGAAGTCCGAGGGAGCGACGGGAGTCAGGGCCATCGCGGCGGCGACCCGGGCTTTTTCGTTGACCATGTCGGTGGTGACTCCTTTTCGGCCCTCCATGGCTTCGGGATGCCAGATGGCGACGACGCGGCCGGCGTTGAAAGCGGCCAGCTGGGTCAGGAGGCTGGCGGTGTTGAGGATCGCCAGTTGGATCAGGCCCAGGTTTAAGATGAGGAAGATGGGCAGGACGATGATGGTCTCGGTGATCACCGTGCCGCGAGCCTTCACGAGGCGAGGAGTGGGGTCGGATCGAAGGGATCGAGCGAGGTGGTAGCAGATGGACAAGAAGGCCCAGAAGCAGGCGCTGAGCGCCAGATGAAGGACGACCTCGCCGGAGGTGATCCCGACGACGCCGGCGTCCATGGCCTCCCGAAGAGCGGATCGGGTGTGTGGGGGGAGCATCCACATCCAGAAGGCGGCGGCGACGCCGAGGGTGCCCAGGATGTGGAGAACCGCCAAGGCCAAGAGACGTCCGGGGCGGACGCTGCCGATCAACTGTCGAATCCTACCGTTCATCACCGAGCCCTCGCGGGGAGCGTTGTGAAAAAGTTCTGCGGAACGAACTTCGTGGTGAATGTCTGATAATGCAGCATTCGTGCCACGAGGTGCAATGGGATTCTCCAGTGGGGGGTGTGATCGGTCTCTTGATCGGTCTCTATCGGTAGGGACGTCGCCATTCCGCAGCGGGCCTTGGCCCGCGAGGACGTTCGGGCCGTGGGTGGTTTCGAACCGGGCAGGGGGATCACGACCAGTGGCGGAACCCGTGGCTATGACAGGCTGGCGCAATGCCTCGGCGAGGAGGGTACAGCGTGCCTGTACGTGCCTGTGCGCGCTCGTAGGTTGATGTGTGGAGGTGGAGGTGAGTATAGGTGTGAGGTCGGGCCAGAGGCACCGACATCGACAGGGAGTGGTGGAGCCTCAGAGACCACCGGTGTGGTTACTCGGGGAGCTCCCCTTCCATGGTGATCACGCTGATTTTGCCGGGTGCCGTGGGGACCTGGTAGATGGTGAGGAACCGGTCTCCCCGCTCAAAGGACAGGAAGTCGCCTTCGAGCCCCATCAGGTAGGGGACGTGAGGCTCGAGGCGGCGGAGGATATCGGAGGCCTCGGAGAGGGACCACCCCCGCTCGGTCATAGCTTGTCGATAGAAGTACTCGGTGTTGTCGATGCTTTCGGTGGTCTCGAAGTGGTTCAGGACGTAGGGCTCGGAGGAGTCAAGGGCTGCCAGGCGGTTGACCCGAGAGCAGCCGATGCAGGCAGGGACGTTGGGGTCGGGGCGAGCAGCGGCCTGGCGAGGGTTGTGACTTCGCCGGGCGTCGAAGTTCTGGTCCACGGACCAGGTGGCGGAGACCGTGGTTTGCCGCTCGCCGACGGCCCGGCGGGCTTCGAGGTATCGGAAGCCGGCCATATTTTCGTCGAGGTCGACGATGCCGTGGGGGTTCTTTCGCCAGTTGTTGAGGATCTCTTCAATATCGCCGGTTGACTCGTGGGGGACGATGCCGCCGAGAGCGACGTGTTCGTCGGTGAGGCGAAGGGGGACGACCTCGCCGTTGAGCATGGCGATACGCTGGCGTTCGAGGGCCTCATCGTCGTCGATGGCGATGGCGTCTTCGACGGAGAGGACTTCGTGGGTGAAGAGAGACTGGTCGTAGACTTTGGAGTTGATGCCGGCTTTGACGAACTGCTCCTGGTAGTGTTGAGCGAGGGCTGTGGGGGAGAGCTCCGAGACCCCGACGGCAGACTTGACCATGTTGCCGTTGTGGTCGTAGGGGCGGGCTTCCAGGCCGGAGCTGGCGATGACGTCATCGAAGGTGGGCTTGCCGAGGGCGGAGCGTGGGATGACGTCGAAGAGATCGGCTTCGGCGTCGCGGACGGTGCCGTCCTCGGAGAAGATGACGAAGAGGGAGGCGATGCCGGCGATGACGGCGCCACAGAGGCCGAGCTTGACGAGGTTGATCAGGACCGATTGGAAGTTCATGGGAGGCTCCTTGAAGATCAGTGTCAGCAGCCCGAGGTGGGGTCGCCAGGAGTGCCAACGCTGCCCCAGCTGCTACCCTCGAGACAATCACCGATGTCACTGGCGCCGCCATCGCCGGAGGTGTCGCAGTGATCGGGCATGATGTCGTCGCAGAGCATGTCGATGTAGCACCGTTCGTCGCAACCGGGGATTCCGGGGTAGTTATCCATCGCGTTCTGCACGCAGTCGCCGTAGGCCTCGGCGTGTTCCCCGCATTCGTTGGCGGCTTCGGTGGCGGCCTCGACGTCAGGGTCGGTGATGCCCGAGGCGGAGCCGCCGATATTGCTGAGGCCGAAGTGAATCATGTTCTGGAAGGAGCTGTCCGAGGAGACCTCCATGTAGGAGAAGAGCACGGCGGCGACGCGCTCTTCGGGCATGGGAGGGGCGGAGGCGACGTAGCCGATGGGGACGGGTTCGTAGCCGGTGCCGTTGAAGGCCATGTACTCGGCGGTGCCCGAGGCGACGCCGTAGCGGATCCCGGCGGCCAGGGCCGGTCGGGTCCCGGTCATGGTCAAGAGGTTGCCGACGACGGCGCCGAAGCTGCCCCATCCGCCGGAGGGGAGGCCGACGAGGTCGTTCATGAGGGTGTGGGAGAAGGAGCTGCTGTCCATGAGGTTGGGGGAGAGGCGCAATTGGGGGGAAAAGTCTTGGCCATCAAAGGAGGTGTCGGCCATCTGGAGGGTGTGGAAGGGCAGGACTTTTCCGCCGCTGTCGACGTACATGCCTCCCATGGCGGCCGCGTAGTCGACGGCGGGGGCGAGCATGGAGTCAAAGCTCAAGCCGCCGTCGAAGCTGAAGCCGAGAAAGGAGTCGTTGACGTGAGAGTAGTATTGCTGGACCGAGACGGATCCGGCCAGGGGCATCATGTGATCGATCTGGTAGGAGTGCTGGATGCTGATGGCGTCTTCCCAGAGTCCGGCGCCGGCGATCTTTTCGGCCTCAATGACACCCCGTTGGGCGTTGTAGAGGCCGATGATGCCGGTGACGAAGGCCAGGTAGATGGGGAGGGTGATGGCGAATTCGGTCAGGGCGGTGCCGCGCTGATCGGAGTGAAGGCGGCGGAGGATAGTGACCGGGTTGAGGAGAAGAGTTCTCATTGGACAATACCCTCCATGCGGCCGTTAGAGCCGCCGGTGTAGGAGCGGGACACGAAGAAGAGGTAGACCATGTCTCGCAAGGCGTTTTGGGCGCTGAGGTCGTCTTCGACGATCGCGGCGACGGCGCCTGTGATGAGGATCAGGGGCATGGTGTCGCGGACGATATCGCCGAGACCGGCGTTGCCCTGGAGGGTTTCACCGGGCCGGGTGACGGGCCGGAGTCGAGGGGTCCATCGAGGGCTCCACATATGAGGGGGGCCCCGAAGGGCGACGACGGGTCCGGCGAGCATGTCGGAGAGGATGGAGGTCATTCCGCCGGCGACGCGGCCGATGCCGGGGAGGCTTCCGAGGGCATGGGTAGAGAGGGTGTCGGCGAAGACGATCTCGCTGCGAGCCAGGGACCAGTTCCCGTCGGTCTGGTAGAGGACGGTCTCATCGTAGTCGTTGAGGATCTCGCGGAATTGAGCCTCCCGACGGCCGGAGTGATCCCGGGCCTGGTAGGCGAGGGTGATTACCGAGGTGCGCTGAGCCCAATCGTTGTCGTCGAGGCTGGACGGCATGAAGCCGCCGTCGTCGACTCGCCAGTCGAGGACGTCATGGCCGAAGAAGAGGCTGGTGATCAGGCAGTTCAAGGGGTTGATCATCTGGCCCCAGAAGTTTCGGCTGGGGTTGACGCCGCCACGGCCGCCGTCGGAGGAGATGCCCAGGGGAGTCCAGGTGCCGCCGTCGCTGTTACGGATATGATCGATGGCGACGATGATCTGGTCGAGGCTGCCCATATACTCAAGGCAATACTGAACGTGAGAGGAGGCGGACTCGCGCCGTTGGACGGGGAGCCGGTCCGTGGCGTTGGTCCCGGCGGGGATCCCGAAGCCGATCATGCCGTCGATCTGGTCGACGACACCCATGACGGTGTTGACGGGATCGGCGACGGTGCCGGAGAGGGGCGGAGGGGGCCAGGAGGCGGTGATGGTGGCGCCGTTGCCGACGCCACGGAAGAGGTTCTCGGCGTATCCCCACCAGGGGGTGATACCCTGGAGATACTTCTGGAAGGTGTCGAGGGTTGTTATCTCTGAGGAGGCCCTGCCGGTGAGTGTGGGGATGGTGTTGATTAGCATGTTGATCACCTCCCCGATGGCCTGGAGTCCACCGATGAGGGCGCGATAGCAGGGGTAGGGGCGGTACCATCGGCACCGGCGGGAGTATCGACCGGTGCTGAAGAGGAGGTTAAAGAAGCCGGCCCAGTAGACGAAGCTGTAGCTGTAGAACATGCGCTTCGCCGTGTTGGCGTAGGTGATCATGTTCATGGAGCGAGCTTTGACGACCGACTGGCTGTAGGCGGCGCTGTCGGTGGCGTTCTGGAGGCGGATCTTATCGTGGGCCGAGCGGCCAGCGTCGAACATCATCAACGAGCAGATTACAAGGACCATCAAGCCAGCGAGGACCAGGAGGAGAATGGCACCACGCTGACCCTGGTGAAAGGCCTGGAGATGTCGACGCGTGTTGGAGGTGTGAGCTCGCATGGTCATAAACCCGTGTCCAGGAACCGCGAAAGAAGCGGAGTCATCTCAGTCGTCGTCGAAGTCACCGATATCATTCATATCGAAGTCGGTGCCGCCGAAGGCCTCGCTGAAGTTGATGAACCCGCCAGGAGTCGCGAGCCGGGGCGGGAACTGATAAGGCACTTCGTACTGCCGGACGATCTCGGAGTAGTGGGCAGCCCGCCCGCCGACGACGTCGGCAGAACCGAAGACCACTTCGGCGATGGGGATCGCCATCATATGCTTGTATTGAACGGTGGCGGTGGCCGTCCCCCGGCGATTGTCGGTGGGGTTGAAGGTGACGGAGACCGACACGGCGCAGTTGGCGAACTTGAGCTTTCGCTGGCCCCGGATGATGAAGTTGGAGTGGTCGAAGGCCCGGGTGATCGAGAGTTGGCCGCCTCGGAAGCCGTGAAGGTTGCGACCCACCGGGCCGAGGTCGGTGACGTGCCCGATCTCGACATTGGCGTCGAGCATGGCTTGCAGGGTGGTGCTGTCTTCGAAGTCACAGCCCAGTTGGACGAAGTCGCTGGGGGCCACGGGGGCGACGGAGGCGGCCGCGGCGACGTGCATCTTCTCGTGGACCGTGTTGGCGTCGATGTTGTCCCGGACCATCTCGGGGGACCAGACGGCGGCGACTCGGCCGGCTTTGTAGGCGGCGAGGGAGGTCAGCAGGCCGGCGGTGTTGACGATGGTCAACTGGATCAGGCCCATGGTGAGCAAGAGGAAGACGGGGAAGACGATGATGGTTTCGGTGATCACCGTCCCCCGGGCTTTGACGAGGCGAGGGGTGGGGTTGGAGCGGGCCGACCGGAAGAGGTGATAGCAGATGGCCAAGAAGGCCCAGAAGCAGGCGCTCAATGCCAGGTGGAGGAGCACCTCTCCGGAGGTGAAGCCCAGGGCGCCGGCGTCCATGGCCTCGTGAAGAGAGGCCCGGTGGGCGGGGGGGAGCATCCAGGTCCACAGAAGAGCAGCGACGCAGAGGGCCCCCAGGGTGTGGAGCACTCCAGAAATGAGGAGGCGTTTGAAGTGGGTGCGGCGGATCCCGATCAGGTGTCGCATCAAATTGTTCATCACCAGGTCCTCTCGGGGAACGTTGTGAGAAGATTGTACGCAACGAACCGTTTCATGTCCACTACTATGTTTCATGTCCACTACTATGCAGTCATCATGCCAATGGCCGCGAAGAGCAGTTGGGGTGGGACGGATCGCACGCGATCGGGGTACCGGGTGTGACAGGTTGACCCGAAAGACAATGAGGTGGGGACAGGCGGCCTGTGGGAGGTGGTAAGGGGATGTGCGATAGTGTGGGGTGGCAAAGATGGTGGGGAGGGATTAGGGTTGTGGAGCCGTCGGTTGAGGGAAGAAAAGGAGCGAGACGAAGGTGAGCGAAGACTGGGAGAAGTTGGCGGGAGAGACGGGGGAGAAAGTCCCGACGGGGCGTTGGAAGCGGACCCTGAAGCTGGGGGCGATGGGGGCGCGAGTGACGGCGTCGAGCTTGTTGAGCCGGGTGGGGAATCGGTTGGTCCCGGGGAGCGCCGAGGATCGGGAGGAGGCGCTGAAGCGGGCCTACGAGAAGAACGCGGCCCGGGCCGTGGAAGCCCTGGGGCAGCTGAAAGGGGCGTCGATGAAGATCGGCCAGCTCTTGTCGGCGGATCCGGAAATGCTTCCCGCCGATTTCGCGGCGAGCCTGTCGTCGTTGCAGAGCGACGCGCCGCCGATGACCTATCTGACGGTGAAGGATCAGATCGAGGATGCTCTGGACCGGCCGTTGGACGCGGTGTTCTCCTACTTCGATCCCGATCCCGTGGGAGCGGCGAGCCTGGGGCAGGTCCATCGGGCGACTCTGTCGGATGGCCGGGAGGTGGCTGTGAAGGTGCAGTATCCCGGGGTGGCCGATGCCCTGGAGAGCGATCTGAAGACCCTGAAGTCGATGCTGATTTACGCCCGGGCGGTGATGGACAAGGAGCGGTTGGAGGCCTATCTGGCGGAGATCCGATCGATCATGGAGCAGGAGCTGGACTACACCAACGAGGGGAGAAACCTGGAGCGATTCCAGGGCATCCTGGCAGATCGAGAGGGGGTGCGATCGCCGGCGCCGGTGCTGGAGTGGACTCGGCCGACGGTGCTGGTGATGGAGTACATGGAAGGTCGCAAGCTCGATGAGGCCCTGGAAGAGATGGAGGATCGAGACCGGAGGCGGGAGATTTTGACGCGGTGGGTGGAGCTCTTCTCATGGATGTTCCACGAGCAGTTTGCCCTGCATGCCGATCCACACCCGGGGAACTTTCTGCTCGGTGCGGGGGACGAGCTGATCCTCCTGGATTTCGGGTGCGTGAAGGACTACGAGCCGGGGTTCGCCGACGGGTTTTTGGACGTGTTGGACGCGGTGTGGCAAGACGATCGGGAGCGGGCAGTGCGAGCCTTCCTGGGGATCGGGTTCGGCACGGAGCTGTCGGAGAGCCAGGTCGATAAGGATCTCCTGGCGGAGTATAACGAGATCGTGTTGGCGCCATTCTTGAGCGAGGAGCCGTTTTCGTTTGGGGAGTGGTCACCGGCCAAGGACGGACGAACGTTCATGATGCGCCATCCCAGCTTCTTTCGATTGACGCCGCCGCCGGAGGCGCTGTCGTACATGCGGGTGCTCAGCGGTATCAAAGGGTTGCTGGCCAAGATGGACGCCGAGATCGAAGTGGCGTCGATGGCGGTGGAGACGGCTCGACGACGGGGACGGCTGACCGGTGAGCCCCGGGTGTTTGGGAGGTAGAGATTCAGGTGGGGCTTATTTGAGGCGGATCTTCCACAGGAGGAGGAGAGCCTCCAGGGCGATGTCGGGGGTCATCTTGGAGTCGCCCACTTCCCGATCGGGGAAGATGATGGGGACCTCCAGGAGGGAGAAGCCGGCCCGATGGGCCCGGTACTTCAGCTCGACCTGGAAGACGTAGCCCGAAGCCTCGACGGTGGAGAGCTCGATGGTCTCTAAGACCTCTCGTTTCCAGGCGACGAAGCCGGCGGTGAGATCTCGGATGTCGACGCCGAGGAGGGCCCGGGCGTAGAAGCCGCCGGCCCGGGAGATGGCCCGTCGGGGCAGGCCCCAGTTTTCGGTGGCGCCGCCGGCGACGTATCGAGATCCGATCACGACGTCGTAGTCGCCAATGGGGGCCAGGAGTTTGGGGAGATCCTGGGGGCGGTGGCTGAAGTCGGCGTCCATCTCGACGAAGACCTGGTAGTCCCGTTGAAGGCCCCACTGAAAGGCGGCGACGTAGGCGCGGCCGAGGCCGGCTTTCTCCGTGCGGTGGAGGACGTGGACTCGGGGGTCGTCGGCGGCGAGGGCGTCGGCGATGTCACCGGTGCCGTCGGGGGAGCCGTCATCGATGACAAGGATGTGTGCGTCGGGGACCTGGTCGAGGACGGCGGAGACGATGCGCTCGACGTTACCGGCCTCGTTGAAGGTGGGGATAGAGATGAGTGTGTCGGTCACAGCGTCGCCGTTATTCGATGCCCAGGTCGCTGCGGGTTAGGTCGAGCTTCTTGAGGATGTACTCCACGCTCTTGCGATGGACGCCGGCGATGCGGGCGGCCTTGGAGACGTTGCCGTCGGTGCTCTCCAGGAGGCGGCCCCAGTACTCCTTTTCGAACTGCTCGATGAGGCGGTTCTTGGCGTCCTTGAAGGGGAGGCCTTCCTGGAGGGCGGTGTCGACCATGGCCTGGGCGCTGGTCTCGGCGGCTTCGGGGACCGAGGGTTGAGAGGGTTCGGAGGGGGCGAGGAATTTGGTCTCGATGTTGTCGCCCTGGGTGAGGAGGACGGCGCGGTCGATGAAGTTCTTGAGCTCCCGGACGTTTCCGGGCCATCGGTGACGCTTGAGCTTCTCCATGGTCTTGTAGGCGATGTCGACGTCGCCGCGGCCGGAGCGGGCGTTGGCGAGCTTGAGGAAATGCTCGACCAAAAGAGGGATGTCCTCGGGGCGATCCCTGAGGGGAGGCAGGGCGATGCGGATGACGGCGAACCGGTAGTAGAGATCTTCGCGGAAGTTCCCCTCCCGGACCTCGTGGAGGAGGTTGCGGTTGGTGGCGGCGACGATCCGGACGTCGGTCTGGATGGTGCGGTTGGAGCCGACGGGCTTGATCTCGCGTTTCTCCAGGGCACGCAAGAGCTTGGGCTGAAGGTCGGTGGCGAGCTCGCCGAGCTCGTCGAGGAAGAGGGTGCCGCCGCGTGCGGCCTCGAAGGCGCCCTTGCGAGAGCCCGTGGCGCCGGTGAAGGCGCCTTTGACGTGTCCGAAGAGTTCGGACTCGATGAGATCTCGGGGGATAGCCGAGCAGTCCAGGACGATCAGGGGGCCGTCGGCCCGGGGGCTGTGGTTATGGATCGCCTCGGCGGCGAGCTCTTTGCCGGTGCCGGACTCGCCCTCGATGAGGACCGTGGCGTCTGTGGGGGCGACCCGTTCGAGGAGGGCGAAGACCTCACGCATGGGTCGGCTCTGGCCCAGGAGGTCGCCGAATCGGTCCTGGCCGGAGTAGTGAACCTCGGCGCGCTCGTCGGTGAGCTCGAAGCGGATCGTGGAGGTACCGACCCGGAAGGTCCTCTGATCGGCGAGGAAGACCTCTTTGACTCGGAGGTCGTCGATGAAGACGCCGTTCTTGGAGTCCTTGTCGGCCAGGAGGTAGCCCGTGTCGCTGACGTCGATGCCGACGTGGACCCGGCTGACGGCGGGATCGTTGAGGACGAGGTGATTGGAGGGAGCCGAGCCAATGGTGACCCGGGCGTCGTCGCAGGTGACCTCGGAGCCTTGATCGGGGCCGTCGAGCACCCGGAGACGGTACCGCTGAAGTTCGAGTTGTTCGCCACCTCCATCGAGGAAGATGGTGCGTGTGACGTCGCTCATGTGGGGCTCCTGAAGACAGACGGGAGAGCGGATCGGCGCAACAAGGCACCACCATAGCGATGGTGGGGTTGGGTCACAAGCGCCCTCCGCCTCGGACGCTTAAGAGCCCGAGAGGGCGAGCCGGGTCACTGGCGATCCCAGACGGTGAGGACCTTGCAGGGGGTGCCGGCTTCGATGTCGACGGTGAAGGTCTCCTCTTTGCCGCTCTCGGGGTGGCGGACGGTGATGCGGTGGGTGCCTTCGGGGAGGGAGTGCTCGCGGAGAGACATGTGGCGTCCGGAGAGCCAGTGGCCGTTGATGGCGATCTCGTTGTTGGCGGGGTAGACGGCGCGGAAGTTCAGGCACCCCTTGGGACGCTCCTGGAGGGCGAGCTCGAGGCGGTTGTCGGCGAGGTCCCGGGCGGTGATCACCGTGCGGGCGGGGAGGAAGTGATCGCGGCGGGCCTCGATAACGGCCTCTCGATGGGTGGGCAGGCGGACCGAGAGGGGGGCCTGGCCGACGAGCTCGTCGTCGACGACGATGTCGGCCCCGGCGGGTCGGGAGGTGATCATGACCTCGCGGAATCGGCGGTTGGACAGGAGAGGGCGGTCGATGACTCGTTGGGGCTCGGCGTCGTCGGGGGGATCCTCAGGATCGCAGGCGAGGGTGAGGCGGATCTCCTGACGTCCGTGGCCGTAGGAGAGGGTGTAATAGGTGGGGGAGCAGCCGTCGGCGGTGGCCGAGAGGTTGACGACTTCACCGGGCTCGAGGTCGATCTCAGCGGGGACGTCCAGGGGGTCGCCGTCTGCGAGGAGGGTTGCCTCCTCGGGGTCGACGTGGACGGTGAACCGTCGAGGAGGACGGGACTCGGGCATGAGCTGGAGGTCTTCAGGGCCGAGGCGGATCTCTTCGCCGGCGGAGAGGCTGACTCGGAAGGAGCGGGGGAGGTGGTCGTCGAGGAGGAGCTCGATCCGATAGTCGCCGGGGGATAGTTGGAGGGTGTCGGGGGTGCGGCGGCCGGCGAGCTCCTCGCCGTCGAGGTGAATGGAGGCGCCCGGAGGATCGGTGTCCAAGAAGAGGGTGGCCTCGGGGTTGTGAAGAAAGAGGAGGTATGTAGCCAGGAGGGCGACGGCGAGGAGCGCGGCGATGATGCCGCCGAAGCCGCGTCGGTCGCGGGGGGCGATGAGAGCGGGTTCGGAGGGGACCTCGGGGGTGGGGTCGTCGGGCTGATCGGGGTCGGCGTGTGGATCTGACCCGTCGAGCTCGTCGGGCTCGTCGGGCTCCTCGGGCTCGTCGACGGGGCGCGGTGACGGAGAGGTGGAGATGCCCGAGGGGGTGGGGGCTATGGTGCGGGTTCCCTCGGAAGGGGAAGACGTGGCGGTGGCGGCCAGGCCCAGGGGCTCCGAGGCGTGGGAGGGGGTCTCATCGAGGCGGGCGAACTCGAGCTGTAGGGCTTCGTCGAGGTTGGCCGGTTTGCCACCGAAGGGCTCGCTGGCGGCGGAGTCGGCGAAGACCTCGGCGAGGCAGCTTGCGAGCTGTCGGCCCGTGACGGTGAGCCCCTGGCGGTAGATCTCCTGCTGGAGCTCCAGATAGAGGTCATCGACGGTCTGGAAACGGTCGTCGGGGTCGGCCTCCATGGCCTTCTCGAGGATCTGGTCGAGATCCTCGGAGAGCTCCGGGCGGAGGATGCTGGGGGGATCGAAGTCGCACTTTCGGACCAGCTCGAGGCTCTCCAGGTCGGAGCGCCCCTCGAAGGGGCGGATGAGGGTGAGCATCTCGTAGAGGAGGACCCCGGTGGAGAAGATGTCGCTGCGGGCGTCCAGGGGCTCGCCGCGGGCCTGCTCGGGGCTCATGTAGCAGCACTTTCCCTGGATGGCGCCGCTGGCGGTCTGGGAGAGCTTGCCGGCGGCCCGGGCGATGCCGAAGTCGATGATCTTGATCTCCCCTTCGGTGGAGATCAAGACGTTGGAGGGGCTGACGTCGCGGTGGACGATGGAGAGGGGGCTGCCCGAGGGGTCGGCTTTGCGGTGGGCGTAGCTCAAGCCCTTGCAGACCTCGCAGGCGATGTAGAGGCACATCTCGACGGGGAGCTCTTCGCCGCGGGCTCTGAGTCGTTTGAGGAGGGCCCGGAGGTCGAGACCGGGGACGTACTCCATGGCGATGAAGTAGGTGCCCTCTTCCTCGCCCATGTCGAAGACGGGGACGATGTTACCGTGGGTGAGCTGAACGACGATGCGGCCTTCGTCGAGGAACTTGGTGACGAACTCGTCTTCTTCGGCCAGGTGAGGGAGGATGGTCTTGATGATGACCTGTTTTTCGAACCCCCCGGCGCCACGGACCCGGGCCAGATAGATCTCGCCCATGCCGCCCATGGCCAGGCGTCGGACCAGCTCGTATCTGCCGAGTTTTCGTTCGGGAGCGCTCATTTCGCCGAGGTGCTGGAAGTCAACGGTGCGAAGGCGGCCACCTTGTGTATAATCGAAGTCGCGCGGGCCGTCGACGATCAACGGCGCGGAGCGGTGAGTGAATCGGACCGAAGAGGAGCCCATGTCACGGACGTCGAGGCTGCTGGGAAGAGAGAGGAAGAGGACCCGGATGAAGGCTCGGCTCCTGTCGCGGGTGGCCCGCACCCAGGTGGTGCTGCGGGGAGCCCTGTGGGCGAAGATGCCTCTTTTGGCGATGGCCGGGCCCCGGGTGCTGGAGCTGGACCGAGACCGTTGTCGGGTGGAGATGCCGTTTGCGTATCGGAATCGAAACCCCTTCGGTTCGTTGTACTTCGCGGCGTCGTTGATGGCGGCCGAGGCGACGACAGGGCTGCTGGTGTTCTTTCACGAGGCCAATCGGGGAAAGAAGGGGTGTTCGTTTATCGTCACCGGGGTGGAGGCGGACTTCGTGAAGTCGGCGAAGTCGGACGTGATCTTTACCTGTGAGCAGGGAGAGGTGATCGAGGCGGCGTTTCGCGAGGCGGAGCTGACCAAAGAGCGAGTGGATCGGACGTTGGAGGTGGTGGGGCATCGGGCCGACGGGGAGGAGGTGGCCCGGGTGAAGGTGCGGTGGTACTGGCGAGGGCGATGAGGTGGAGAATTCAGGGGAAATGGCGACATGGGCGTCCGGGGTTAGTCTGGGGTGGGCGCTCTTCTCACTGGCCATCGGTGTGGCCATCATGGCGGTGATCATCACAAAGTTATGGCGAGATGTTCGGGAGATCCGGCAAGAGAGAGAGAAATCATGAATGGAGAGGGAATGGGGAAGAGAGGGTGGTGGGGCTTGTTGGTGGTGGGATTGTTGTTCGCCGGAGGTCCGGAGGTGGCCGCCGAGGACGGGCGAGCGGCGATCGTGGAGCCCGGGGTGGGAGAGGAGCAGCGGGGGGCCGCCCGAGTGGCCAGTCACCCCGGGTTGGCCCGGGCCATCGAGGGGGTGCTGGCGGAGCCGGATATGCGGCGAACGACAGTGGGGATCCACGTGGAGGACGTCAGCGACGGGACGGTGCTCTACAGCCTGAACGCCAATCGGCTGATGAACCCCGCGAGCAACGCGAAGCTGCTGACGGCGGCGGCGGTGCTCGATGTGTTGGGGCCGAGCCACACGTTGGTGACGGATCTGCGGACCGATCGCCGCCGAGGCTCAGAGATTCAGAATCTCTACATTCGGGGAGGCGGGGAGGCGTTCCTGCTGTACCGAGACGTGCTGAGCTGGGCGTCGGAGCTGCGGCATCAGGGGGTGGAGAAGATCACAGGTGATCTGGTGATCGACGACGGGATCTTCGCCGGGGCGAGCCTGCCGCCGGGGTTTGATCAGCGGCCGTCGGACGCGGCCTGGCGGCCGATGATCGGGGCGTTGTCGGTGAACTTCAACGCCGTGGGTGTACGGGTGGAGCCGGCGGAGGCAGTGGGAGCGCCGGCCCGAGTGCGTCTGGATCCACCGAACAGCCACGTGGAGGTGGTGAATCGAGCTCGGACGGTGGGCGGTGGTCAGGCGCGGGCACATGTCGAGGCTGAGGCCTCCGGTGACGGGACCCGGGTGATCGTGACCGGGACCATCGGGGTGAACGCCAACGGGGTGACTCACCGCCGGCGGATCGACAACCCGTCGGCGTTCGCGGGGTCTGTGATCGCCGACGCGTTGCGGTTGATGGGGGTGGAGTTCGACGGGGAGATCCGAACCGGGACCGTTCCGGAGGGGACGGAGCGGGTGTATCGCCACGAGTCGCAGCCAATGATGGCCGCCCTGTCGGCGATGAATAAGTGGAGTCAGAACTTCATCGCCGAGCAGCTGCTGTTGCTCTTGGGTCTCGATGGCGAGGAGCCGTCCACCTGGGAACAGGCCCGGGTCCGGGCAACGGAGTCCCTGTTGGGCAACGGGATGAATGGCGAGGAGTTTACGGTGTTCAACGGCAGCGGGCTCTATGACGGGAATGAGGTGACAGCCCGTCAGTTGGTGTCGCTGCTGCGGGAGATGCGAAGTCATCGGTACGGGGCGGAGTTTTTGTCGACTCTGGCGATCGCCGGGGTGGATGGGACCCTGCGGCACAGGCTCAACGATGGGGTGACCGAGGGGAACCTGCGGGGGAAGACGGGGACCTTACGGGATGTCACGGCCCTGAGCGGGTACGTGCAGACCGAAGGAGGGCGGATGGTGGCGTTCGCGATCTTGTTCAACAATCCCCCCCGGCAGGCGTGGAATTATCGAGGGCAGCAAGACGCGATCGCCCGGGCGATCGCGAGCTTTGATGGGTAGCTTGAATGAGATGGGTTGGGAGGTGGGCGATGGAAGCGGTGACTGATTCGATGGAAGCGGAAGTTGAGAGACGGCTGGAAGCGTTGCGGAACGATCCGGAGCGGCTGATGCGGTACGATCTCAACGGTGATGGGCGGATCGACGCCAAGGAGTGGGCCGAGGTTCGGCGGGTGATCACCGCCGAGGTGCAGACCGAGAGGCAGCGTCAGGAGTCGTCCCGAGTGGGGGCGAAGACGATGCCGATGGCTCAGGAGGTGCTGCAGGATCGGTTTGAGGTGCGGGAAGAGTTGGGCCGTGGAGCTCAGGGGCGGACCTCAAAGGGGCTGGACCGGCAGACCGGCAAAGCGGTGGCGATCAAGGAGTTGATGCTCCGGGATGTAGAGGATTGGAAGGCGATCGAGCTCTTCGAGAGGGAGGGGATGGCCCTGAGGCACCTGGACCACCCAGGGATCCCGGCCTATGTGGACGCTTTTCACGTGGAAGATCCCGAGACCGGAGAGGAGCGGTTCTTTCTGGTACAGGAGTTCGTCGACGGCCAGGATCTGGAGACTCTGTCCAAGGAGGGCAAGCGGTTCACCGAGGAGGAGGCCCGGGATCTGGCCCGGGGGGTGTTGGAGATCCTGATGTACCTGCAGGAGCGGTCGCCGCCGGTGATCCATCGGGATATCAAGCCGTCGAATATCATGATGCGCCACGACGGGAGGCTGGCGTTGATCGACTTCGGGGCGGTGCAGTCGGTGATCCCGAACGCCAGCGGGGGGTCGACGATCATCGGGACCAGCGGCTACATGCCCGTGGAGCAGTTGATGGGGCGGAGCGTGCCGGCGACAGATCTCTACGCGCTCGGGGCGACGCTGGCCCATCTCTTGTCGGGTCGACACCCGGCGGACCTGCCGATGCGGGAGATGCGGCTGGAGTTTGAGCCCTTCGTAAACCTATCGCCGGGGTTTCAGCGGTTTCTGGCCAGGATGTTGGACCCCCGGCTGGAGCATCGGTACCAGACGGCGAAGGAGGCGCTGCGTGCGCTGGAGCGGCCGGCTCCGAAGCCGCGGCCCCGGGAGTCGTCGGGGCTGATCGACCTGGCGGCGATTGCGGCGGAGCATCGGCGAGCGCAGCGGGGGGGGAAGGCGGCCGCGGAGGACTGGAGGTCGGGTCCGGCGGTCTCTTCGACGCCCAGCGCCACTCGGAACCCACCAAAGATGTCAAAGCCTGTGAGCGTTGTGCCTCGTGCGCGGAGGAGAATCGGGTGGTCGCTGCCGGACTTGAGCCCTGGACAATGGGAGGCCCTGATCGCCGTGGGGGTTGTGTTAGCGATGTTCCTGGCGGTTGGGGCGATGATCTATTTTTCGGTTCAGGGGCCGAACTACGAGCGGCGATGCGAGGGGGGAGAGGCCCGGGCCTGCAATGAGTGGGGTCGGCAGCTGGAGTCAAACGATCGAGCCCGGGCCGAAGACGCCTACGCTCGGGGATGCGAGTTAGGCCACGCGATGGCGTGCAGCAACCAGGGGATCATGGCCCTGGTCCAGGATGCGCCCGAGAGAGCGGTGGCGCCGATGAGGCGGGGCTGCCGGATGAACCACTCCACGGCGTGCACGAACCTGGGGTGGCTGCTCCGAGAGACCGACCCGGAGGAGGGGATCGGTTATGCCCAGCGGGGCTGTGAGCTGGAGAGTGCGCTGGGGTGTGCGAACTACGCCGCCTACTTTTTGATGCACTACCACGACGGAGCGGAGGACCCTGATCTGGAGCTGCGGCGAGCCCGGCGGTATGCGCAGCGGGGGTGTGACGGGGAGTCTGAGAGCGGGTGCTACCGGTTGGCGCTGGCGAACCTGTACCTGGGAGAGGTGGAGAGCGCCATGCGGGCGGCTGTAGAGGGGGTGAGGTTGAATGCCCGGCACCCCCATACCCAGAAGGCCAAGGGGCTGGTGCTCCTTGCGGAAGGGGACCGGGAGGCGGCGGGGGAGGCCTTTAGAATGGCCTATCGGGCCGAGAGGCAGCCCGGGGGGAGCGAGCGGGCTGTGTTATCCCGGCCTTTGCGGGAGACCATCGAGGAGAGGTTGGAGCTGCTTGGGACGGTGTATCCGGAGCGAGCCGAGGTGATCGCGGCGGCTCGAGAGGAGCTCTGAGGGAAACTGAGGTTTTGGAAAGCGATTGTGCAAAGGCCTGTGGGTATTGGTATAGTCGTCGCGAACTGGTCGGATACGAGAACCGAGGAGCGATGATGATCGGCGGAAATGAGTGGTGGAAGGTGTGCCTTGTGGTGGCGTTCGTGGGTCTGGGGGCGACGGCCTGCCGGGAGGACGCTGTGGAGGGCGGGGATGGATGTGACGACGGATTTCAGATGAGCCCGGTGACCGGGGAGTGTGTGCCTGCGTCCCAGATGCCTGACGCCGGCGGGGAGGCCGACGCCGATGAGGGCGACGCGTCGGGGCCGAACGATTGGGTGGGTAACGGGATCGAAAACTGCGGGGCCGGGAATCCGCCGACCATGCTCTCCGGGGTGGTGACGATTCCGTCGGGAGAGCTGCCCCTGCCGGGAGTGGCCGTGTACGTTCCGCGGTCGGAGCCGGCGTCGTTCTCCGAGGGGGCGGAGTGCTTGCCCTGTGACGGAGAGGAGATCACGGACTACTGGGTGAAGTCGCGGACGAACCTTCGAGGGGAGTTCTTGCTGACCGATGTGCCGGCGGGGACGAACGTGCAGTTGGTGATGGAGGTGGGGAAGTGGCGTCGACAGGTGACGGTCCCGGAGATCCCGGCCTGCGAGCACACGGTGATCGACGATCCGGACCTGACCCGACTGCCCCGGAATCAGGACGAGGGGCATATGCCGCAGTTCGCGGTGACCACCGGGGAGTTCGACGCGTTGGAGTGTCTGATGCGGCGGATCGGGATCGACGACTCGGAGTTTACCCCGGAGGACCAGGACGGGCGGGTCCACCTCTTCGCCGGTCGGGGCGGGACGGATCGATACCAGTCGGGAATGAACGACGGGGCGGCGTTCACCCGGGCCTGGGAGTGGTGGGGCGATCTGAACAACCTGTTGGACTACGACATCATCATGCACTCCTGCGAGGGGTCGGCGTATATGGACGACAAGCGAGGAACGCCGGTGGAGGCCCTGCAGGACTTCACCGAGAGGGGAGGCCGAGTGTTCCTCTCGCACTGGCACAACGGGTGGTTGCGGGAGGGGACCGAAGACTTCCGGTCCGTGGCCAACTGGATGAGCATGGAGGCGATCACCGGGATGGACCTGGAGCCGGAGACGGGGTTCATCAACATCGAGTTTGATAAGGGGCTGGAGCTGCGAGAGTGGATGTATGAGACGGGGACCACGCCGCGGGGAGAGTTCCCGATCGTGGAGACCCGTGGGTCCATCGAGTCGGTGAATCCGGAGTACTCTCAGGAGTGGGTGTGGATCGAGCCGTCGGGGTTCGATGCTCCGTTCCTGCCCCCAGAGATGGGGGATCTCTTCCCGGATCCGCCCGACGAGATGACCCAGTACTTCAGCTTCAACACGCCGATCAACGCCCCGGAGGATTCCCAATGTGGGCGGGTGGTGTTCAGCGATATTCATGTGGCTGCGGGGAACTCGTCGTCCGTGGATCACCCCTTCCCGTCGGGATGCGTGACGGGGAGCCTGACGCCGCAGGAGAAGGCGCTGGTGTTCATGCTCTTCGATCTGGCGCGGTGTATCTCGCCGGATAAGAAGGCGAACTGAGCGGAGGCGAGGGAACCACTCAGGGGGCGACGGCCTCGGCCAGTGCGCCGAGGGCAGCGGCGCGATCTGGTTCGCCGCGGGATTGGGCCGTGTGCTGAGCTCGCTGGAGCAGGATGGCCATATCGACGAGACGAGCAGAATAGGGCCAGCCGTCCTGGTACTGCTCAAGGATAGAGTCGACGGTGCTCCAATCACCAAGTTCGGAGTGGAGCGCCAGGGCGATGCATTCGAAATGAGGGCGAAAGGGGAGGCCCGGACGGTCTCGGAAGAGCTCTTCGGCCCGTTGAAAGTGACGAAGAGCCTCGGGGGAGTCCCCTAGATGGAGGGCCGTGGTGGTCAGGCTCAGGAGAGCGTTGATGATACCCGCGACGCTGCCTCGATTCTCCTCGATAGCGAGGCTCTGGTGTCCGAGGTCGAGGGCGAGGCGGAAGTCACCCCGTTCGGCGGCGATATCGCCCAAACCGGTGAGCGCGTAGGCGCGAAGGGATTGGTAGCCACGATCGGTGGCCCACATAGCGACGGATTGAAAGAGGCGCTGGGCGTGGGCGAAGTACCCTTGAGACTTCAGCGACCAGGCGCGGAACGCATCACCCCAGTGC
The DNA here is from genome assembly GCA_007120035.1 of Myxococcales bacterium. GTDB lineage: Bacteria > Myxococcota_A > Bradymonadia > Bradymonadales > Bradymonadaceae > SKON01. The sequence continues at coordinate 43,586 of SKON01000061.1, forward strand.
AGCTCCAGGGGGTTGCCGGCCTGTTGGAGCCAGTGACTGGCGGTGTCAAAGTGGTGAGATGCCTCGATGAGATCGCCTGTGCGCTGGTGGACCCAGCCGATGGCGAGGTGGACCTTGCCGAGGCGTAAGGGGTCACCGGTGGCGTCGGCGAGGTCAAGAGCTTGTTGGAGGTGATGGTTGGCGTCGTCGATGGATTGGCGGCGAAGGTGGCACTCTGCGAGCGCCTGGTGAGCGCGGGCGGCGATGCTCTCGAGCCCGGGGGCGGCGGCCCATCGGAGGACGCCTTCGATGCAGGAAGCGGCGTCATCGTTGTCGCCTTCGACGAAGAGTTCGCGGGCTTTCAGGAGGTCTGTTTCAAGGCGGTCTGGATGGTCCGGTGGGAGGTCGAGTTGGTCGATAAGGGCAACCCGGAGATCGAGAGCGCGGCGAAGACGTTGGCGGTCGCCGAGAGCATGAAAGCCGTTGATTTCTTGAGCGAGGGGGTCAAGTGCCTCGGCTGGGTGATCAGCCTGGACGAAGTGGCGAGCGATCCGTCGGGTGACTGTGAGGGGTGGAGGAGAGTAGAGGCGCTGAAGAGCGTGGGCGCAGGCGAGGTGTAGGTCGGTCCAATCGTGATCGGCGCGGACCAGAAGGTGGAGAGAGTCGACGAGGAGGCTGTGGGAGAAGCTCCAACCGGTGAAAGAGTGCCTGGCCAGCCCGTGGGCCTGAAGATCCGGGAAGAGGTCGTCGCCGTGCAAGTTCAGCTCGTCGCAGAGGGCGCTCCACTCCCGGCGGTCGATATGGCGGCCGAGGATGGAGGCGGCCTTGAGGGTCTCGAGAAAGCGGCGGGATCCGTCGGGATCGAGGGAGTTCCGGAGGACGCCGATCTGGGTATGCCAGAGGGAGAGGATGTCGTCAGGTACCGCTCGGGACTGCCCGGGGAGGACATGGAAGCCCTGGGGACCATCGACGAGGCATCCCGTGGAGAGCCAGTGGTTGAGGAGCTGGCGGGTGAAGAGGGGGTGTCCGTCGGTGCGACGGACGATGAGTTCGCAGAGAGTGGGCTCCAGCGGGAGGAGGAGGTCGATGAGGGTATGTTGGTCATCCGGGGCGAGAGGTGGGACCTCGATCGTCTCGCATCTGGGGGATGTGGTGCAGCGTTGAAGCTGAGATTGGAGGTGGGGGTCGGTGGCCAGGGCACGGGAGTGGACTGTAGCGATGATCAGGACCGGAGGGGGATCGGGGGATTCGGTGAGGAGATACTCGATGAGGCCCGGGCCATCGTCGGACCACTGCAGGTCATCGAGGAGGACTACGCAGGGGCGACGGTCGACGAAGGAGTGAAAGAGCTGAACGAGAAAGGCGAAGCGATGGCGTGGGCTATCGAAGTGAAACGAAGGGCCCTCGGTAATGCCCGAGGCGGGCTCGATGATCTCGGTGATGGCCCGGGCGTGGGTGTCGGGGAGAGCCCGGCGCAGGAGGTCGTAGACCTGTTCTCGGCTGAGGTTCCAGGCGTGAAAGACATGGCGGAGCAGGCCGCGGAAGCCCTGGGAGGGGCCGTCGCCGCCGGGGGTGTGGACGGCGTAGAAGGAGTGGGCAGCGGCAGCCTGGTGGGCCGTGGCGGTGAGCCATCTTGCCAGGGAGGACTTCCCAATACCCGGGGGGCCAGTGAGAAGGACCACTCGGGGGCCGTCGACGCTCTCGGTGAGGGCTCGCCAGAGGTGGTCGCGGAGCTTCTCGTGGCCGACGAAGGGTGGCTGGCGGAGGTTGAAGAGGCCCGTGCCGGTGCCCAGGAGCTCCGCGGCGGTGGGAGTGGGTTCGTAGGGCCGCCAGTCCGTTGGGATCGGGATCTCTGCC
>SKON01000198.1 GCA_007120035.1 Myxococcales bacterium
ACCTCGTCGAGGAAGAGGGTCCCGCCGTGGGCCTCGACGAAGAGCCCCGCCTGATTGGAGTGAGCGTCCGTGAAGGCCCCTTTGACGTGGCCGAAGAGGGTACTCTCCAGCAGCGCCTCCGGCAGGGCGGCGCAGTTGACCGCCACGAAGGGCTCCGCTCGTCGAGAGCTCTTGTCGTGCAACCCCCGGGCCACCAGCTCTTTGCCGGTGCCGCTCTCCCCGGTGATCAACACCGACGACGGGGTGTCAGCGATCCGCTCGATCATGGAGGCCACCTCCGCCATGGCCGGGCTCTCGCCGATCATCGCCGAGTCGTGGTCCTGAGACCGCACCTGGGCCCGGAGTTTGCGGACCTCTTCCCGGAGCTGTCGTCGCTCCAGGGCCCGGTCGATGGCGATGGTCAGCGCCTCCAGGTCCAGGGGTTTGGTCAAAAAGTCGTAGGCCCCGGCCCGGATCGCGGCCACGGCGGTCTCGAGGCTCCCGAAGGCGGTCAAGACGATCACGGGTAGGTTGGGGCGGTGGTCCACCAGGCGCTGACAGAACTCGATGCCCGAGATCCCGGGCATATTCAGGTCCGTGACCACCACGGCGGCGTCCCCCTCGTCGAGGGCTTGCAACGCCTTGTCGGCGCCCGTGAAGGATCGACAGGGGTAGCCTCTCTTCTCCAGGCGCTCTCGGAGCACATCGGCCATGTTGCGGTCATCATCGACGATCCAGATCTCGCTCACTGCTCCTCCTTGCGGGGGAGGACGACCGTGAAGGTCGCCCCCTCTCCCGGGGTACTCTCCACCTCGATCCACCCCCCGTGTTCGGTGACGATCCCGTAGGACACCGACAGCCCCAGCCCCGTCCCCTCCCCCACGGGCTTGGTCGTGAAGAAGGGCTCAAAGAGCTTCTCTTGTGCTTCCTCGTCGATCCCCGGGCCCGTGTCGGCGATCTCCAGTGCCGCGAAGGTCCGCAGCTCTTGCCGCTCGTCGTCGGGGGCGATCCGCTCTACCAACGAGATGCTGACCATGATCCGCCCCCCGCCGTTCTCTTCGCAGGCCTGCATGGCGTTGACCAAGAGGTTGGTCACGACCTGGATGAGCTGGTCGGGATCGACGTCGGCCCGGACCTCGTCGTCGATCTCCGCGGCCTCGATGGTCACGTTCTTCTTGGCCGCCAGGGGGGCGAGCAGGGCGCTCCCCTCGTCTACCAGGGACGCCAGGGAGACCTCCTCGGTGCGCAGGGGACGAGTCCGAGCGAAGTCCATGAGCTGCCGGATGATCGCCGTGATCCGCTCCGATTGATCGGCGATGATCCCGGCGTTGCGGTGGACCTCTTCTGGCGAGACCTCCCCGTACTGGAGGATCTCGGCTCGCATGGAGATCACGTTCAGGGGAGTGCCCAGCTCGTGGGCGATCCCCGCCGCCAGGGTGCCCACGGTCTTGAGCCGGTCGGCGTGCCGGAGCTCTCTCATGGCCTTCAGCCGGGCGGCGCTCTCACTGTGGAGCTGGTCCTGAATCTTGGCCAGCTCCTCTCCCATCAGGTTCATCTCCCGGGCCAGATAGGAGAGCTCGTGCTGCCCCTTGAGCTCCAGCGGAGTCTTCAGCTCTCCCCGGCCGATGGCCCGGGCCTTCTCCACCAGCGCCTCCACAGGCCGGGCGATGAAGAGGATCCCCGTGCCCCAGGCCACCACGGTGGCGATCATCAGGATCAGCACCGTGGTCTGCAGGATCCGCCGCTTCGAGGCCTCCACGTACTCCCGCTCGTGCTCGAAGGACTCCGAGATCTCGATCGCTCCGATCCGGGACCCTTCGGCCACCACGGGCACATAGGTATAGAGGCGGCCGGCCCGGATCTGGTCCCGGTCGATCCAGCTCACGGCCATCCCCTGGGCCAGGCGAGCCCCGGCGTCGTCGGGGGCCTCCGGTCGGATCCGTTCCACCCCGTCGCGGTGCACCGACACCCACCGGATCCGGGTCCGCTCGTCGGCGTCGTTGGAGTTCTCCACCAGCTGGTGGGCGAAGTCCTCTCCGAAGTCCTCCCAGGCCCGGGCGATGATCACCGCCAGGGGCTGTGCGATGGCGTAGTGATCGCGACGCATCTGATCTTCAAAGAGGGCCGTCTCTCGCTCGATCCTCTCCAGGCCGTACCAGGCCATCACGAGACAAATCCCGCCGATGAAGAAGAGGGTGATTTTGAAGGAGAGGCGCATAGATGGCTTCAGGGGACGGCTTTCAGGGTGACACGACCACAGACAGGGGGCGTAACAGCGGCAGGGGCTCACTTCAATCCGACGACCTCGTGTCAGATTGTGAAGGTGTGGACAATTGCCACATGTAGAACTTGGCGACGTGGAGCCACAGCGCACTCCTGCCCGCTCGCGGCCGCGCGTACCTCCTGTGACAGCGCGGAAACTGTTGACACCGCGGGGAGTTACGCTCTTTCAGCCCCTCTCAGAGGGCGACTGAAGAGAGGGTGGCACGGAAGATGAACTCCCCTCTTCGCTGAAGGTGACGGCGTCGCGGCGGGGGACCGTACTCAAACTCATTCCCGAACGTCCAGTTCCCCGCCGTGTCGTCATCTTCTTCCCCTTGCCGATGAGGTTTTGCCATGGATCACATCAACCCCACGATCAACGCCCAGCGATGGGCCGACCTGGTAGCGGAGGCATGGAATCGAGAGACCGAACTGATGGTGCCTCCCCTGATCCTTCTGGTGGAGGACGATGACGACTCCCGAGACGTCCTGGTGGAACAATTCGTCGCCGACGGGTATCACGTCGCCGCCGTCGCCGACGGCTCCGAAGCGCTCCATTTCGTCCGAAACGGCCTCGAGGCCGGCCTGGAAGCCTATCGACCGGACGTCCTGGTCAGCGACATCCGGATGCCCGGAATCTCCGGGCTGGAGCTCCTCAGCGAGATCCGCGGCCTGATGCCGGCCCTGCCGGCGGTGATGATGACCGGGTTTGGCAGCGAGAAGCTGCGGCAGGACGCCCTGACCCTGGGCTGTGACGAGGTCCTCTTCAAACCCCTCTCCTACGCCGATATGGAGCAGACAGTCCGAAGACTCCTTTTGGCCAGCGCCCTGGTACCGGAGTTCAACAGCAACCGGAAGAGATGTGGCGAACACAACACCAAGCCCTGGTCTCCGTACCGACAGTAGGTACCGACAAGAGACCCAGCCGGGGTCACGCCAGGTGGTCATCGCCCTCGTCGATGGCCGCCGTCGTGCCCCCGGCGATATTGGTGCACTCCTGGAATCCGGCGGCCTCGAGGATCTTGCAGGCCACGGCGCTGCGACCTCCTGAGCGGCAGATCACAAAGATCTCGCGGTCGTCGGCTTCCGGGAGCTCCCCTTCCCGAAGCCGGGACAGGGGGAAGAGCTCGGCCCCTTTGACGTGCACCTCGGCGAATTCGTCTTCCTCGCGGACGTCCAAGAGCCGCTGGTCAGGGGTGCGTTGTCGGGCGAATTCGGCGTAGGGGAGTTCTTTCACGGTTGGTCCTTTCTTCGTAGTTTCGTTTCGTTTCTTTTCTTGGTCCAGTCACTCGTAGAGACCCAGGGGATCGTCGGGGATCACAGCACCCATCAAATCGTAAGCGCTGGCCTGCTGGATCTCCACCTCCACGACATCTCCCGGGGTCGGGACCTGGCCACCGTAGTCGAAGCTCAGGTAGACCACGCCGTCGATCTCCGGGGCCTGGCCGTAGTGGCGGCCCTGGAGGACGAACTCGTGCTCCTCGGAGACCCCGTCGACGATCACCTCCGTGGTGGCGCCGATCCATTCTCGGTTCTTTCGCTCGCTGATGCCCTGCTGAAGCTCCATCAGGGCGTCCCGGCGCTCCGCTTTGACGTGCTCCTCCACCTGATCTTCCAGGGTGGCGGCGTGGGTGCCCTCTTCAGGGCTGTAGGTGAAGACCCCGACCCGATCGAACTCCACGTGCTCCACCCAATCGTAGAGCTCTTGAAACTCCTCGTCGGTCTCCCCGGGGTAGCCGGCGATCAGGCTGGTGCGCAGGACCAGGTCGTCGATCTCTCGGAGCCGCTCGATCAGCTCCCACTGCTTATCGCGCTGGATATTTCGCCGCATCGACTTGAGGATCCGCCGGTTGATATGCTGCAGGGGCATGTCCACGTAGGGCACGAGCCGCTCGGCGGACCGAAAGAGCTCCAGGAGATCGTCGGTGAAGTTCCAGGGGTACATGTACAAGAGACGCACCCAGTGGAGCTCTTCGGCTTCCTCCTCCAGCCGAAGCAGGAGGCGCAACAGGTAGTCCCGGTTCTCTCGGGGATCGAGGTCGATCCCGTAGCTGGTCATGTCCTGGGCCACGAGGATCACCTCCTTGACCCCGGAGCGACCGAGCCGCCGGGCCTCCTCCACCACGTCGTCCAGGGTCCGGCTGCGCTGCTTGCCCCGGATCGTGGGGATGATGCAGAAGCTGCACGAACGGGAGCACCCCTCGGCGATCTTCAGGTAGGCCGTGCCTCCCCGGATCGTGTTCGTCCGGGCCACCTCGTGGTCCATCAGGAAACTGCCGGGCTGGATATAGGTGCGCTCCTTCAGGGTCCCCTTCAGAGCATCGTTGATCTTGGTGAAGGTCCGGGTCCCCAGGAAGGTGTCCACCTCGGGGATCTCCCGCTCCAGGTCCTCGTGATACCGCTGCGACAGGCACCCCGTGACCACCACCTTGGAGAGCGCCCCGGCCTCCTTACGACCCACCATCTCCAGGATGGTGTTCACCGACTCCTCCTTGGCGGCGTCGATGAACCCGCAGGTGTTCACCACCACGATGTCGGCGTCGTCCACGTCGCCGACCATCTCGAAGTCACCGTCGCCCTGGATCAGGCCCACCATCACCTCGGAGTCCACCCTGTTCTTCGGACACCCCAGAGAGACCATATGTACTTTCTTGCTCATCGCCGTCCTCGCTCACAGCTTCGTCGAGGGGGAAGCTAGTGGAGGAGGCCCGACAAATCAACAGGTTCGCCCATCAATCACAGCCGATTCGCTCCGTGCTCACCACCACATCGTCAAACCACACCCGATTGGGGCTGTCGGCGCTCTCGATGTAGTGCTGGAGTCGGACCCGATTGAGCTGGAGATCCTCTGTGGACCGCCACCGGATTCCCTCCACCTCATGGCCAAGTTCGTCGTTGATCCAGTACGCCATCTCCCCGTCGGCCTCCCCGGGTGTGTTGGCCTCCATCATCATCTCCAAGCAGAACCACTCGTCTGTGGGGAGGGCCACCGGCGGGTCCGGGCGGAACGAGTTGCCCCAGCAGCACTGCTCCACCTCATCACAGGTAGGCATTCCGATGTCGTCACAGCGGTCGCACCGAGCGGTGACGTCCATGTAGTTGCCGCAGTTTTGGTCGCACCCCATGTCCATGTGGTAGGTGTAGAAGAAGGTCTCGTGGGTGTTCCGATCGAAGTCGACGGTGGTGCCCATCACGCTCTCCCCGTTGGGCAGGCACCCGGCGCTGCCGTATTCCCAGAACCGATCCAGGCCTCGGATGCCCAGGAAGTGATGGACGTAGGTGTGGTCCTCGGCGAACCGGACCCAGGTCCGGAAGTAGAGGCGGTCATAGCCCCGGAGCTGGCAGTTCGTGGTCGGCTCCCCCTCACAGGCGTACCACACCAGGTCGGCGCCCCGATGGTCTTCGTCGGCCGCCGGCATATGGACCGACCACCC
>SKON01000275.1 GCA_007120035.1 Myxococcales bacterium
ATGGACCGCAGGTTTAGCGAGCGGTTGCAGTAGACGCCCCGTTGGTGGGAGACGTCCTGGTACACCCGAAAGGTGCCGAAGGTCATGGGGACTCCAAAGACTACAGGGGATTGACGAAGGTTTCGGGATCGAAGAACGAGCAGTTTCGCATCAAGAGGTCCTCCATACAGAGGTCGTCGGAGAGCTCCACGCCTCCGGTAGCCAGGAAGTAGCCGACCTGGTTGGTGAGGAACGACGAGATGTCGAAGGGCTGGTCCGGGAAGGGGATGTTGAAGGTGTGCTCGCCGCGGGTGTCCAGGTACCCGAGGCGGAGAGCGCTGACGCCGGTGTCGGTCTCTACGGTGGCTCGCAAGGGGGGAGCGGCGAAGGGTTTGGGGTCGGGGTTGTCGGGATCCCGAGGAGACCGCCAGAATCCCTCGTCGAGCCAGTCGGGATCGAAGAGGGTGTTCAGGTAATTGGGGAAACGGTCCAGCCAGAAGATGCCCTCGTAGACGAAGTTCTCGATGAGGAACTGGTTCTCGGGCATCCCGTAGGCCGGGTGGGGTTCGAAGAGCTCCAGGATACCTGCGGTGCGGGCCACGGCGATAGAGGAGCTGATGGGAACGGTCTGGTCACCGAGGGTCCCGACCTTCAGGAAGTTCGTGATCGGGCGCTGGAAGGGCTCGGTCTCGTAGGGAAACTCGAGGGGGCGCGTGAAGTAGTGAGGGGCCCACACCGAGGGGTCGGCGGGCTCCAGGAGGGTCTGGGCGAGGCCGACGAACTGTCGGAATCGGGGGGTCTGTCGCTCCAGCCCCCAGCCGCTCTCCAGGGCCGCCAGAGGGGTGCCCTCGGGGTAGAGCATGTTCTGGTCGTAGAGGTCCTGGGGGAAGGTGTCGAAGCTATGAAGGAGGTCTCCGTCGGGGCTGTAGATCTCCACGATCAGGGGATCTCCGAAGCGGGTCGCGTCGTCGACGATCCGGGCGTCGTAGATGGCTCTCTCCTCGGCGTCGAGGGTGTCGGGGTCGAAGGAGGGGATGCACTCCGAGAGGGGTTGGCAGGTGTTGTTAACGTCGCAGTAGCTGTTGCCGCCGCTGGGGCAGTTGGTGTTTCCACACCGGGAACGGGACCGACATTCCATGATGTCGCGCACGAGGTGGATGGATGCGTCGAAGCCCAGAGCCTGGCGACGCAGGGGGCCGTCGAGCGCGTCGGCGGCCACGCCCACTCGGAACACACCGTCCCGTACCCAGGTCTGGCCGAATGCCTCGTCGTCGGGGATCAGTGGGTTGGCCTCTCGCCGAGGGTTGCGGAAGACGACGCGGGATCCGTCCTCCAACCGCGGGAGGTCGATGAAGGGAAGACGTCGGGTGGAATCCCCCTCGGGTAAGAGCCACTCGATGCGAGTGACATCTCCCGTCTGTCGCCCCACCAGGAGGGGGCCCATCATCCGGAGGACCACACCGGCCCGAACGTTGCCGATCTTGGTTCGAGCAGCGATGTCGGAGAGGCCGCCGCCCCCAGCGTTCGAGGCGGCGGCGATGATAGTGGGTTCGATGGCTGCCAGCACGGAGGTCTGGATGCCGCCCAGGGAGGTCCCCCAGGCGACGTAGGGGCGCTCACCACCGAAGTCGACGGTGCCGTCGCCGTTGAAGTCGCCTACCAACTCGGGGGTACCATCGCCGGTCTGGTCGAAGTTGGCGACCAGGTGGCGACGAGCGGAGATGAAGGGGTCCTCCTCGTCGATCTCAGCCGGGAACCGACGTTCCCCATCGAAGGTCCGCAAGATCCGAATGAACTGCATCTGATCGATGGTGGTCTGGATGATCATGTCCCGGGAGTGGAGGACGTCAGCGGTGAAGTAGTCAGCGCCGGATTGCACGAAGCCGTTGTTGTTCAGGTCTCGACCGCGGTGATAGTTGAGCACCTCCCCAAGGTTGGGAAGCCCCTCGGCGGCGGCGACGGCGTCGATGACGGCCTGGAAGTCCTGGAGGTCAATGCCGTGACCGGCGGCGTCGATGGCGCAGGTAGCGAACCCGTATTGGGCCATCGCTCCGGCGAAGAGGAGGAGCTCCAGGCGGGTAGATCCGATGGCGTGGCTGTAGATGATGGTCGGGAAGGGCCGCACCGTTGCTTTCGGTTCGGGGACGGTGCAGAAGAAGGGCACCTCGCTGGCGACGTAGTCCGCGGTACCGGTAGCGAGATCGATGGCGACCAGGTTTTCGTTGAAGATCCCGTCGGCTTCACCGAGGAAATTCGGGGAGAGGAAGGTGCCGCTGACCACGTAGTCAATGGCATCAAAGGCCTCCTCCAAGAGGGCGGTTCCCACGGGGCCGAGCTCCTCGTTGGCGACGGGGAGGATGAACTGGAGCAGCGTGTCGAGATCGAAGGTCATCTGGTCGTCGGCGTCGGGCTCCTTGAGGTTGTGCATGAAGTGGATCTCAGCGGGGAACTCGTCTGCGAGCCATGCCAGGGGCCCGTGTCCGTAGAGGCCGGCCCGGACCGCCTCGAGTCGCTCGGTGGCGACCTGGGTGGTGAAGGTCCAGGCGAACCGGACGTTGCCGAGCCCCCGGTCGAACCGCTCCGGGACCTGCTCGGGCAAGATCTCCCGCAAGGCGAGGAGGTCATCGGTCTGATCCAGGTGATTCACCCAACGGAAGGGGCTCTGCACAGACCGGCCGTTCTCTCCGCGGAGGGCGCTGGTCAAGACCACGGCGTACTTCGTGCCGGGCTCCAAGGTTCGGACGGGCCGCAGGATCAGGGTGTTGGTCTCCCGCTCGTAGAAGTCCAAGACCTGTCGAAACTCCCAGGGGTCGCCGTCGGGATCGCGTAGGTTCGGGATGCCTCCGTGGTGTTCGGCCGTGGGGAAGAGGAGGTTGGTGCCGTCGGAGCGATGATCGTGGTCGAAGTAGTTGTCGGGCCGTTCCATGGTGATGGGGAAGTTCCCAAGCCCCATGTCGAGAAGCTCCAGCGTCCCGTAGCCCGGGCTGTTGGGGTCGACGTTGACCAGGTAGACGGCGTCGTCGGAGAAGTCCGGGGTGAGCTGCTGATGGCGAGCGATGAGGTTTTCGATGTCCAGGGGGGCATCGAAGGAGAGGGTGATCGGGGAGAACACCCCGAATCCGGAGGACTCGTTGAGGGCCCCGCGGACCTGTTCCTCGGCGTCGCTGGCGCCGATCTCGGAGATGTTCAGGCGAAGCCCCGTGGGGCTCGTCGGATCCGACCGGGTGGCGACGTCGTTGGGGAAGGGGATCCTGGGGAAGGGGCGCTCATCGAGGTCGAAGAGGACCCGGGGGCCCCCTGTGTCGTCGGAGAGCCGTAGGCCCTGTGGCTCTTCGTTGTCCCCCCAACAGGCGGAGAGGAACAAGGGAAGGAGGAGAAGACACAAAAAGATCGAAATTCGTCGCACGGGTCGGGCCTCTCTCGCGGAGAGGCCCGAGCTTAGGGCGGGTCACTCTCCGATCAATTCCAGGTAATCCTTCATGGACGCGTCGAGGACTTTCTTGGCTTGCTCGACGCCATACACGATGTCGACGTTGACCTCAGTGCCGCCACCGCCGGGCACCATTTTGTAGGTCAGGAAATAATGGCGCAAGCGTTCAATCAGATCTCTTGGAAGATCGCCGATATCTGTGGCGTCTCCCCAGGCGTGATCACCCTCCAGCACGGCGATGATTTTGTCGTCGGCCTCGCCGCCGTCGATCATGTGAAGGCCGCCGACGATCTTGGCGCGGAGGATCACGTCGGTGCGCTGCACCCGGCGTTCGCTGAGCACGCAGATGTCCAGGGGATCCCCGTCGCCCTCGGTGGCCTGATCCGAGAGGGCGGCTATATGGTCTCCGCAGTAGGTGCGGGGGATGAAGCCGTAGGCCATGGGGAGCTGCGAGGAGAAGACCTGGGGTCGGTCGACCATCAAGAACCCCGTGTCCTTGCAGATCTCGTACTTCACCTCATCGTCAGGGGTCATCTCGATATAGACGTTGACGATGTCAGGGGCGTCGTCGCCGATGGTGAGACCATGCCAGGGGTGAGGACGGTGGGCGTGAAAGGACATGTTAGCTCCGGGGTATGATACGAAAAAATCGGAGGAAAATGCTGTATGTGGGGACCCGTTGTGTCAAGCACCGTTTGCGGTTCGGGCCAGCCAGGCTTTCTCCCAGGCCAGGGCGGACTCGACGATCTCGGTGAGGTCGTCATGGCGAGGGGACCAGGAGAACCGCTCCCGGGTGCGGGAGGGGTCGGCGATGAGGGCGGCCGGGTCGCCGGCCCGTCGGGGTCCATCGTGAACCGGGAAATCGCTGCCGCTGACGTCTTTGAGGGTGTCGATGACCTCGCGGACCGAGAAGCCCCGGCCGTAGCCACAGTTGAGCACCCCCGAGGTGCCGCCTGCGAGGAGGTCGTCCATGGCGAGCACGTGGAGGTCGGCGAGGTCGGAGACGTGGATGTAGTCCCGGACGCCCGTTCCGTCGGGGGTGGGGAAGTCGGTGCCGAAGATGGTCAGGCCGTCCCGAGCGCCCAGGGCGGCGCCGGTGGCGACCTTGATGAGGTGGGTGGCTTCCGGGGTGGCCTGGCCGGTCCGGAGCTGGGGGTCGGCGCCGGCGACGTTGAAGTAGCGCAGGGCCAGGTAGTGAAGGCCCTGGGCGGCCGCGACGTCGCGGAGGATCCACTCGATCATCAGCTTGGACCGGCCGTAGGGGTTGATCGGCTCCGTGGGCGTGTCCTCGGTGACCTGATCCGTCACCGGTTGGCCGTAGACCGCCGCCGTGGAGGAGAACACGAAGTGGCGGGTGCCCCGATCGAGGAGAAACCTGAGCAGCTCCAGGGTCTTGGTGGTGTTGTTGAAGTAGTACTTGATGGGATCCGAGACGGATTCGGGGACCACGACACTACCGGCGAAGTGGAACACCCCGTCGATAGGCTCGGGGCCGTAGGCGGCGCGGAGGCACTTCGGGTCGGCGCAGTCGCCGTGGACGAAGGTGGCGTCGTTGGGGATCAGCGCGCCCACGCCTGTGGAGAGATCGTCGATGATGACCACGTCGTGGCCCCGGTCCAAGAGCGCCCAGGCCAGGTGACTTCCGATGTATCCGGCGCCACCGGTGACGAGAAACCTCATGTATTACCTCTGCTGTTTTGTGAGTACCGCTTTAAGGTTCAACACTTCGCGGTAGAGCTTCCAGGGAGAGACGCGGCCGATCAAGTACATCAGGCCAGCCCACAAGGCCAGACCGCCGACCACGGTGGCGAGGGCTCCGTACCAGGTAGGAAGGGCCGCGAAGAGATATGCATCGAGACCAGCGAGGGTACAGAAGAGGACCGCTGAGGTGATGAAGGCCAGGATGTTTTCTCGAAAGACGTCGCGGAGGCGCAGTCCCGAGTAGGTCCTGACGCCGTAGAACCAGACCGGCAGGGAGACCGCCAGGGCGAGCACCACGGAGAGGCAGGCTCCGGCCAGGCCGAAGTGGGCGGTCAACGGCCAGATCGTCAAGAGGAGGACCGCCGCTCTGGGGAGGTTCATCTTGAAGTCCAGGCCCGGGTTGCCGCAGGCCTGGAAGAGGGCGCCGCCCAGGGCCTGAAACGAGCGGACCATGCCGGCGATGACCAGGATCTGGATCAGGGGGACGATGGGCTGCCACTGAGGCCCGATCACGAAGGTCACCAGATAGGGGGCGAGGACGAAGATGGCCACGCTCAAGGG
>SKON01000328.1 GCA_007120035.1 Myxococcales bacterium
GCCTTGGCCCGCGAGGACGTTCGGGCCGCTGTTTCAGGCCCGACTCGCCGAGCCTCGTGGCCTTGGCCCGAGGAGAGGTGCCAGATTCGCCTCCTGGGGTCGCTGGTGGACGAACCGCCGAGGAGGACCGATCTGTGTACCTCCCCGATCCCATCACCGCGACGCTCGCCCCTGCCCCCTCAACACCAGCATCCCGGCCTCCGCCGACACCCGATCGCCCCGGAGGTTCATCCCCACCTCCGGGGTCAGCACCACGCTTTCGTTCAACGTCGCCGTGACCACCGTGGCCGCCCGATCGATGAACTGCGCCGACCCCCAGTTGGCCACATCGGCGAACCGAGACCCCGTGAAGTTCACGTCCTCCAGCTCCAACGCCACCCGCCCGCCATCGACCTGGAGCCGCGAGGTGGCCAGCCCGTCCATGGAGAAACACCCGAACCCGGAGCCGAAGTTGAACACCCGAAAGTCCAGCCCCAGCGCCAGAGCGTCCCGGGACTGCGGGTGAGAACCCACCTGGAGGCGGTCCACCAGGGCGTGCGACGATCCGTCCCGCCGGGCCTCCCCGGAGAGGGAGTACCGCCGGGCGATGCGGCCCTGCTGCATCCCGGCCCGCACGGTCTCCACCACGGCCTGGGGGTCGATCGCCAGGGCGATGTTCTGCCCGTCCTGCAGGGCCAGCGCCTGCCTGACCGCGTTGGCGTCGCCGCCGGTGCTCACGGGGAGGTTCGTCCGCACCCCCAACACCAGGGCGTTCGTACTGCCGTCCAGGTGAAAGAGCGACGGCGTCAGCTCCAACCCGGCAATCCCCAGCCGGGGCATCTCAAAGCCTACGAGCCGCACGGGCGGCACCTGCCGGGCCACCACGGTGGCGAGCTCCGAGAGCAGCGCGTTGGTCACCGGCTGGGCCCAGGTCCCGGAGAGCCCCGTGAGCTGCCCCTGCAACGCCGGCGCCCCCATCCGAACCGCCTCCGCGGTGTCCAGGAAGAGCGACACGTGCCCGTCGTCGTCGCGACTCACCCCCAGAGGCACTGTCCAATCGATGGACCCCGAAAGCGGCGTGCGCTGCTCCCCGACCATCGGTAACGTCGCCGACACCTGACCGTCCAGATCACCTCGGACCCGCAAGCACGCGTCGCAGGCGTCGGACGCATCAAACCGAAGGTTCGCCCCCGACGACGACAACCCGTAGGGGATCGACTGCCCCTGCACGGAGAGGGTCCCGCTGGAGTTCAACGCCTGCTGCACCGCCGTGGTGATCACCCCGCCGGCCAGATCGTTGAACAGGTCCAGCCGCATGGCCATCGCCAGGTGGGGCGCCCCGTCCTCGGTGAGCTGCGCCATCCCCGGCTCGGCCCGCAGGTTCCGCTCGTAGTTTCGCTCCACCTCCTGGCAGCTCGCCCCATCACAACCGGTCCCCACGGTGGCCACCACCGCCAAGGCCACCACCACCAACGAACCTGCTACGGCACCCATTGTCTTCGCTCGCACCACGAGCCTCCTATTCGTCGTCCACTTCCAGTCGGTCGTCGACCTCATCCCAGGGGTCCACCTCACCGATCAGCTCCTCCTCCAGGAGGGCCCACAACTGGCGGTTCTCCTCCTCCAGGACCTGAGCCTTGGCCGCCAGCCGCAGGTAGTGATCGCACTCGTCGCGGTTGGTCGTCCGATGGACCCGCTCTCCCTTCTCGTCGAGGATCACGTAAAAGCGGGTCATCCGCTCCACGGTCCACCCCGGAGGAGCCTCCGGATAGGATTGACGAATCTCCTCCAGCTTCTGTTCAAAGACCTCCCGGCCCTGGCCCTTCAGACGCAGCCGATCCCGGGCCTCTTTGCACAGGCAGTGGTACTCCTCCCGATAATCGCGACACCGCGCCCAGGCGATCACGCTCTTCTTCAGCGGACATGCGATGGGAGCGTTCGTGCGATCGTGATAGTCAGCGCTACTCATCGAGCCGTCCTCTCGTGGAGCCTACTGGAGCCCCACGAATCTACCCCACCTCGGGGCTCGCCAACAACCCCCGATGATCCCACCCTTTTCATTCACCACTGTCCCTGCCATACCCTTGGACCCATGACTTCCCTCGCCATCATCACCGACGTCTCCGCCTTCCAGCTCACGATCTGGAGCGGCCGCCTCCTGGGCGTCCTCTTCGTACCCCTGGTGCTCCTCCAGCGTTCCACTCGCCCCGTGACCACCCTGGTGTGGATTCTCGTGCTCCTCTTCCTGCCCTTCTTGGGCGTGATCCTCTGGTGGATTCTAGGCCGCGATCACATGGCTCGCCGCCGACGCAGCCGGTCCCGGGCCCGCCGGGAGATGGCCGACCGCTTCGAGGAGCTGATCCTCGGCGACAAACCCCACGGCGAGCTCCGAGCGCCGGACCTGACCTTCTCCTTTGGCACCACCGAGACGATCCTCCGAGACCACCACGAGATCTTCCCCCCCACCTCGGGCAACCGGGTCGCTCACTACCCCGACGCAGCCCAGGCCTTCGACGCCTTCGAAGAGGCCATCGAGGCCGCCCGGCACCACGTCCACTTTCAGTTCTACATCTGGAAGCCCGACGAAACGGGCACTCGGTTTCGAGACCTCCTCGCCAGAAAAGCCGCCGAAGGCGTGGAGGTCCGCGCCCTCTACGACGCCCTCGGCGGGATCAGCCTGAACCGCGAGTTCTTGCAGCCCATCGTCGACGCCAGTGGTCAGGTCGCCGCCTTCCTCCCCCTCTACATCTGGGAACGCCGGCTCCACGTGAACTTCCGCAACCACCGCAAGCTCCTGGTCATCGACGGCCGCATCGGGTTCACCGGCGGCATCAACATCGCCGACGAATACCTGGAGTGGTTTGACACCGCCACGGGCTTCTCCGGCCCCGTGGTCCTCCAGATGCAAGAGGTCTTCGCCGAAGACTGGTACTTCACCACCGGCGAGAACCTGGCAGACGTCTACCACTTCCCGGCGGCCCTCGAAGAGCCCCTGCGTCTTCCCACGAATTGCGGCGAGGGCGCCGGGGCCTCCGTGGTGGCCAGCGGGCCCGATGAGCGGCTGGATATCCTCCACAAGACCTTCTTCATGGCTCTGAACAACGCCCGGGACCGGATTCACCTGATCACCCCCTACTTCGTCCCCGACGGGGCCACCCTCACGGCCCTCCAGACCGCCGCCCTCCGCGGCGTCGACGTCAAGCTCCTCCTCCCCGGCACCAGCGATATCCCCCTGACCCTCCACGCGGGCCGCACCTTCTGGGAATCCCTCATGGAGGCCGGGGTTGAGATCTTCGAATATCAAGACGCCATCCTCCACGCCAAGATCCTCCTCGTCGACGACACCCACGTCTTCGTCGGAAGCGGCAACATCGACGTCCGCAGCTTCCGCCTCAACTTCGAGGCCAACGTCCTCGTCGAGTGCCCCTCCCTCAACGCCATCGTCGAAGAAACCTTTCAGGAGGCCCTCCAAAAAAGCCACCAGGTCGACCTCGACTCCTTCCGAGCCCGCCCCCGATCCGCTCGCCTCCTCGAGGGCGCCGCCCGGCTGTTGAGCCCTCTCCTCTGACCCACTCGAACCGGATTGCGTCGGGTTTTGGCGGTGCGAAGGACCTCGGAACGTCGCGGGTTGTGGCGAAGGACACCGGAACGTCGGGGGTTGTGGCGAAGGACATCAGAACGTTGCGGTTTGCGGCGAAGGACATCGGAACGTCGAGGTTTGCGGCGGGTCATTTCCAAGCATAGTGCAGGACTCCCACGGTCCACCCCCGGCTGAAGCCAGGGGCTGTAGTGGGTAGGGCTCCGCTGGGGTCATGACCCCGCTCCGCCTTAGATGTTTCGGAGATCGCCGACAACTCGAGAACCAACTCGGTGCGGAGTTCGACGCTCTATTCGGCCTGGGACGATGCTTCACCTACTATCTATTTTAGCGTTACACGATCGATACAAATGTAATCTGGCGTTACACGCGGGCCACTCTCTAACCTAAAGTTATCAGCTCCTTGGCACTTTAGGGGGGCGTCCGGTCGCAGGAGCATGGGCTCCTGCGATCTCGTATCTTTTTTCGCATCATTAAGGAGCGAACTCATGTTGAAGCATTACCCCCCGTTACATCTTGTAACTTGCTTGCAATTCTCTTTCTTGTAGCCTGCACCAATGACGAAAGTCCTCCACCTGACAGCGATCTGGCCACCTATCAGGCGGCGACCGTGATCACCCCTCCGCCCTACAACGATCTCGGCTATGGCATCTACGCCGGCGATGGGCAAGACCTCTGTATCCCGCAGTTCGAGGAAAAGATCACCGGCGGTTTGGTCAGCACCGTCTCCACATCGCTCATCTCCGAGTCGTCCCAGATCGAGTCCTCCCTCAAGAAAGCTTCCGGCTGGAACATTCAATTGCTGGGGAACTACGAGTTCCTCGTCGACGAATTCGAACACCACAAGGCCAGAAACGAAGATTTCCAAGTCTTGATGATCGTCGCCACTGTGGCCACAGCAGTTCGGCACCTCGACCCCGAGCGTGAGGTCGATCGACAGGATTGGGACCCCGACTACGAGCGGATGAATCTCTGTGTAGACAACCACCCCGATCACCCCGAAAACGTCCACGACTTCGTCACCGAATGCGGCGTGGAGTTCGTGTCCAGCGAGTTGAAGGGAGGCTATGCAGTCTTGATGGCCGACTTGACCTTACTCTCTACCTCCCAGCGGCGAGAGTTTCTGGATCGCTTCGACGCCAACGTCGAGGCTGACTCATCGATCCTCTTCGACTTCTTGAACGAGGGCGCGACAGGCATCGGGGAAGGTGATGGTGATGGCATTGGCGATGTCGGCGGCGGTTATGCGCTCGACGAAGTCGTTGAGTTCATCGACTCTACCGAGTTCGGTGAGCTTCGCTGGATCTCCTACCAGCACGGTTTGGCCGGATTTCCTTTCGGCTCTCCTCCCGGTGACCAGGATATCGGAGAATGGGGTTCCGCTCAGGCCTCGGATTGGGCCGGCTACCTCACGAACGTCCAGCAGAAAGTGGACGCCGCGCTCCTGGATACCTCCACGGGCTTCGAAGACCCCCGCCTCGGCATGCATCTTGGCTACGCGACCACACCTTATCACGCCGTCGACCTCGATACCTGCGATTACTCCTTCTCCTTCGGTGGGATCGAATGCGCCTATGACTTCCACACAGCCATGGACGAGGTCGTCGCCCCCAACAGTTGGGTGCAGGCCCAGAAGGCCGCCATCGAGCACCGCCTCGACCATCCCACCTCTGTGAACTGGCCCTCCAACGATCCTCAGGGCGCACAGGACGCACTCGCCGACGCACTTGCAATGATCAACTCTTGCGAGTTCGTCTACGACATCAACTTCGACCACTGCCAGGAGGGATTGCTCTACGGCTCCGATGCCCAGGCCTGCGAGCGATGCAATGTGCCTCCCGGATGCACCTACGACGAGCTCTACGATGAGATCTACGGCCTACCGACACTGAACCACCCCAGCGACGAGACCCGACAGCCTGAGTACCACGAGGTGCGTCAGACCTCATCGGGATCAGCAAAATACCTGGCACCTGTCTCCACCCACGCCTGTTTCCTCACCGGTCTTCGAGGCAAGTTCGTCGGCGGCGGCGAGGCCGTCCAAGTCGGCACCGAGATAC
>SKON01000131.1 GCA_007120035.1 Myxococcales bacterium
ACCATCGAACTCCGCACCGGGTTGGTGCTCAAGTGGGTGACTATGTGGAGAACATCTCAGGCGGAGCGGGGTCATGACCCCAGCGGAGCCCTGCCCACCGCAGCCCCCGGTTTCAACCGGGGGTAGACCGTGGGAGCCCTGCAACTATGTCTGGAAATGAACCGCCGCGAACCCCGACGCTTCGATGTCCTTGGCAGCGAACCCCGACGTTCCGATGTCCTTGGCAGCGAACCCCGACGCTTCGATGTCCTTGGCCGCGAACCCCGACGTTCCGATGTCCTTGGCAGCGAACCCCGACGCCACGATCCATGCCGCCGCCAACCCCGACATCCCGGTGATCGTCGGCTTCATGTGTCTTCGTTCACGGTCGGGGGTTCGCGTTGGTCTACGGAGAACCGTAGGCGGCTTCGAGGTAGTCGATGATGTCGTCGGACTCGTACATCTCGACGTTGGTGTTGGGGTCGACGAGGTAGGGGATCATCATCTTGCCGCCGCGGTCGACGAGTTCGGGGCGGCGGGCGCTGTGTTTGCCGACGTTTTTGACGTGGTAGTCGAGGTTTAGCTCGTTGAGCTTTTCGCGGACTTTGCGGCAGAAGGGGGAGATCTCGAGGTTGTAGAGGATCAGGAGCTCGTCGGGGTTTTTGCGGTCTTCGAGGCCGGGGCGGACTCGGCCGCCCTTGGGGCGGATGGCGGTGGCGGCGAGGGCGCCCGTGGTGTTCAGGGGGGAGAGGAGGCGGCCCAGAGCCTTGCGGCCGGGGCCGTAGGTGTCGACGAGGTAGGTGATGATATCCTCGGACTCGTAGAGCTCGGTTTCGGTGTTGGGGTCGACGAGGTAGGGGAATTGGGCGCGGCCGCCGCGGGCTTTGAGATCGTCGCGGTTGCGGGTGGAGCCCCTGGGGCAGGGGCGGCAGATGTACTCGAGGTCGACTTCTGTGAGAACCTCGCGGACCTTGCGGCAGAAGGGGCAGGACTCGAACTCGTAGAGGATCAGGGGCTCCGGGGGGCGAGGAGGGTTCTGGCGGCAGTAGGGGTGGACCGAGAGGCCCCGGAGGCCGCGGACGGAGGAGGCCGCCCAGGAGTGGATGTCGTCGAGGGTGGCGATCTCCATCATGGAGGTGATGATCTGTCCGACGAGCTTCATGGGTCTCCTCGAGGTGGTGGGTAGGTCAGCTCGAGGAGAGTGTATCAGCGGTCCATGATTCTCACCACTTCGGTGGCGCTGCGGCCGAAGGTATCGGGGTGGTACATCTCTTCGGCCCTGGCGGGCATGGCGACGAACTCGCCAGGGGTGGTGGCCCGGGCGATGTAGCTGTAGGAGTAGACGCCTCGGGAGAGGTAGGAGGCGAAGACCTCGACGCGCTCGTCGCGGAGGTTTTCGTGTTGGACCCATTCCCCGGTTTGCCGCCACCACCAGCGGGTGGCGGCGATCCCGTCGAGCTCGTCGCGGCTGCTGCCGGTGGGGGCGGAGTCGACGGGCTCGAGGCCGGCGGGGAGCCAGTCGACGAGGGCCACGTGTCGGCGATCGGAGGGGATGGTTACGGTGAGGTCTACGCGGACCCGAGCGCCGGGGCGGATCTCCCAGCCGTCGTCGGTGCGGCGGATGTCGTGGTCGTCTTCGATGGGGGTGTAGACGCGCTCCACGAGGAAGCCCTGGTCGAGGGCCGCCATGTCGCGGCTCACCGGGGAGTATCGAACGCCCATGCGGTAGTACATCCGGCCCTCGCCGTCCCGTTGGAGCACCACGGACTGCTCGTCCTCGCCGAGGTGGAGGTAGGCCATGGGGACCGTGGTCTGGTCGCGGTCCGTGGTGCGGCCCGAGAACTGGTGCTCGCCGATTTGCCGGGGGCCCAGCCAGGCCCGGGCGATGAAGTCGGGCTCGTCGTCCTCGTAGAGGTCGAAGTACCGTTTCAGGGCCATCAAGACGAAGACGTTCTCCTGGGTGTTGGACCACCGGCCTCGGTCTTGGCGGCTGAGGAGCCCCTGGACGATCTTTTCGACGAGGTAGTGGTCGGGGTCGGTCTGGAGGAGGCCGTCGAGGATCACGGCGTCGGTGCGGTGTCGGGTGTGCAAGATCTTGTAGGCGTCTCCGCCGTAGGTGTCGTGGAACTCCGCGGTGGAAGGGGTCTCATGTACGTGGTTCAGGATTCGCTCCAGGGCCCGTTCCTCCCACTGGGTCCCCTCCAGGACCGGGAGGAGCCACCCCAGTGTTTCCAGGGAGACGTCCTCGATCCCGTGGGAGAAGAAGAACTGGTCCACCTCTCGAGCGGGGACGTGTCGCATGCGGTTTCGGATGTAGAGCGAGTAGGCTTCGATGCTGATCCGGGCGGGAGAAGGGGCGTATCTCTCGAGGTGTTCATCGATGTTGGAGACGTACTCGATGGCGTTCTCCAGGGCTCTGGGGGGTACCTCGACGCCGGCCTGGTGGGCGTGCCAGATGGCGTGGGCGGCGTGGACGGAGACGAAGGGCCAGGAGCTCACAGAACCCTCCCAGAAGCCAAAGCCGCCATCGATGAGCTGGGTTTCGAGGATCATCTCGGTCCACTCCGTCAGAGCCTGGCGGATCGCCTGTGGTGAGGGGAGGTCGGGGGCTTCGAAGGCGTCGAGGACTTCGTAGAGGGCGAGCACGGAGAGGATGCGGCTGGCCAGGTGTTCCGTGCTGTTGAAGTCATGGTTCAGGAGATAGAGGAAGGCGTCGGTGAGGGTCTGCAGCCGGGTGGAGGAGGTCTGGATGTCGAGTCCGCCGTACCCGGGGAAGGCGTTTCGGGGGACGTGGAGGGGTTGGAGGATCAGGTCGTCGTCGACGAGGGAGCCGTAAGTGGCGAAGTCCTCGGTGGTCGCCGGGGTGAGCACCGGGAGGGTCGAGAGGGCGGCGTCGCCGTGGGATCCGGAGGCGGCGACGGACTGAATGCGGGCGTGACCGGGGGTCCGGGCGCCTACGAGAAAGCGGACCTCTGCGCGGTCGGCGGCGGGCACGGTGACCCGTTGTCCCGGGGTCTCCAGGATGTGGACCGTGGAGCTGGATCGGAGGGCGACGTCGACGGTCATGTCTTCAGCGGTCTGGTTTTGGACGACCACGGGGAACTCGATGACGTCGCCGACGTTTAAGAACCGTGGCGGCGAGGGGCGAACCATCAGGGGCTGGCGAGCGGTGACGTGGCTTTCGCCGCCGCCGAAGCGGTGGGAGTCGTCGACGGCGATGGCCATCAGGCGGTACCGGGTCAGGCTCTCGGGGAGCTGTTGATCGACGCGGACGCGGCCGTCTTCGTCGGTGATCAGGTCGGAGCGATAAAACGCGAGGGCGTTGAAGACCTCCCGGACGGAGATGGGCGGGGGGCCTCTGCGGCGTGTGGAAGTACTGGCGGAGCCGCCGGCGGCTTCAAGGAGGTCGCTATCGGAGTGATCGGGAGCGTATTCGGGCGGTGGAGGTCGTCTGGGGGGACGCCGGCGGCTGGTGAGCCTGTCGAAGGCCGCTTCGAGTAGGATCCATTGTCGGCTGCGGACCTCGGAGGCATGAGCCTCACGGGTGGGGTAGAAGGTGGATACCATGTCGGGGAGGTCGTAGCCGGAGAGGGCAAGGATGGCCTCGTCGACGGCGAAGAGGAGGACCTGGGCGTCTTCGACGGGGGTGCCCTGGTGGTCGCGGACCAGGGCCTCGACGGTGATCTCCGACCCGGGAGAGACGGCTTCGGTGGAGGGGAGCACCTCGACGGAGAGTCGCCGTGGTGCGGAGTCCACAGAGAGCTCGACCTGGCCGGAGTAGAACTGGGTGGGGTCGTAGGCTCGACCTGTGGAAGTGGCGAGCACGGCGACGTGGACGTTGGGGATCATGGACTCGTTGAGGTCGATCTCCACGTAGGGGTCGTTGGCGGTGATTCGCTGAAGGCGTCGGTCGAAGCGGCCGTCTCGGCGCAGCTCCACGATGGCGTCGAGGGGGTAGCTGGGGGCTTGTACGAAGAGGCGAGCGGTCTGTCCGGCGTCGTATTGGTTCTGGTCTGGGACGAGGAAGAGCTCCCCTTCGCGGGCGAGCGCTCGGCTTCGTCGGTCTGTGCCGGCTACCCAGAAGAGCTGTTCGGAGCGGGCGATTCGGCCCTCTTCATCGGTGACGGTGGCCTGGACTCGGTACCGGCCCGGGGGAAGCCGGGAGAAGGAGCAACGTTGGGGTTCTTCGGTGGACGTGAACTCACAGGTGTGGTCGGGGAGTTCTCGGTGGGACTGCCAGTGCTCTCGAAAGAGTCGGGTTTGGATGGGAAGTCCCTCGGCGGGGTCTCCGTCGATGGTCGTGGCGATCAGGTCTACATCGAAGGACTCGGTTCGGCGAATGAAGGTCGAAGAGGGGGAGCGCAGCCCCACGTAGGCCCGGGCGGGGTGAACCAGGGCGGAGTGGCTGGCGGACCATCTCTGGCGGTTGACGTCCCGGACGGAGAGGGTCGCTGAGACGGTGCGGGGGAGGCCGTCGTCGGTGGCCTCCAGGGGAACGACGGCGATGTCTTGGCCGGAGTGGTCTGTGAAGCGGTCGGAGTACTCGTCGTCGATACCTCGCGGGAGGATCGGGGAGGGATCGTCATCCTCCTGGTGGCGCCGCCACCATTGAGGCGTGAAGGGGCCAAAAGAGAAGCCCGACCAGCCCGGTGGGCGGTAGGTGGCGCGCTCTTCCTGAAAGGTCCATTGGGCCGGGGCGTTGGGCAACGCGCCGCCGGCGTAATAGGTCGCCTGGCCGTCCCAGCGGAGCTCGGACTGGGCCAGGTGAGGACCGGCGCCGCCCTCGAGGGTGACCTCGTACTCGGGGCGTCGGAACTCTCGGACGGTGATGGAGTGGGTGTGACTTTTCCCGGAGGTCTCGAGGACCAGGCGGGCGTCGCCGAGGTTTGCTCCCTCGGGGATGTTCAGGGTGAGCTCGAAGCCGCCGAACCGGTCCAGCTCGGCCCGTCCAGTGGTGACGTCGTTGCTCTGGGCGTCGATGAGGCGGTAGGAGACGGTCTCGAGGGGGGGCAGGTTCAGCCCGCCGTCGGGGGTGTTGTCGAGGAGTCGGATCCACCCCCGGATGTGGGCGGATTCGCCGGGGCGATAGGTCTGGCGGTCGTCGACGACGGACCAGATCCACTCCTGGTCGTCCACGGAGCGTCGTTGCCATCCTCGCCGGCCATGAAGGTTTCCGCCCGGGGGGACCACGAGGGTGTCCTGTCCGTGTTGGACGACGACGGGGCTCGACGAGGGGGCCCGCAGGAGGGCCTCGCCATCGTCGTCGGTGGTGGTCTCTGCGTTTCCGGCGGTCACCTCAGCCCCGGAGACAGGGGCCCCGTTGGAGATCCGGGTGACCCGGACGGCCAGCTCCTGGCCGTCATCGGTGATGTCCGCGGAGAGGTCCGTGAACTGCACCCAGTGGACGCGGCGGAATTGGCCCTGGTTGCGGGCTCGGTCTGGCTCGTCGATGACGACGACGACGTGGCCGTGGCGGTCGCCGCCGAGAGCGCGGCGAAGGTCGAGATCGATCTCTCGCTGCCGCTGTCGCTGCCCTTCGTTGAAGGAGCGGGTGTTCTCATAGGTGACGGAGAAGGGGATTCGGGCGTCGAATTCCCGCTGTCGCTCGCGGTAGCGTTGAAAACTGCCCCATTGCTCGGGGGTGACTCGATAGA
>SKON01000081.1 GCA_007120035.1 Myxococcales bacterium
CTCGATCGGGGGGTGGAGGTCCTGGTGCTCACCGACCCCGTGGACGAGTGGGTCGCGGCCCACCTGGCGGAGTTCGACGGCGTGAAGGTCCGTTCCGTGGATCGGGGAGCCCTGGATCTGGAGAGCCTCGGGGAGGAGGGCGCCGAGGGCGATGCCGAGGGCGACGAGGCCGATGACGAAGAGAAGGCCGACGAGCCTGAGGTCCCCGAGGAGTGGGCGGGGCTGCTCTCCCAGGTCCAACAGTCCCTGGAGGGCCGGGTGGCCGCCGTGCGTCTGTCCAAGCGCCTGAAGGAGTCCCCGGCCTGCCTGGTCCGACAGGAGTGGGAGATGGGGGCCCGGATGCGGCGGATCTTGAGCCGGGCTGGCGAGGAGGTGCCCGCCGGCACGCCGACCCTGGAGTTGAATCCCGATCATCCCCTGGTCGTCCGACTTCAAGGGGTCGATGATCCGGAGGCCCTCAAGGAGTGGTCGGAGCTCTTCTTCGAGCAGGCCCAGCTCAGCGAAGGAGGCGCCTTGCAAGCGCCGGCGGTCTTCGTTCGCCGGCTGAACCGCCTGATGCAGGAGCTGACGAAGTCGTCGTGAGGTCGGGAATGTCCCGGCCCCGGTTGTGCTTTTTAGCAATGGTCGAGCCTGGGGCTCGTCGCCATGTCCCAAGTCGAGAGAGCGTCGTGAAGAAGATGATTGTGGTGGTGGCCGGTCTGTTCTTGTTGGCGTTCACCGTGGGGTGCGCCTCCACCGGCCAGGAGGAGTCCCGGACCGAGGTCTCCGGGGGGCTCTTCGTGTACGATGGAGACGACTACGATCGGGAGTACTCCGACGAGGAGGTGGAGCAGTTCGCCCGCGCCTACATCGAGGTGATGGCCGTCCAGCAGAGGTTCCACGGACCGATCACCCAGGCGGCGACGCCCGAGGAGCGGCAGGCCCTGATCGAAGAGAGCGAGGTGGAGGCTCAGGCCGTGATGTATGACCACGGCCTGACGGTCCAGGAGTACAACGCCATCGCCGTGCGGATGCCCGAAGATGACGAGCTCCGAGGGCGGGTCCAGCGAGCGATTCAGGCCAACGAAGAAGAGCGTCTCCGGGAGCTGCAGGAAGCCCAATGACAAAGATGTCCGCTGCCCGAAAGAAGGAGAGCCTCGACGAGAGGCGGGCGGAGTCCACCCGCAATACGGCCCGGTGGGCGACCTTTCTGATCTCTGGTGGGGGGTTCGCCCTGGCCTGGTATCTCAACGAGATGCACCTGCAGGCCTCGCTTGGGCAGACCGTGGGCGGGGCCCTCTGCGACGCCCATCGAGTCATGGATTGCGAGTCGGCGGCGAGCTCACACTTTTCGGAGATCTTCGGGATCCCCATCGCCCTCCTGGGGCTCTGCTTCTACGCCGGTGCGATGGCTCTGGTGCTCTTCGACCGGCAGGCCGTCCGGGTCAGCGACGCCCCCTTTCGACCGGCAGCGCTGACGACCACCCTCTTCGCGCTGAGTCTGGGGTACTCTCTCTTCCTCGGAGGGGTGAGTCTCTTCGTGCTGCAGACCCTCTGCCCGTTCTGCGTGATGCTCTACGTGGTCAACGGGATCGGGCTGGCGGCGGCTGCGATGTGGGCCGGGGGCTCGCCATGGCGAGTGATTCAGGGACAGTTGAAGTCTCCTGTGGGGGTGGCCAACGGGTGGACGGCCCTCTTCGTGGGCACCTTCGGGTTCTTCTTGCTCGTGGGGATGCAGGTCAGCGACGTGGCCGAGCGGGATCGCCGGATCCGGACGGCGGAGCGGCCGTCGCTTGTGGAGCAGCAGGCCCTCGACCCGGCGGTGGTTCATCGGCCCGGTGCGCCGGCGATGGGCCCCGACGACGCCCCCGTTCAGATCGTGAAGTTCTCCAACTTCCCCTGTCCTCATTGCGCGGTCCTGGCCGATGTTCTCCATCGGGTCAAAGAGGAGTACCCCGAGGAGGTGCGCGTGGAGTACCGGTACTTCCCGCTACCCCATCAGGAGCACGGGATGACGGCGGCGACGGCAGCCTTCTGTGCCGGGGAGCAGGGAGAGTTCTGGAGGATGCACGATCTTCTCTTCGCCGGGGCCCCTGCTCATGACCGGGACTCCGTGGCGCGATACGCGGAGCAGCTCGACCTCGACGAGGAGGTCTTCTCGCGATGCCTGGACTCCTCAGAGGCGAAGCAGTGGGTCGATAGTGATGTGGCCGCCGGCCGCCGGTTGGGGGTGGAGGCGACGCCGTCGTTCTTCATCAACGGCTATCCCCTGGCCGGGGCCCTGCCGGTGGAGATGATGCGGGAGTTGATCAACGAGGTGCTCAAGGGTCAGTCCGAGCCGTGATCCCGGACCAGCTCCTGGGCGATCTCATCGGGGCTGGCGGGCCGGCCGGGCATGGCGTAGGACCCGCCCAGCCAGTGGCCCAGATCCTCCTGCTTGCATCGGGACGAGCAGAACGGGAAGTGGCGGTTCTCGGCCCGGTCGCCGACGGACTTCTCGCAGATGGGACAATGTCTCTCGGGGAGTTCGGTGGGCATAAAAACCTCGGGTTGGTGTTTGACCTCTCTCGGAGGGGTGTTTATCACCAGTGCTCGTCGTCGGCGAGGGCTGACTGGTCGGTTTTGGATGAGCTGTTTTGAACGAGGTGGTTGTGAACCGGGACGATCCTTTCTCTTTGCCGCTGACCGTTCGTGGATACGAGTTGGACGCGTTCCATCACGTCAACAACGCGGTCTACCTGCAGTATTTCGAGCATGCTCGATGGATGGCCCTGCGAGAGCTGGGGCCACAGTGGCTGCAGGGCCAGGGGCTGACCCTGGTGGTGCGAAAGGTGACGATCGAGTACAACCGCCCCGCGCAGGTCTTCGATGAGCTGCAGGTTCGCCTGTGGATCGAGAGGATCGGCAAGACAAGCCTGACCTTTGGCCAGGACCTGCTTCGGCAGGCCGATGGCCAGGAGATCGCTCGCGCCGAAGTGGTGACCGTATGTCTCGGCACTGACGGAAGACCCCACGCCATTCCAGAGGAGTGGCGATCCCTCGTCGGATGGTCCGACGAGGAGTGAACAACTCGAAGTAGAGAGAAGACTTATGAAGAAGACTTTGGCATTGCTGCTCACCGCGCTCCTCGTGTTCGTCGTGGGATGTGAGAGCGAACTCGACGGACAGACCGCCGCTCAGGTCTCCCCGCCCACCCCGGATGAGCCCGAGGCCGCCGAGGAGGAGGAGGAGGACGAGACCGTCGAGGTGCGGGAGATCGCTTTCGACTCGGAGACCTCCAAGATCGAGTGGCTCGGCGCCAAGGTGACCGGCGACCACGACGGCGGCTTCCACGAGTGGGAAGGGACGGCCCACGTGGACCACGAGAACAACCTCAAGAAGGTGGAGTTCACCGTGGACACCACCAGCATCTGGTCCGATAACGACCGCCTGACGGCTCACCTGAAGAACGAAGACTTCTTCGAGGTCGAGACCTATCCGGAAGCGACCTTCGTATCCCGGTCGATCTCCGAAGGAGTGGACATGGAGGGCGCCGAGGGCACCCACACCGTCACCGGTGATATGACCATCAAAGAGACCACCCAGCGGATCACCTTCCCGGTGACCGTTGCCGTGGACGACGACGCGATGAAGATCACCTCCAACTTCACGTTGATGCGGTTTGACTTCGGCGTGGACTTCAAAGGCGCCGCCGACGACCTGATTCGGGATGAGGTGCTGCTGAAGTTGGACTTCGCGCTTCCCCTCGAGGCCGCCGCTGTGGCGGACACGGCCGAGGAAGAGGTCGCTGAGGAGTCCGAAGAGGGCTGAGCTCGCCGGAAGATCAGAAGAGAAAAACACAAAAGCCCCCGGCGATTGCCGGGGGTTTTTGTGTACCCAGTATCTCAGAAGCCCGTGCAGTCGCCACCGGTGCAGGACGAGGAGCAGGTGCCGCTTTCACAGTCCAGAGAGCAGCCGCCACCGGAGCAGGTTGTCGAGCAGGTGGCGGAGTCGACGCACTCCAAAGAGCAGCTGGACCCGGAGCAGGAGGTGGAGCAGGTCGCGTTGTCCTCGCAGAGGGTCGAGCAGCCGCCACCGGAGCAGCTCACGCTGCAGTTGGCCGTGCCGGCGCACACGAAGTCGCAGCCGCCGCCGACGCAGGAGAACGAGCAGTGGCCCGAAGTGCAGACCCCTTCCTCGCCACCACAGGCTGAGAGGAAGAGGAAGGAGAGGAGAATCAAAAGCATCAAGAACTGGCGCATCGACGACTCCTTGAGTGGATAGGGGGAGCCGCAGGCTATCTGCCCGGCGGTGTCGAGGCAAGGTCCACCCCGTCGCCAACCCGGACGCCACGAACGATGCCGTCGCAAACCACCCGATCAATCAACGTGGATCACACTCGCCACGATCACTGATAGGAGCGGGAGAGGAGCGACGACATGGTCAGGGTCTCCTGAGGATCGCGGGGCATCCGGTTCTCCAGCCGGAGGACCCCTCGGGGGCAGACCTCGGCGCAGAGCCCGCAGCCCACGCAGCTGGCCCGGACGAAGTCCTGGTTCTTCTGGGCATAGGCCCGCACGTCGATGCCCATCTCGCAGTACTTGGTGCAGAGGCCGCAGGAGATGCACATGTCGTCTTTGACGGTGATGCGGAACCGGCCAAACTTCTGGATCAGGCCCAGCAGGGCCGCCATGGGGCAGAAGAACCGGCACCACACCCGGGTGCCGCCGATGGGATAGACCACCACGCCGATGATGCCGGAGAGCATGGTCACCACGATCAGGCCGTAGAAGGACTGAAGCGAGACGGCGGTCTCCTCAAACCGGGGGTAGTGCTGGCCCACAGCCCATGAGGCGACCACCAGGGCCGTGACCAAGAGCGCCAGTAGGAGGGTGAGGTGGACGGACCACTTCTCGAAGAGCCAGGAGGCGCTGGACTTCGTGGAGAGGTGCCGGAAGGGTTCGCCCGCCGTGTTGGCCAACCCCCCGCACCCGCAGACCCAGGAGCAGTACCACCGCTTGCCGTAGAAGACGCCCAGCAGGGGTACGATAAGCAGGGAGCCGATCAAGCTGTAGAGCAAGAACGGAAGGGGCATCTCGAGGATCGTCGAGGGGTAGAAGTACTCGATCTGCAGGGGCCAGAGGTAGCTGAAGTAGAACTCGGGTTGCTCGAAGATCAGGAGGATCCAGGGGACCGCGAAGGCCAGGGTGACCTGCACGAAGATCACCACCGAGGTCCGGACGACCTGATACCGATTGTGGCCGTACCGGCGGAACATCAGGACCCCGCCGGCCACCACGGCGATGGTGTAGAGCAAGCCGTAGAAGGTCCATTTATGGGGCATCCCCAATCCCTGGGCGATGGGGGTGAAGGGATCGGGGATCGGGGCGCCGAAGAGGGTGCGGCCCCCGTAGTAGAAGAAGAAGTACATCAGCGCCAGGAGGACGAAGAGGATCCAGGCGGTGATGCCCCGATGGGTGATGTCATGTTTGAACCAGCCGACGGCGCCTTTCTGTCTCACAGCAGGATCTCCTTCTCGTTCATCTTCTCCAGGTTGGCCCGGCCGAACTCCACGTCGAATTGCGCTTCATGGAGGTGACGTCGGACGAAGTTCAGGCCCCGGCGTTCCTCGATCCACCGCTGCAGGAGTCGGTGGTCCCACCGAGAACCGAGCATGTTGAAGCCCAGCACGCGGCGTTCGCCGTCGGTGGCGTGGAGGATGCGCTGGGTGATCAGCTTGTCAGGATGAGACCGAAAGAGGGCGCCCGTTCCCGGCGGAAGGTCCTGGACGGCGCCGACCGTGGTGTACTCTACGTCGAAAAACTTCGAGGAGTTGTAGAACACCGGCGGCTCGTAGCGCACGTCGTCGCCGAGTATGCTCCGGGCCGCCAGGCGTCCGTGGTCCCGGGCGGTGTACCAGATGGGCTCGTGCTTCGGGGGGCCGTCGACTCCCAGATCGACGACGACGCAGTCGCCGGCGCCGTAGACCCCGTCCAGGGAGGTCGCAAAGCTCCGATCCACCAGGAGACCGCCCTTGAGCGTCGGAGGGGTGGTGACGTCTCGTAGCCAGTCTACGGTGGGCACCACGCCGATGCAGATCCCGAGGATGTCTGTGGGGAGGGTCCTCTCCCCGGTGGTCTGGATCGCGACGATCTTGCCCGCTTCGTCGACGTCGATTCTGTGGAGCTCTTCGCCGTGGATCAGCTCCACGCCGTGGTCTCCGATGTGTTCGGAGATCATCTCTCCTTCCTCTGCGGCCAGGGCAGCGGGCCAGAAATAGGGCTCCCGGACCAAAAAGGTGACCTCCAGGCCGTGGTGGAGGAAGCACTCCACCAGCTCGACTCCGATCAACCCGCCGCCGACCACGACGGCCCGGTCGCTGGTTCTGGCGAGGCGCTCGCAGGCGTCCAGGTCGTCGAGGGAGACGAAGTGGACCAGACCGTCTTCCACGGCGTCGAGGCCTTCGAAGGGGACCATCCGGGGGGAGGCGCCCGTGGCGACCAGGCAACGGTCAAAGGAGAGCTCCTCGCCGGACTCCAGGGTGATGCATCGACGGCTGGCGTCGAGATCGACGACCCGGGCCTGCACACGCTCGATCTTCTGGATGTCCCAGACTTTTCGCTCGTAGGGCTCGAGGTCCCGGCGGTCAAGGCGGTCCATAAAGGCGTACATCAGCGCCGTGCGGGAAAAGAAGTAGGGCGACTCGTCGCTGATCAGCAGGATCCGACCTTCCTCCGGGCTCAGGCGGCGGCGAAGCTCCAGGGCGGCCTCGGCTCCGGCCACCCCGTTTCCTATGATCACGTACTGCTTCATGTGGTCTCCGAGTGGGTCAATGGGGACCCAGGTGATCCTAGTGATGCCGCCGACAGGCTAACAGATTCAAGGAATCCGAAGAATCCCCGTCTTCGTGGGATTGACAATTGCGAAGAACCACTCCTAAGATGCGTCGCAATCGTCATTTCTTTTCATGAGGGAACGTCAGGAAAAGAGGTGGCAGTGTTGTTCAGGCGCCACCGAGGGCGCCCCCCAAATTTTACTACGGTTACCCGTTGAGGGTCGTTCCAACCCGTCGGTTTGTTCCTTCAGAAGTGAGGAGAATCTCATGAAGCATTGGAGCGTATTGTTGATCCTGGCCCTGGTCGTCTCCGGCCTCTCCCTGACTGCCTGCGATCAGGACGAGCCCGCCGAGGAGCCCGAAGCCGTCGAGGAAGAAGAGGAAGAAGAAGAGGAGGAGGAGGAGGAAGAAGAAGAGGAGGAAGAGGAGGAAGAAGCTCGTGAGTACGACGAGGACCTCTTCATCCCTGCCGCCTTCGAGGTCACCTGCGTGAACGCGCACATCGAAGACCCCACGGAAGCCGGCGAAATCAAAGCTGAGATCTACGCCCGATACGGCTTTGAAGATCAGGACGACTTCCAGGCCGCCGAAGAGCAGTTTGGCGAGCGGGAGAGCGTCAAGACCGCCATCGAGGCCCGGATGGAGCGATGCAACGAAGAGCTCGCTCAGGGGCTGCGCGAGGCCGGCTACGAGTTCACGGAAGAAGAAGAGGAAGAGGCCGAAGAAGAGGAGGCCGAGGCAGCGCCGCGGCCTGTCCAGCGTCGACCAGAGCCGGCCCGCACGGGGTCCATGTCGGCGAACATCACGGGCAGCGACTTCAGCAACGCTCGCCTCAGTATCCAGGTCCGACGAGACTTCAACCTCCGGGGCGCCTTCCAGGGCGAGCGGGAAGGTCGATCCTTCAACGTCCCCTTCACCGGTCAGGTGTCGGAGAACGGAAGCATCTCCGCCACGGGAAGCCGGGCAGGGAACTCCATCAACGTGACGGGCAACCTGACCGCCAGCGGCGCTCAGGGCACCATTACGGGTCAGATCAACCAGCGGGACTTCAACGCTCGGTACCGAGCCAACTGATTCCGGTGGGATGAAGACAGCTGAAAGGGCCGCGGGAAACCGCGGCCCTTTCGGCCGTTCTTGGGGAACCGGGGAACGACGGTTTCCGTGTTGTTCGGGTTCGGACAATGGGTTATGGTGGCGCTGCTCTGGCAGAGACGTTAGAAGTAGTCTCGGTCCCCTTCAGGAGGAGCCCCCGGTATGCGCTTTTGCACCACATGCGGTCGGAATTTCGAGGAAGAGATCGACGTCTGTCCTCACGATGGCACCCCACTCTTCGGGATGTCCGAGGACTCCCAGGAGGAAGAGGAGGGGGTAGAGGCCGAAGTGGCGGCTGCCTTCGAAGCCGCCGAGGAGGAAGAGGCCGCCGTGGCCGCCAGCGCCGAGTCCGAGCCTGAGGCCGCCGAAGAGGCCGGTGACGAAGGGATCGCGGACGAGGAAGAGACCTCGGAAGAAGAAGATCAGTCAGTCGTCGTGGCCGGTGATATCTCTGACGAAGACGCCGCCGCCGAGGACGAGCCGAAGCCAGAAGAGGCCACCGAAGAAGAAGCCACCGAAGAAGAACCTGCCGCCGAAGAACCTGCCGCCGAAGAAGAAGCCGCCGAGGAAGAGGAAGAAGAGGAGGAGACCACCGGAGGTCTCGACCCAGACGCCCTGTTCTCCGGCGAGAAGATTGAAGATCCGGGACCGCCTCCGACGTTGAGCACTCCCGCCGACGAGTTGCTGGAGCCAGCGACGACGTCCCCGGCCGCCGCGGAAGCGACCAAAGAAGAGAAGAAGAAAGGCTCCGGTGGGGTGCTGATTCTCCTGCTGCTCGTGGTGGTCGTCGGAGGAGGCTGGTTCTTCTTGTTCGGGCCCGGTGCTGCACAACCAACCGTGGAGCCAGAGCGAGAGCAGCCAACCGCTGTAGACGAGGTTGAGCCGGAGCCGGAACCCGATGAGGTGGAGGTCGCCGAACTCGAGGAGCCCGACGTCGGAGTCGAGGAAGAGGGTGACGTCATCGACGAAGACGATGTCGCCGACGAAGAAGAGACCGAGCTCGCCGCCGAAGAAGAAGAAGAGGAAGCCCAAGAAGTTACGGCGGTGCCGCGTCCCGAGCCGCGACCGCAGCCTCGGCCGACGCGGACGGAGCCGGAGCCCGAACCGGAGCCGGCGCCGCGGACTCGGCCGACCCGGACGGAGCCGGAGCCGGAGCCGGAGCCGGAGCCTCGGCCAACGCGAACCGAACCGGAACCGGAGCCGGAGCCGGAGCCGGAACCGGAGCCGGAACCCGAGCCGGAACCGGAGCCGGAACCGGAACCGGAACCCGAGCCGGAGCCCGAGCCTGAAGAAGAAGAGGACGACGACGTCGAAGAAGAGCTCAGCGAAGAAGAGCTCTTGCTCCGCGAGTTGGAGCGGATGGAGTAAGCCGGGTTCGTCCGTCCGGTTCGGGAAGGATCACAGATCGTCGCCGCCCACTTGCTTCGTGATCCACTCTACAAGGGTGTTGTTCCGTTGGAACGGACGGGGCATCAGGGCTGTGTAGTAGAGCTTATACGCCAACCAGGCGGGGCGGCCTTCCAGGATGATACCGCGGAGCTCGAGGGCGGCGTTTCGACGACCGAGGGTCAAGAAGTCGCCGCGATCCTCGTAGACGAAGGGCTTGAGGGTTCGGCCGGTCATGCTGGCCAGGAGGTTACGAGCTGCCCAGGCGCCCTGTTGCATGGCCAGTTGGGGATTGGAGGTGTCCGGTAGTCCGGCCATAGCAGAGGCGGCGTCGCCGGCCACGAAGATGCCCGGGTGGTCGGGGTAGCGCAGATCGTTGCCAGTGGAGATTCGTCCTTGGGGGTCGAGGTGGGGATCCTCTCCGAGGAGGGGCAATCCGCCGCGGCCGCCGCAGTGAAATGCCTGGTCTACAGGGATCGCCGTTCCGTCTGCGAGGAGGATCTCCGAGTCCGATGCTCCTGCCACCAGGGTGTCGGTGTGGACCCGAACGCCGAGGCTCTCCAGATAGCGGGTGGCCACTTCAGACATGGCCGGAGAGTGATCTCGGAGGAGTCGAGAGTCCGCCTCGTACAGATCGATGGTGAGATCCGGAGTGGTGGCCAGCTCGGCGGCCCACTCGGCGCCGGTGGCGCTACCGCCGATCACCGCCAGGCGAACCGGAGGGGTCTGGGCCCGAAGGGTGAGCAGTCGGGGACGGAGGGCAAGGGCGTCGTCGAAGTCATCGGGCCCGGGGAGCTGGGCGGCCCCGTCGAATACATCGGTCCGCCGTCGGGAGCCCCAGGCGATGAGCAGGTAGTCAAAGGAGAGCTGACTTTCCTTGAAGTGGAGGGTCTTCTCCCGAAGATCGACGCGTTGAACATCGTTGATGATCACCTCCGTGTCCGGAGAGAAGAGCCCCTCGATGGGGGTGGTGACCTCTTTGGGATCGAGGCCACCGCTGGCCACGGAGCTTAAGAGAGGAGCGAAGACGAAGTCCTGACGACGAGAGACTACCGTGAGCTTGACCCGGCGACGACCGGCGATGGACTCCTCGATCTGGCGAGCCCCGTGGTAGCCGGCGAACCCGCACCCGAGGATGACGATATGACGCATGATGGCTCCAGGCCGAAGAAATGCGTTGGCCACACCACTTAAACCCCGAGGGCCCCGGTGGTGTCCACTCCAAAAAATACCCGCCTTTTTCTCTCCCCCGCATGAGTTCTGCAAGAGATCTGTTTTTGGTCGTACTACGACTGATTTCAGGGTGGAGATTCCGCGATGGACGCCCTAGATTTCTTTCCAAGAATACACTTGAAGACTCTTCCCTAAGGTGGCGAAAAAAAAGAGGTGAGACCCAAGATGTTGTGTCTGTGTCCGAGGAGAACCACAATATCTTGTGATACGCGGTTGACACAGGGGAAGCGATTCCCGTTACACTGGCTCTTCGAAAACCAGCCCATCTACCAGGTCGGTAGTGGGGCACGAGGTACGCCCCCGGAGGGGAATGAGCAGTCCGGCGAGCCGGTGCTGTGGATAGTTTGGTGTGTATTGTTGGAGAACGTAAATCGTAGTTGGGTCGGAGGACCGACCCGTACTCAAGCCAAGAGGGAGAGCCAAGGATGACGACGTCGATCGAGCCCACGCTGACGAAAAGCCGCGCCAAGAGGGGAACAGAACGGAAAGCCTTGCGCGAGTTTTCGCCGTCCGGAAAAGGGCTGCATTTCGAGCGATTTTTTACCAGGGAAGGTATTCACCCCTACGAGGAGGTTGAGTGGGAGCAACGAACCGCGAGCATTGGCAGCGAGAAGGGTAAGGTCGTCTTTGAGCAGCGAGACGTGGAGGTGCCGGCGAATTGGTCGCAGATGGCGACGAACGTAGTGATTTCCAAGTATTTCCGTGGAAAGCTGGGGAGCCCGGAGCGGGAGACCAGCGTCAAGCAGCTCATCGATCGGGTGGCGAACACGATCACCGACTGGGGCATCAAGGACGGATACTTCGCGACCGATGAGGACGCCGAGATCTTCCGGGCCGAGCTGACCTATCTGATCCTGCACCAGAAGATGGCGTTCAACAGCCCGGTGTGGTTCAACGTGGGCGTGGAGGAGCGGCCCCAGGCGTCGGCGTGCTTCATCAACTCCGTCAAAGACGAGATGGAGTCGATCCTGGAGCTGGCCAAGACGGAAGGGATGCTCTTCAAGTGGGGAAGCGGCACGGGGTCGAACCTGTCGACGATCCGGTCGAGCCGGGAGATGCTGGCCGGGGGAGGCACGGCCAGCGGCCCGGTGAGCTTCATGCGGGGCTACGACGCGTTCGCCGGGGTGATCAAGTCCGGGGGCAAGACTCGCCGGGCGGCCAAGATGGTGATCCTCGACGCCGACCACCCGGACATTCGGGACTTCATTCGGTGCAAGTCCGAGGAAGAGCAGAAGGCCTGGGCCCTGATCGAGGCCGGCTACGACGGGGGGTTCAACGTGCCCGGCGGGGCCTATGACTCGGTGTTCTTCCAGAACGCCAACCACTCCGTGCGGGTCACCGACGAGTTCATGAAGGCCGTGGAAGAGGGCGGCACCTGGACCACGAAGGCCGTCAAGGACGGCTCCGACGTGGAGACCCACGATGCCCGGGAGCTGATGTCGGAGATCGCCGAGGCGGCCTGGATCTGCGGCGATCCTGGGATGCAATACGACACGACGATCAACGACTGGCATACCTGCTTGGAGACGGACCGGATCTACGGGTCCAACCCGTGCAGCGAGTACATGTTCCTCGACGACTCGGCGTGCAACCTGGCGAGCCTGAACCTGATGACCTATCGGGACGAGGACGGGGAGTTCGACGTCGAGA
Organism: Myxococcales bacterium; assembly: GCA_007120035.1. Classification (GTDB taxonomy): domain Bacteria; phylum Myxococcota_A; class Bradymonadia; order Bradymonadales; family Bradymonadaceae; genus SKON01. The sequence continues at coordinate 12,155 of SKON01000081.1, forward strand.
GCTTCCGCAAGGCCGTGCAGTTGACGATCACCGCTCAGGAGATCCTGGTGGACAACGCCGGCTACCCCACGCCGGCGATCGAGAAGAACTCCCACGCCTATCGACCGCTGGGGTTGGGGTACGCCAACCTGGGTGCCCTCCTGATGGCCCGGGGGTTGCCCTATGACTCGGAGGAGGGGCGAGCCTACGCCGGGGCGATCACGGCCCTGATGTGCGGGGAAGCCTACCGGCAGTCGGCGGAGATCGCCGAGACCACCGGGCCCTTCACGGGATATCCCATCAACGAACACGCCATGCTCCGTGTGATCGAGAAGCACCGGGACAAGGTGGACGAGATCGGGCAAGAGTGGGAGGCGATCCAGGGCATGCCCCTCTTCGAGGCGGCGAAAGACGCCTGGGACCAAGCCCTGGTCCAGGGCCAGGAATCGGGCTATCGAAACAGCCAGGTGACCGTGCTGGCGCCCACGGGGACCATCGGGTTCATGATGGACTGCGACACCACGGGGATCGAGCCCGACATCGCCCTGATCAAGTATAAGAAGTTGGTGGGCGGCGGATACTTCAAGATCGTCAACCAGACCGTGCCGGAAGCGTTGGTGCGCCTGGGGTATGGCGCGAAGCAGCGCAAGGGGATCATCGACCACTTGATGGAGCACGACACCATCGAGGGGGCGCCCCACTTGGAGGAGGCCCATCTCCCGGTCTTCGATTGTGCCTTTGAGCCCGCCCAGGGCAGCCGGTCGATCGCGCCCATGGGTCATGTCCGGATGATGGCCGCGGCGCAGCCGTTTCTGTCGGGGGCGATCTCGAAGACCGTGAACATGCCTCATGAAGCCACGGCCGAGGAGATCGCTCAGGTGTACATGGAAGCCTGGAAGCTGGGGCTGAAAGCGATCGCGATCTACCGGGACGGCTGCAAGCGGACCCAGCCGCTGTCGACGAAGTTCGATGACGGCGGCGCCGCCGAAGAGTCGAGCGAGGTGGTTGAGCCTTCCTCGGCGATCAACGTACCCGGGTGGGGTGATGTGGGCCGCCGGCGTAAGCTGCCCGACGAACGGCCGTCGATCACCCATAAGTTCTCCATCTCTGGTCATAAGGGGTACATCACGGTGGGGATGTACGAGGACGGGCAGCCCGGCGAGATCTTCATCGTGATGAGCAAGGAGGGGTCCGTGGTCAGCGGGCTGATGGACTCCTTCGCCACGTCGATCTCTTTGGGGCTGCAGTACGGGGTCCCCTTGCAGGTGATGGTCGATAAGTTCAGCCATACCCGATTTGAGCCGAGCGGCATCACCAACAACCCCCGGATTCGATTCGCCAAGTCCGTGACGGACTACATTTTCCGGTGGCTGGCCGATAAATTTCTGAGCGATGAGGCCCGCAGTATCTACCTCTCGGAGCAGCAAGAGGAGGCCTGGCGGCCCGGGTTGTCGGTGAACTTCCCCGAGGAGTCCTCGGAGACCGAAGAGGCGAAGGCCGACGAGCCGGCTTCGGAGAGTGCTGTGGGAAACGGCGAAAGCCATAGCAACACAAACGGCACCAGCCATGGGTTCGCCGGGGCCTCCGATGGGGAGGTGCTCTTCGACGCGACCAGCAAGGCCAGCGTGTTCACCCTGCAGGCCGACGCCCCTCCGTGTTCGGAGTGCGGGAGCATCATGGTCCGTTCCGGGGCGTGTTATAAGTGCACCAACTGTGGTTCGACCAGCGGATGCAGCTGACTGAAACCGGGTGAAGACAGCTGACCGGGTCGGCTCCTTCGGGGGCCGGCCCGGTGTGCTCTGGGGAAGGTCTACAGGAGATAAGGGTCTACAGGAGGGTGAGGTGATCGCGGTGGATCGCTGCGTCGATGACCTTGAAGCCCAAGATGGACTCGATCTCGCGGGAGTGTTGGCCGGCGATCTTCCGGAGGTCTTGAGAGGAGTACGCTGTGACCCCGCGAGCGAAGGGCTGTCCGTCGGCGTCGACGAGCTCCACGACGGCGCCCTCGTCAAAATCACCGTCGACGAATTGGATGCCCGAGGGCAGGAGGCTGGCGCCGGAGCTGCAGACGGCCTTCTTGGCGCCCCCATCGCATCGGAGGGTCCCCGAGGGGAGGGCGCCGCTGACGAGCCAGACCTTACGAGCGGTCTGGGCTTTGCTCTCGTCGGAGCCCAGCACGGTGCCGATCTCGTCGCCGGCGGCGATCTTCTGGAGGACACCCCGGGTCTTGCCGGGGGCGATCACGGTAACGGCGCCGGCCCGGGATGCCATGCGGGCGGCCTGCACCTTGGAGATCATGCCGCCCCGTCCCAGGCCGGTGACCGAGGGGCCGGCCCACTGATCGACCCGAGGATCGTCGACGTCGATGGAGGGGATTACGGCGCCGAACTCGCCGGACTCTCGGACCTCCTTGAAGCCGTCGATGTCGGAGAGGAGGATCAAGGTGTCGGCGGCGACGAGACCGGCGGTCATGGCGGCGAGCTGATCGTTGTCGCCAAAGCGGAGCTCGTCGGTGGCGACGGTGTCGTTCTCGTTGATGATCGGGACGGCGCCGAGCTCGGCCAGGTTGGCCAGGGTGTACCGGGCGTTGAGATACCGGCGCCGATCCGAGAGATCTCCCCGAGAGAAGAGGACCTGGGCGACCATTCGCCCGTAGTGAGCGAACTCGGCCTCATACATCTCCATCAGGCGGGATTGGCCAAGGGCGGCGTAGGCCTGCAAGAGGGGGATCTCCCGGGTGGGGGAGGCGGTCTGTCCGAGGCGTTGCCGGCCCATGGCAACCGCCCCGGAGCTGACTACCGTGACTCGCCAGCCCCGGCGGAGCAGGGCGTCGATCCCCTCTACGAGACCGGCAAACGCCGGGCGGTCGGCCCAGGTCTGCTCTCGAAGGAAGACGGCGCTGCCGATCTTCACGACGGCGTGTCGGGTGTCCAGAACTCGTTGTCGAAGGGTCATGGGGCGTACCTTGTTTCGATCACCTTGTTTCGATCAATCCCTGGTCGATCCAGGACTCCCACTCGCGGAAGAGGAGGCCCCGGTCGCGGTCCCGGTCCACGTCCAGCTCGAGAGAGGTGTCGGCACGGAAGAGGCGCTCCGGAGCGTCGTGGAGACACTCTCTCAGAGAGACCTCCAGGGAGCCGCCGTCGGTGAGGGCCAGGGTGGCGGAGACCTCTCGACAGGGCGCGTCGTCGTCAGTGGAGGAAGTGATCTCGGCGAAGCGGAGGTCGGCGCGGGCTTTGAGGAGCGGCGCCCACCCCGGGGCCTGGTCCCGTCCCTGGGGATAGCAGAGGGGATCGCCGGTGCCCGGGATTAGGCGGTCATCGTCGGTGGCGGTCCAGCCATCGGCCAAAAGATCGACGAGCTCGGCGAACCGGCCCTTGAACTCCGCCTCCCAGGCCTGGGCGGCAGCGGCGTCCGGTTCAAAGCGGGCCACCCGATCCGGGCCGAGGCGCTCGTAGAACCCGGTGTGGTCGGCGAAGACGTAGTACTCCCGGCGACGGGGCAGGGCGTGGCCCTCCTGAAAGAGGGCTACGCTGGAGATCTCCCAGGCCTGATGGGGATCCCGAGAGAACCTGCCTTCTTCTCGCCAGGACCGGTTGTATCGGCCCTGGCTCACGGTGATGTCGAGGCGAAAGGAGAGGGCGAAGGGGTCGGCGGGGCGCCAGTCGATCTGGCAGGGGCCGGGGTGCTCTTCGGCGACGGCGTCGGCGACGTGGCGACTGGTCTGAATCACCTCCAGGGCCTTCAGGGTGCCTACCTTACCGGCCCGCTGGGGATCGGTGCGCAGGGGCTCCTCCACACGGTCCAAGAGATCTTCCTGACAGCCGGAGCAGCCGACGGCGAGGACCAGAGACGAGAGGAGGGCCGACAAGAGGAGCCTGGTGACTCGGGGGGGACGCACGAGGACTCTCAGACGGGGAGATAACGCTGGAGAACTTCGGGTCCGACGTAGAACATGGCCACCGTGGCGGCCAGAATGAAGAGCATCAGGAAGGGGTTGAGGAAGTTCTCGACCTCCACATGGTCCGTGGCAAGGAGCTCCCCCTCGATGGAGATCTCACAGCTGGGCCGGAAGCCGATGATCGACAGGAGATCGGCTTCGATATGAGAGATCTCCCCGTTCTCGTCCTCGAAGAGAGCTTCGAGCTTGGGACTGAGCCGGGGCCCACCTTGTTCGTCGAGGAGCTGGTCATCGAGCCAGAGTTGGTAGACGGGGGCCAAGAAGAGCCATCGGGCCGTCCAATTCCCCGTGACTTTGAGGGTCTGGCCCTTCCACTGTGCTTCCATGGGACGACTCCGATCGAAAGAGGTGTCGATGAATCCCGCGCGGGGCCAGAGTATACCGGGGGGAGGACCAAAAGGAAACCGGGGTTGCACTCTGGGCGTGATCCGTTACACTCGGGCGCCTTATCGACGAGGTCGCAGAGGACATCAGAAGCCTTTTATCCTCGCAGCGGGTGTGTACCTTTTGCGATATTGACGACGACACTCCCACCGGTGGGTGATGCCATGAAGCCTGAACAACTCGAGGAATTCCGTCAGATGCTGACGGAAGAAAAGCAACGCCTCCTTAAGAAGGCCGCACATACGCTGAAGAACGAGATCGAACTCTCCAAGGACGATATGGCCGACGAGGCCGACCTGGCCAGTGCGCTGACGGATCAAGCCTTGAGTCTGCGGCTCCGGGGGCGAGAGCGGTACCTGATCGAGAAGATCGATCTCGCCATCGAACGGATCGCAGAGGGAGAGTTTGGTGAGTGCGTGGTGTGTGGAGACGATATCTCGATCAAGCGCTTGCGAGCCAGGCCGGTGACCACAATGTGCATTGCCTGCAAGGAAGAACAAGAGCGGCGCGAGCGGATGTACTCCGACTGATTCCGATCATTCACAGGATCCAACTTCGGGAGTCCCTGATGGCTTCACATGATCTCCTCCTCTTTGATGCCTCCGACGGTACGGAGGCCGGCCCGGTCACCGCGGCGGGACTGGACGTGTTCTTTCCCGATCACGTCGCCGGGTGGACCGATGTGCTGGACTGCCGAGAGGGTAACTATACCTCCAAGTCGATCGCCGAGAACTGCGCGTTCGCCCGCCGGGTCAACAAGAAGTACATCCTGGTGGAAGCCGAACAGGTTGCCCAAGAATCCCCCGGGTTGGAGTAGGGCTGGTAGAGCAGGGTAGGGGGCGCAGGACAACGGAATGTCGGGGTTTGCGGCGCAGGACACCGGACCGTCGGGGTTGCGGCGAAGAACACCGGACCGTGGGGGCCCTGAACTATGCTCGGAAATGACCCGTCGCGAACCCCGAAGTTCCGATGTCCTTCGTCGCCAACCCGGACGCCACGATCGATCCCGCGGTGCCGCGGGGACGGCGGGAGTTCGGGGAATTCGTCCTCTCTGAAAGAAAGGGGGAATTTCTTGGGAAAAAAACTTTCGCCACCACCGTTCTGGGGTACAATTGTTTACGGCGATCGAGGAATAGCTCGCCTCCGATCGCGACCGTGTCTGGCAGAATTCTTTGGTCTTGCGCGGTGACGATCCCTGTTGGTGGGCTGAAATCTTGACACCCTTTTCATGACCGTGGCAACATGGCCCCAGATTTCTTCGAGTACAGCTTTAAGTAAGGAGCAGTCACATGGCGATGGCGATGGCGAAGGGACGAAACTGCCTCGGTCTCGACATAGGGTCGAGCGCAGTCAAGATGTGCGTCCTGAAGAGCACGAAGCGGGGGCTGAAGTTGATGGCCTTCGATCACGCCAAGCTGCCTCCCGAGACGATTGTCGACGGTGCTCTGATGGACTCGTCGGTGGTATCCGACGCGATCGGTGAGTTGTTGGGGCGAAATAAGATCAAGTCTCGGTATACGGCGCTGAGTGTCTCGGGCAACACGGTGATCGTGAAGAAGATCCGGCTCCCCCTGATGACCGAAGAGGAGCTGGAGGAGTCGATCCAGTGGGAGGCGGAGCAGCATATCCCCTTCGATATCAACGAAGTCCACATCGGCTTTGAGAGAGTGGAGACGAAGAACGAGCAAGGCCAGATGGACGTGGTGTTGGTGGCGGCCAAGAAGGACATGATCAACGACTACACCACGGTGTGTATCGGGGCCGGGCTAGAGCCGCTGGTGGTCGACGTGGATGCCTTCGCGCTGCAGAATATGTACGAGGCGAACTATGGGTTTCACCGCGGCGAGACAGTGGTGCTCATCGACATCGGCCACTCCGTGGTGACCATGAACGTGGTCACCGACGGGATCACGATGTTTACCCGGGATCTGTCGGCCGGTGGGAGCGACATCACCGAGGAGATCCAGCGGCAGCTGCGGATCACCTATCAAGAGGCGGAGCTGTACAAGATGGGTGGATCGCCGGGAGCGGCCACCGACGAGGTGCTGCCCCAGGAAGTAGAGAGTATCATCCAGGATAAAGCCGAAGACATCGCCCACGAGATTCAGAGATCTCTGGACTTCTACGCGATGAACGCCGCCGACAGTAAGATCGATCGGATCGCGGTTTCCGGTGGGACGGCGTCGATCCCCTCATTGGTGCGAACCATCGAGCGGATCAGTGGAGTGGAGACGGAGCTGATCAACCCGTTTCGAAATGTCTCCTACGATGAGCGACAATTCTCGCCGGATCGGATCCAGAGGTGGTCAGCGATCGCCGCGATAAGCGTGGGGCTGGCCTTGCGGAGGACCAACGAACGATGATTCGCGTCAACCTATTACCCATCAAGCAGGCCCGCCGGCGTTCGCAGGGTAGAGCGCAGCTCTTCCTCTTCGCAGGCCTGATCATCGTCGAGGTGTTGGCGCTCTTTGCGTTCTACCTGGTGGTCAGTGAAGACCGGGATGCCAAACAGACGGAAGTGACGGCACTCCAGGAGCAGAGGCGTGAGATCGAGCAGGAGGTCAGCGAGGCGGAGCGTCTTCAGGAAGAGAAGGCGGCGCTGGAAGCCCAGTTGGCGGTGCTCCAAGAGCTGGAGGCCCGCCGGATCGGTCCGGTTCGGATGCTCGACGAGATCCAGGCGATGCTGAGCCCGCCTCGCAACGAGGAAGAGCGGGTCACGCAGCTTCGGCGAGGGTGGAATGTGGACTGGGATACCCGGCGGCTGTGGATGGAGCAGTTCAACGAAGGAGGAGGGGAGTTTCAACTCAACGGGTTTGCGGGCTCCCATGATGATGTAGCGGAATTTTTGCAGCGGATGACCACGGCGAGGTATTTCTTCAACGTGGAGCTCGAGGTGGTGGAGCGGACCGGAGGCGGCCGCGGCCGAGACGGCGCGCGGCTGGTGCAGTTCCGGATTCACGGTGAGCTGAGCTACACAGGCCACGAAACTGAGACGGCAGCAGAGGATTCGTGAGCCGAGTCGAGCTTTTCGGAGAGCAGAGTCAATGAATGAGTTAGTCGACAGATTTAACGCCGTCCCCCTGGGCCAGAAGATGATCATCCTGGTGCTCTTGATGGCCCTGGTGTTCGTGGGGTTCTTCATCGGCGTGTACCAGCCGATCACGGAGGAGACGAGGGACCTGGAGGAGCGAGCCAACTCCCTGCAGCGGGAGGTGGATAGCCTGCAGCGGGTCAAGGCCAACCAGACCCAGGTCTTGGCCGAGCTCGATGAGTTGACCCAGCGGCTGACCGTAGCCCAGGAGCAGCTCCCGGAGCGGGCGGAGATCCCAAACCTCTTGCAGCGGATCCACGGACAGGCCCAGACAGTGGGTCTGAGCATCGAGCGGTTCCGACGGAACGCCGATGTGGAGCGGTCCGATTTCGTGGAGATCCCCGTGGAGATGGAGCTGGTGGGGACCTTCGATGAGGTGGTGAACTTCTTTTACTTTGTTGGCCGGATGACCCGGATCGTGAACGTACGAGAGATCACGATTCGTCGCACCGACTCGGGACTGTCTCCTGAGGGCACCCTGGCCGTGAGCGCTCAGGCGACGACCTACCGGTGGAATCCACGATGAGGAGCGGTGTGACGATGGTTGACGAGGCGAAAACGAGGCGAGACCGCCGGTCGCCGCTCTTGACGGGGCTGCTGATCCTCTTGATGGCTCTGCCGGCCCTGTCGTTGCTGGCGGCCTGTGGAGACGATATGCCCACAGGTCCCCCGGAGCGTCGCCGACGGTCGGCGGACACCGAGGACCAGCAGCCCGAGGCCGCGGAGACGACCCGGGAGCTGGTGGACTTCGAAGAGTTGGAAGACTACGTGCGGCCCGACTATCCGGTGCGGCGAAATCCTTTCCAGCCCGACGTGGACGTGCTCGGCGCCTCGGAAGAAGAGGCATCCGCGGAGGAGATGCGTCCTCAGGAGCCCCTGGAGCAGTTCGCAATCTCGTCGCTGAACCTGGTGACGATCATCAGCGAGACCACGGTGCCGAAGGCGATGTTCGTGGACCCCACGGGACACGGGCACTTCGCCAAGGAGGGGGATCGGATCGGCCGCAACAACGGGATCATCCGGGCGATTCGCCAGAACGAGGTGGAGATCCGAGAGGGTGATGAGCGGGGCTCTGTAGTGACCGTGCGAATGCGGGAGCGGGAGCTGCGCACCGAGGACGAAGGGTTGACCGAGGAGGAGCGGGCGGCGTTGCGGCGACTCCTGGGAACCGATGAGGGGCGAGAGCTCCTGGAAGAGGTGGGGGGTCCCCCCCGCCAGGAAGGAGAGCGCCCCCCGAGCGCTCAGGACGATCGATTCAACCTCGCACCGCCGAGGCGAAACCAATGAGAATGCGTCACGAGCCACAGTCTGCGACGAGCAGGAGTCATGCGATGAAATGGAAACTTTCGGTAATGTTGCTCGGTGCCGCTCTGCTCTGCAGTGCACCGGCCCTGGCGCAGCAGAACACCGGTACGGAGCTCAACGCCGTCTCTTCCCTCTCGGTACATGAGAGCGACGAGGGGACCTACATCCGGATCGGCGGAACCGAGGTGGCGACGTTCTCGGTGTTCAAGCTCGACGATCCCCCGCGGCTCTTCGTGGATCTCTCCAACAGCCGCCTCGATCGAGAGGGGCTCACCGAGGAGATCTACAACGGGGTGATCTCCCGGGTGGGGTTGATGGAGTTCGAGGACGGCTACCAGCAGGTGGCCCGTCTGGTGATCGGCTTTGAAGAGGCCGCCCACTACGACGTGCGCACCGAGGGCTCCGATGTGGTGGTCTTCGTGGATGGGTCGGCCCGTCGGCAGGCCAGCCCCCAGCCGGTGGCGACTGGTGTGGATGAGGCGGAGCTCCGACAGCGAGAAGAGGAGCTGGCCGAGGCTCGGCGGCGGCTCAGCGCCACGGAGGCGCAGTTTGAGCGAGAGTCCCAGGAGCGGCGCCAGGCCTACGACAACGCCCTCGGCGATCTGACGAACACCCGGTCGGAGCTCGAGGAAGCTCGGCAGGAGTTGGCGGCGATGCGGGAGCGTCGAGACGCGGCCAGCGGTGAAGAGCGTCGTCAGCTGGAAGACGCCATCGCCGAGCAGAATCGCGCGTTGGAGGCGGCACAGCGAGACGTGGACAGCCGGGCTCGTCAAGTGGAAGAGCTCCGGGGCGCCATGGCGGAGCTCCAGCAGGAGCGGGACACCGAGCGGGCACGTCTGGAAGAAGCTCAGCGGCGTGCGGCGGAGACCGAGGAGGCCTATCGAGAGGCCCTGGCTCTGGCGGAGCGCCGAGGCGAAGAGAGCGAAGAGGCCCGGCGGCTGGCAGCGGAGCGAGAGGAAGAGTCTCGCCGCGCCCAGCGTCGCGCTCAGGAGCTGGAAGAGCGGCTGTCGGCGACCCGGAACTCCCTGACCGATCTGAGCGCCGAGAACGAGGCCGCTCAGGCCCGGCTGGCCGAGCTCGGCGGAGAGGTAGAGCGATCTCAGAGCCACCTGGAAGAGCAGCAGCGAGAGCTGGAGAGCGCCCGGGCCCGAGAGTCGCAGTTGGAGTCCCAGATCGCCGAGCTGAGAGCTTCGGCCCGAGGCGCCGATGACAGCGCCGCCCTGCAGGCTCTGGAAGAGGAGCGACGGGATCTCCAGCGCCAGCAGCGGGAGCGAGAAGAAGAGCTCAGCCGAGCGCAGCGAGACGCCCAGCAGGTGCGGGCGCAGCTCGACGAGGCTAGGCAATCCGCGCAGTCGGCGGAGCGAGATCTGGCCGCAGCCCAGGAAGAGTCCCGACAGGCCCAGGCGGACCTTCGCCAGGCCCGGCGAGACGCCGAGCGCGCCGAGGCGGAGCTGGCGTCCGTGATGGCCCAGGTGGGAGAGCGAGACGAAGAGATCGCCCGGCTGCGTCGGAGCTTGCAGGAGTCTCAGCAGGCCCGGCAGGAGCTGGAGCGAGCCGCGTCGGACGCGGAGCGAGCCGCCTCGGAGGCCGAGCGCGCGGCGTCGGCGGCGGATCAACGAGCCGCCGACGTGGAGCGAGAGGCCGAGGAGCGGGAGCGCTCCTGGATGGCCCGCGCGGCCCGTGCGGTCCCGGTGGATCCCATCGGTGAGAACGCCATCCGAGGGGTGCGCCTGGAGACCGGTGACGACGGCTATTCGCGGATCGTGGTGGACCTGGACCGACCGGGGCACTTCGAGACCGTGAAGGACCAGGGCCGAGCGGTGATGATCTTCAACAACGTCAGCTTGCCGGAGCACCTGGAGCAGACTCTGTCGGCGGACGCCGAAGGGGGGGCCGTTCGGTTCCTTTCGAGCTATGCCGCCGAGGACGGTCGGGTGAGGGTCGAGGCCGATCTGAGCTCCGACGCCTCCGAGGTGATCCGTCAGGAAGGCAATCGGGTGGTCTGGGAGTTCGCGCCCACCGTGGCGCAGCCGGCGGGCCAACTGGCCGCCGACTATCAGCCCCAGCGGCCCACCGACGGGGAGAGCGTGACCTCGAACCCGCCGAACTATCCGCGAGTCGTCTCGGACCCGACGCAGGTGAACACCGTGCCCGGGATGAGCCGGCAGCGGATCACCATCGACCTGCGAAGCGCGGACATCGAAAACGTGCTCCGCCTGATCTCGTCGGAGAGCGGCGTGAACATCATCGCCGGCAGCGACGTCTCCGGGGCGGTGACCATGCGGCTTCGGAGCGTGCCCCTGGACCAGGCGTTTTTAACCATCCTCCAGTCTCTGCAGCTCGGATTTGAGGTCCGGGGCAACGTGATTCGGGTGGCCCCCCAGTCGGTGCTCAACGACGAGCAAGCCGCCCGGGCCGAGGCTCGAGCCCGGGCCCAGGCCGTGGAGCCCCTGGAAGTGTTTTTGCTTCCCATCAACTACGCGTCGGCTTCGGATCTGACCACTCAGGTCACGGGGCTGTTGAGCCCCCGGGGCAGCGTGTCCGTGGATGACCGGACGAATACGCTGATCATCAAAGATCTGCGGGACAACCTGACCTCCATCCGGATGCTGATCGAGACCCTGGACGCCCAGGTGCCCCAGGTGTTGATCGAGGCTCGAATCGTGGAGACCAACGACAACTTCACCCGCCAGATCGGTATCCAGTGGGGTGGTGACGTGGCGTTCGCTCAGGGGAGCGGAAACCCGACGGGCCTGATCTTCCCGAACGTTCTGGGGCTGGCCGGTGGTGCTACCGACGGCCAGGCGCCGACGGCGGGGACCTCGGACAACCCGAACTTCGCCGTGAACTTGCCGGCCGCGACCGGTACGGGCTCCGGTGGCGCCCTGGGCCTGACGCTGGGGAGCGTCGGCGGGGCGGTGAACCTGAACCTTCGGCTCTCCGCCCTGGAGGACGCCGGGCACGCCAAGATCATCAGCTCTCCGCGGATTCTGACCCTCGACAATCGGCAGGCCACGATCAGCCAGGGGACGAGCATTCCCATCAGCGTCGTCGGGGCCGCCGGTGTCCAGACGGTCTTCGTGGACGCCACCCTGGAGCTGACCGTGACCCCCCACGTGACGCCCGACGGCAACATCCGTCTGTCCATCCAGGCGACGAAGAACGAGCCGGACTTCCAGAACACTGGTGCTCGGGGTGACCCGACGGTGATCCGGAACGAGGCCCAGACGGAACTCTTGATCAAAGACGGAGACACCACGGTGATCGGCGGGATCTACTCCCAGAACACCGGTCATAGCGTCTCCGGGGTGCCCTTCTTGCACCGGATCCCGATCCTGGGGTTCTTCTTCCGGACCCAATCGCAGACCGAGAACCGGCAGGAGCTCCTGATCTTTATCACGCCGCGAATCGTGAACCGGGCCGAGGCCCTGGGCGTGATGTCGGCGGGGACTTTGGAAGGTGACGTGAGCTTCTCGGAGTGAGGTCGATGAAAATGAACAACTTCAATTGGAATTCTCGGAAGGATTTCGAGAGAATGAATCAAGAGACTCTACCAAGCCCTGAGAAGGAGAACGCCATGAACCGGACGTGGAAACTTGCCCTGATCGGCGCGATGGCGCTGGGGCTGACCGCGGGCTGCGTCGATCAGCAGCCGTCCCTGGTGATGCAGGGCAGCGTGGTCGGAAACTTTGACGAAGAGATCGGCGGTTGTGAGTACAACCTGGATTTCTCAGACACCCGGCTGTTGAACACCTCGGGGTTCATCAACCTGGCGGACTTCGAAAACGGTCAGCCCATCGCCCCCGGTGAGGCCCGTCTGGGAGCTGGGCGGTACTTCTTCTCGGCGATCTTCGAGAACCGCCTGGTGGACAGTCGGAACGTGGGCGCCGAGGGTAGTGGCGGCAGCGGCGGCGGGTTCGACGGCCTCTACCAGAACAGCAACGACATCCAGGTGACGTCGGCGACGGTGACCCTGCGAGAGGACGCCAACACGTTCCGGATCAACAACCAGAACGTGGCGTTCCCCGATCTGAGTCGGGAGCGGCTGTTCACGATGCTGGTCCAGACCAACCAGGGGACGGGGCTGGTAAATATCCCGCTCTTGAACGGCCCCCGGGACGCTCAGGTCTTCGAGGAGTTTCTGGCCAGCACGGTCCCGGCCGACGAGCCGCTGACGTTCATCGTGGAGATTCAACTCCACGGAGAGACCCTGGCGGGCAACAGGGTAGAGTCCAACCGGTTTGAGTATCCCCTGCAGATCTGTCGGGACTGCGGGATCGCCACCACGCCTTTGTGTGCTGCCGGTGGAAGCTGAGCTTTTGTTGTAGTTGAGTCCAATTGTTCCGCGCCGGGCCCGAGTCTTCGGGCCCGGCGCGGACGCTCTGCATTGCAATGTGAGGGGGCCGTGGTTAAGGTGCCCGCCCTCGCGGAGGGGTTGGACCTCCGAGACGATGAACGTTGACCTCCGCCCCGGAGCTGACCATGTCCGAAGACCTCACGGCCTGGCCCTATCAAGAAGCCCGAAGTGTCCTGGAGCACCTCGGGAGAGCTGCCAAGAAAGGGGCGACAGACAAACCGGTGATCTTCGAGACCGGATACGGGCCCAGCGGGCTGCCCCATATCGGGACCTTCTCGGAGGTGGCCCGGACCACCTGGGTGCAGCGGGCGTTTGAGGAGCTCAGCGATCGGCCCACCCGATTGATCGCCTTCAGCGACGATATGGACGGGCTGCGGAAGGTGCCGGAGAATATCCCGAACCCCGAGATGGTGGCCGAGCATCTGGGCAAGCCCCTCTGTGATATCCCGGACCCCTTCGGGGAGGCCGAGAGTTTTTCGGGGTACATGAACGGAAAGCTCTGCTCGTTCTTGGACTCTTTCGGGTTCGACTACGAGTTCTACTCCTCTCAAGAGCAGTACCGTTCGGGGGCGTTCAACAAGGGGCTCTTGCGGATCTTGGAGTGTTACGACGAGGTCCGCCAGGTGATCATCCCCACCTTGAGCTACGAGAACAAAGAGGAGTGGAGCCCCTTCTTTCCGGTGTGCGAGAGCTGCGGAAAGGTGAACAACACCCGGGTGCTGGAGATTCACCCCGAGGACGGGGAGCTGACCTATGTCTGCGATCAGTCCTTTCGGGGGTCTGAGGCCTGCGGGCACCGGGGGCGGACCGCCGTGACCGACGGCCGGGTGAAGGTGGGATGGAAGGTCGATTGGGCGATGCGGTGGTACGTGCTGGGCGTCGATTACGAGATGTACGGCAAGGATCTGATCGAGTCGGCGGACCTCTCTTCGAAGATCGTGAAGATTCTCGGGGGAGAGCCGCCTGTGGGGATGTTCTACGAGCACTTCCTCGACGAGAAGGGGGCCAAGATCTCCAAGAGCAAGGGGACGGGGCTGACCATCGACGAGTGGCTGCGGTACGGGACCCTGGAGAGCCTGGGGTGGTTCATCTACAAGAAGCCCGGGACGGCGAAGAGGCTCTTCTTCGAGATGATCCCCCGGTCCACAGACCAGCACCTGGAGGAGCGAGCGAGCTTCGGTCGGGTGGAGGAAGACTCGGAGCGAAAGAATAGCCCCGTGTATTTCATCGAGTCCGGCCGGCTCAACACCGGCGAGGAGGTGACCTACGAGTCGGAGGTCTCCTTTTCGATGCTCCTGAACCTGGTGAACGTGCTGAACACAGACGATCGGGAGATCCTCTGGGACTACCTGCGGCGGTACAACCCCGAGGTGGACGCCGACGCCGAGATCATCGACGACCTGATAGATCGGGCCCTGCGGTACTACCGGGACTTCGTGCTGCCCACCAAGGAGTTTCGGTTGCCCGAAGGGGAGATCCTGGTCGCCGTGAAAGCCCTGCGGGAGGCCCTGGCCGCCGCCGACGGAGCGACCGCCGAGGAGTTGCAGACCTTGGCGTACCAGACCGGAAAGGATCACGGGATCAAGCTGAAGAACTGGTTCAAGGCGATGTACCGGCTCTTGTTGGGGCAGGATCAGGGGCCTCGGTTGGGGACCTTCATCCACCTCTACGGGATCGATGAGACTGTGGCGTTGTTGGAGCAGCGGATCGCAGAAGCCGAGGCGTGAGCCATGACCGATGAGAAGAAGGTGGTGCGCCTGAACGAGCGGCGCGGTGAGTCGGCGATGGTGCGTCCCGTCGAGAAGATCGACGAGATCCTGACCCGGGACGACGCCGAGTCCTACATCAAGACGATGAACCCCCACGGGTTGTATCGGCTGATCCAGGAGGCCGGCTTCGATCAGGGGATGGACCTGATCCCCTACGCGAGCCCGGAGCAGATTCAGATCTTCGTGGATCTGGACTGCTGGAAGCGGGACGTGATCGAGACCGACCGGGTGGCGGCCTGGCTGGCGGTACTGGTGGCCGACGCCGACGACGCTCATTTCCATCGGGCCGTGCGGGATCTCGATCCCGAGGTGATGGCGCTCTTCTTCAAGAAGTCCTTCGTGGCCGTGGAGCTGGTAGAGGACGGGGAGATCCCGGCGGGGATGCCGTCGAATACGGAGCTGAGCCCGGACAACGCCTATGCCCTGGTGTATCCCGAGGAGCAGGACATCGCGGCCCTGCTGCGGGCGCTCTTGCAGCGGATCTACGACCTGGACATGGGGCTCGCCTGGACCCTGTTGGAGGCCGTGCGGTGGGAGCTGGCCTCGGAGATGGAGGAGACGGCCTACCGATTTCGGACCAGTCGGCTCGAGGAGCTGGGGTTCGTGGAGCGGACCGAGGCTCTGGAGGTCTACGCCCTGGTGCAGCCCGTGAAGCTGCGGGAGCGGTGGGAGTCCGGGGAGTGGGAGGCCAAGGTGGCGGCGGTGATCCCCGACGATCTGCAGGTGCCGGCGGTGGTTCGGGCGAGCACGGGAGAGGATCTCTTTTTCTTTGAGGTGCTGGAGACCGTGGAGGATGGCGAGGCCGCCGAGGCCCTACTCTCGGAGCTGGCGGTGCTGAGCAACCGGACGATGCTCGCCGACGGGATCGAGCCCGGCGAGCTGGAGAGCGGCCAGGAGGTGGTCCGCCGGACCACGGGATTCTTGAGCCTGGGGCTGGAGTTTTTGTCTCGCGGCGAGGAGGACCGGGCTCGGGAGGCGTTGAGTACGGTGGCATTGAAGACCCTCTTTCAGGTGGGGCACTCCATCGCTCAGAACCTCCGGCAGAAGTCTCGGCATATCGAGGACCGACCGACCTTGTCGTTGGTAGAGGGGGTGCCGTTCTCGCTCTTGAGCCCCGACGAGGCGGCCCTCTTTGAGGGGTTGCAGGACCTGCGTCCGAGCTACGCTCGGGATCGCTACGAGTTTGAGGTGTTCAATCGGCAGAAGCAGGTTGATGATGCGGCGGTGCGGATCGGGATGGTGGCGTTCAAGCAGCTGTGGCTCTTTGGGGTACAGCAGAAGACCGTCGAGGAGTTGGCGCCTCTGGTGTACGAGGGGTCGCTGAAAAACGAGCCCGATCGGGTGAGCTTTGACGTGTTCTTCGCCACGGCGGTCGCGACCTTATTGGTGGCCGGCAAGGCGGAGCTCCGGGGGTTGACCGTGGAGGAGCTCGGGGAGCTGCCGGCGAAGCTGCGGGAGCGGTCCTGGGAGGAGGATATGCTGGGGGCCTTCGAGCCGGTGATCGGGCCGATCCTGGTGGCCATGCCGGCGGCGACGGCCCGGCTGGCGACCCGGTGGCTGGAGGAGACGCTGGAGCGTCTGGTGGATGAGCTGGCGGCGGTGGAGGCTGTCGAGGAGGTGGAGCCTTTGCTGGACCTGGTGTTGGTGGAGAACGCCTGAGGTCGTGGTGCGAAGCGCCGGGGGTGGTGCGCGCCGCCCATTCGATCGTCTTCGCCGCCGCGAGGCGATCGAATGGGCGGCGCGCACCACCCCCGGCGCTTCGCGCCAGCCCCCTGAAAGGGGGCGCTTCCTGTGTCTTCGTTCACACTCCGGGGTTCGCGTGGGCGAAGCGATCGAAGGGGCGGCGCCCTCGCGAAAAGGCAGCAGTCGCGAAAAGATCCGGGGTCTGTCATACTCTCTCACGGTCGGTCGATGTGCCCCGACGGTGAGAGGAGTGATGGATCTGGACTCGCGAGATTCGAAGATCATCGAGAAGTTGCGGGAGTTCGATGATGGCGAAGGGGTCGCCATCGGGGAGCTGGAGCAGGCTTTGGATCTGCATCGGCGGACCCTGCTGCGGACCTTGAAGGATCTGATGAAGAAGGGGGTGGTCGCCCGTCACGGCAAGGGGCGAGGGACGCGGTATCAGTGGGTGGGGAAGGCCGAGGAGCGGCCTTCGGAGGTGCGGACACCGAAGCCTTTAACTGAGCAGCACTCGACGGAGCTGGTCTCCGAGGCGTTCCGCAGATCCTATGGCAAGCGAAGTGAGGAGGCTGGGCCCTTCGATCGAGAGACCTGGGAGGCGCAGTTCATCGCCCACAATCTACGGTTGATGGGGCGGTGGGTGACGCCGGGGGAGATCCGGCGAGGGGAACTCTCGGCGACGGATCAGGTCCTGGTGGAGAACCACAGGAGGGCCTTGGACGGTTTGTTCCGAGGGGCGTCGTTGGGGGCGATTCGGGACGCCTTCTGCGAGGGGCTCGGGGAGGTGCCCGAGGTGCCCGACGAGGCCGAGGGGGCCACGTCTCAGCCGCCCGTGGAGAGGGCGGCGGGGATCCTGGTGTCGGTCAGCAAGGAGGCGACCGCCGTCGGGGAGGCCCTGGCTCGGGTCGCGTCGCTGCAGCCCCTCTGCGGTGGGGGAGAGGCGGTGCCCCTGCCGTTGTATTCGCGGGTCGATCCCGGGGAGTACTGCCAGGCGTTGGAGAGGCTCCGCGCAGGGGATCCCCGGCCGGTGGTGGCGCTCTTCCAGCGGGCCTGTCTGGACGGGCTGGCGGCGATATCCGTCGACGCTACTGCGCCTGTGGAGGCTCTTACGACCGCAGAGGCTACCAGGACTCTAGAGTCCGTGGTGCCTGTGATGGCGGAGTTCCCGGAGGAGGCCCAGTCGGGGTTGGATCCTCGAGCTCTGGTCAAGATGCGCCAGAGCGGCATGGACTTCGACGAGTACCGACGGTTGGTGTCGCTCTTGTCGAAGAACCCGGAGCTGCGGGCGAAGTTTCAGCGCAAGGTGTTGGGAGAGGGCACCCATCTGTAGACGGCGCCGTCGTAGGTCGCCCGATCTTGTTCGACGAGATGAAGAAGGTGGGAGATGAGGCTCTGGCGAGCCAGGGGCCAGACGGCCCGGGGCACGTCGGAGTAGACCGCGGGGATCAGATCGTCGGCCGTGGCGGAGCCGGCGTTCTTCAGTGCATCGAAGACCAGCGCCTCCCGGTGGAGGCGATGGTCGATCACGGCCTGAAGATGATCGAGGGGGTCTGTGATCAGGCCCCCATGAGCGGGGATCAGCACGGCGGGGTCGAGAGCTTTGAGGCGGCGAAGGCTCTGCAGGTACCGGGCCATGGAGCCCTCGTCGGGGTCGATCATGATGGTGCTCCCCGAGGCGACGAGATCCCCGGCGGCGATGATCCCACAGGAGTCCAGGTGGAGGGCCAGGTGGCCCGGGGCGTGCCCCGGGGTGTGAAGGGCCTCCACGGGGCAGGGGAGATCAAGGGAGATCGACTCGCCATCGGTGATGGCCCGGGAGTCCTGTGGCAGGTCGTCGAGGCGGGCCAGGGTCTCGGGGTGGGCGAAGAGGGGAGCGTTGAACCCGCGGGAAAGCTCGGCGATCCCGCCGACGTGGTCGCGATGATGGTGGGTCAGGAAGAGCCCCTGTACCTCGTGGCCGGAGGCCACCCGATCCCGGAGGATGTCCACGAGGGGGCGAAGAGACGGGGCGTCCCAGGCACCGGGGTCGACGATGAGAAGCTCCTCCTGTCCGAGGATCAGGGCGTTGGTGTGGGTCGCCGGGGGCAGGGTCGGGGTCTTCAGGGGGACCAGAGCGACGCCACCACAGGGCTCGAGGTGCTCGGAGAAGGGGGCGGCCTCTTCGTCAGCGCCGAAGAGGAGATCCGAAGATGTTCCGGCGTCGCCGGCCAGTCGCCGGAGGATGGTCACGAGGGGGCGAGTCATCAAGAAGGGGGGCCCGGGAGGCGATAGCTCCCAGTGGTTCAGGGCGTCGTCGGCGGCGATCCAGCGTCCGCTCTCGAATTCTTCGGGGTCCAGGGTGTCCTGTAGAGAGTCGAACCGTTTCGCCTCCTTCGCCGTGAGGTGGAGGCCGAAGAAGGCGGTGAGGAAGGGATGCATCCAGCCGGCGGTGGCCCACCACCCGTAGAATTGGAGGCGATCCAGAGCGTCGTCGCCGAAGGCGGCCTGAGACTCCTCGAAGCACTCCCTCAGGGCTGCCCGGCGGGAGGCGTCGAACCGGTCGGTGCCCTGGAAGTCGACGCCTTCGACCTTACCGGCGAAGAAGGCGTGGAACCCGGGGAGAAAGGAGCGGTCTCGGCGGCGCTTGCCCAGGAAGACCTCCGGTCCGGCGGGGCCGGATCGGATCAGGGTGAGCGAGGCCGTGAGGGTGGGCTCGGGATGGGTCATTGGGCCCTCGAGGCCAGGTCGGCGGCGCCCAGGGTGCCGGCCTGATCGCCAAGGGAGACCATCTCCACCTGGAGGTCCTCGCGGGCGACTTGGAGGATCAGGGGGAGGGCTTTCTGGAGGGTCATGGCCCGGAAGTTGTCGCAGTTCTCCAGGACGCCCCCGCCCAACAAGAGGGCCGCCGGGTTCAGGAGGGTCGCGGCGTTGGCGATGATCAGGCTGAGGTGATCCGTGGCCTCCTCCCAGATCTGGAGGACCTCGGGGATCTCGGGGGCCCGGTCGTCGGCGACGCCGAGGTGGGGGCGGCCGTCGACGAGGAGCTCGTCGATCTGGAGGGCCGTGATGAGCTTCTCCAGATGAATGCCACCGGCGTAGGCCTCGACACATCCCTCTTCGCCGCAACCGCAGGGGCGACCGCCGACGACGACCTTGGAGTGGCCGATCTCGCCGGCGTTGTTGGTGGCTCCGGCCACGAGGACGCCGCCGGAGAGGATCGCGCCGCCGACACCGGTGCCCACGGAGACCGCCAGGACGTCGTCGAACCCCTGGACGGCGCCGGCCTGGCGTTCGCCCCAGAGTTGGGCGCTGAGGTCGTTCACCAGGAGGAGGTGAGCGTCAGGGATCCCACGCCGTTGCAGGGCGTCCTGTAAGAGGTCGGCGAAGGGTACGTCTCGCCATTGGAGGTTCGGGGCGTTTCGAACGGTCCGGCCGTCGGGGCTGAGTTGTCCGGCGAGGCCTACTCCGACGGCGTCGACGGTGCTGTCGGGGAGGTCCTGGAGGACCTCGTCGATGAGGCCGGCGAGGACGGCGGCGATCTCTTCCGGCCCGCCGGCGTCCCGAATCCGCTGACGGGACTCACCGACGGTGGTCAGACGGGTGTCGAAGATCTCGACCCGGGCGTTGGTTCCCCCAAGGTCGACACCGGCGCGGTAGTTCACGGTAGGCTCCCTGTGATTGGCCCAGAAGGTTGGCCAGGACGAGACAAAGATGTATGGTCGGCCCCGACGGTGTCAATTGGATTGAATTTTTCGTGACGGATACGCGATGAATCGAACCCTGTTAGTAGCCTCCTGGCTGGTGGTGCTGAGCCTTCTCTTGCCCGTGTCGGCTCTGGCCGAGGAGGGATTCCCGCTGCAGATCTCCGCCGGTATCAAGGGAGGGATCAACGGAGCCGCGGGCCATGGGTTTGACAGCCTGTCGCGGTACACCGTGGACGATACGACCTACGAGTTTCGACCCGAGTACTACGGGCACTTCGGGACGGGGCCGGCCGCCGGGCTCTCCCTGGAGCTGCGGGCGATGGATATCGTGGGGCTGGAGTTCGGGTTCTACTACACCAGCCAGACCGTCAACGGATACGTGGACAAGAACGAGGGGGCCACGGGGGAGCGGATCAGCCGGATCAATATGGAGCAGGTCACCTCGGGGTTTCAGATCCCGATCTTGTTGAAGCTGACGGTGCCCACGAATGTGGTGCGGCCGGCTCTGGGCCTGGGCATCGAGTTGATCCGTCAGAACGACGCGAGCCTCTCCTATGACGAGACGACGGAGCGAGGGACCATGGGGGCGGCCTACCTGGCGGCGTTGAACGAGAACAATCGGCCCCGGCCTGTGAACTACACGGTCTTCCAGTTTACTCTGGGGGCGGAGATCCTGGCCGGTCCGGTACGGATTCCCGTCGAGCTTCGGGGCGGCTATGCCCTGGGGTACGATCAGGATATTCAGGGCCGAGCCGATCTCGACCCCGACGAAGGGACCCTGGACATCGACACGATGTACCTGGGGCATTTTGGGATCTACACAGGCGTGATGTACGAGTTCGACCTCCGGCTGTGAGCCCAGAGGTCATTCTTCACCAGTCTTCATTACCAACGAGGGAGAAGCCATGAGCTTTCGCAAAGTGAAAGAGTTTTCCGAGACCCCCCGAGACTACGTGCCTGGAGACGGCGAGCTGCGGGCCGTCCTTCACACCAATCATGGGGCCATTGAGCTGCGGCTCTTCGAGAACCGTGCGCCGAAGACGGTGGCGAACTTCGTGGGATTGGCCACGGGGCAGCGGGCCTACACGGATACGGAGACCTTCGAGGAGACCACGGGGCCCTACTACGACGGGGTGATCTTCCATCGGGTGATCCCGGGGTTCATGATCCAGGGAGGAGATCCGACGGGTTCGGGCCGAGGCGGCCCGGGCTACAACTTCGCCGACGAGTTTCATCCCGAGCTACGGCACACCAAGAAAGGGATCTTGTCCATGGCCAACGCCGGGGCGAACACCAACGGCAGCCAGTTCTTCATCACCCTGGGGCCGACGCCGCACCTGGACAACAAGCACGCCGTGTTCGGGGAGGTGATCTCCGGGATGGAGGTGGCCGAGGCCATCGCCGATGTGCCGAAGTCGGCCGGGGACAACCGACCTCATGACGACGTGGTCATCGAGCGGGTGGAGGTCAAGCGAGCATGAGCCGTCGATGGTTCGGAGCTGTTCTGGGGGTGATGGTGGCGGCGTCGCTGGTCGTGATGCCCCTGGAAGAAGCCCAGGCGATGGACCTCGATCTTGAGGTCGGCGCCCGGGTAGGGCCGTCGTGGAACCTCCTGTCCCAGCCGCGGGACCGAGCCGGGGAGTGGACCCTCTTGCACGGGTCGGCGTTCTCCGGGGTTGGTATCGTGCTGGGACCGGAGGTCAGCCTCGGCGTGACCGAGGTGGCCGACGCCCGGGTGCAGGTCACGGGCAACCTCTTGTACGGGTTTCATCGGGGCAGCGGGTTCGAGGAGCACGGCGACGGCTCCCGGATCGACCTCCACATCCACGCTCATGTGTTGCGGTTGCCCGTGCTGGTGCAGGTGCGGCCGGTGGAGGGGGAGTTTGCCCCCGTGGTGGGGTTGGGCGTGGAGCCCACGATCGGTCTGGTGAGCGGCGCTACCGTGGAGCAGCAGGGAATGACCACTCCCCCGCAGCCCCTGGAGACCCGGCCGTCCTCGGGTATGAACCTGGCGGGAACGCTGGGGGTGAACTGGGATCGTCAGAACATGGTGATTCCCGTGGAGCTGCGGTTTGCTTGGAACCCCTTCGTGCCGAACACCACGGTGGATCGGTTCGACGACTTTCAATCCCCCGATGACCCCGGCAACTACGGGGTGGCCTTCAACTGGCAGGTGCTCCTGACTGTGGGGATCCGTTATTACCTCGGAAATTGAGCATGACTGAATCAGTAGTAACCCTTCGAGATCCCTCGCTCTACTTCAACCGAGAGTTGAGCTGGTTGGAGTTCAACCAGCGGGTGCTGGAGCTGGCCGACGATCCGACGATCCCGATCCTGGAGCGGCTGAAGTTTCTGTGCATCTCCAGCTCGAACCTGGACGAGTTCTTTGAGATCCGGGTGGCCCGGCTGAAGCAGCAAGTGCAGTTGGAGATGCACCAGACCGGCCCGGATCGGATGAGCCCCGAGGAGCAGCTCCGGAAGATCACCGAGGTGACCCAGGCGTTCGTGGGGGAGCAGTACCGGCTGCTAAACGAGGTGATCTTCCCGGCCCTGGAGGCCGAGGGGATCCGGTTCTTGAAGCGGTCGGCCTGGACGGAGGAGCAGCGCAAGTGGGTGCGGGAGTACTTTGACACGAAGGTGATGCCCGTGTTGAGCCCCCTGGGCATCGACCCAGCCCATCCGTTTCCCCGGATCGTCAACCGAAGCCTGAACTTCGTGATCTCCCTGCAGGGCAAAGACGCCTTCGGGCGGAGCAGTCGTGTGGCCGTGGTGCAGGCGCCGCGATGCTTGCCCCGGGTGATCGAGTTCCCCGAAGAGCTGGCCGGCGGGTCCTGCGCGTTTGTGTTCCTGTCGAGTGTGATTCATGCCCACGTCAACGAGCTCTTCGCCGGGATGAAGGTGGACGGGTGCTACCAGTTTCGGATCACCCGAAACAGCGAGCTCTACGTCGACGAGGAGGAGATCGAGGATCTGATGATCGCTCTGGAGGACGAGCTCTACGAGCGAAACTACGGGGAGGCCGTGCGGCTCGAGGTGGCAGACAATTGCCCCCCCGAGATGACCCGGTTTCTGTTGGAGCAGGTGAACCTGGAAGAGGACGATCTCTACCAGGTCAATGGGCCGGTGAACCTGAACCGACTGATGATGGTGCCCGGTGCGGTGGGTCGTCCGGATCTGAAGTACCCGGGATTTCTGCCGGGGACGCCTCCCGCCGATCTACGGTCCGACGTGTTTTCGGTGCTGCAAGCGGGGGATGTGCTCCTGCATCACCCCTACGAGTCATTCTTTCCCGTGGTGGACTTTGTCCGACAGGCTGCCGCCGACCCCAGCGTCTTGGCGATCAAGCAGACCTTATACCGGTCCGATCCGGACTCTCCAATCCCCCAGATCCTTGCTGACGCGGCCCGGGCGGGCAAAGAAGTGACCGCCGTGGTGGAGCTGCGAGCCCGGTTCGACGAAGCCTACAATATCGAGATCGCCGGTCGGCTGCAGGATGCCGGAGCCCACGTGGTGTATGGCGTGATTGGGTATAAGACCCACGCCAAGATGTCGCTGGTGGTGCGTCGAGAAGGAGAGCGGCTGCGCAGGTATGTGCACCTGGCTACGGGAAACTACAACCCGACGACGGCCCGTCTGTACACGGACTTCGGGCTGTTGACGTCCGATCAGGCGATCACCAGCGACGTTCAGAAGGTCTTCCAGCAGCTCACCGGGCTGGGGTCGGCGCTGAAGCTAAAGAAGGTGCTGCAGGCGCCCTTCGGGGTTCATAAGAGGCTGCGCAAGCTGATCCGAGCGGAGAGGGAGCGGGCCGAGGCCGGAGAGGAGGCCCTGGTGCGGGCGAAGATGAACGCTCTGACGGAGCCCCGGCTGATCCAAGAGCTTTACAAGGCGTCTCAAGCCGGGGTGAAGGTGGAGATCGTCGTCCGGGGGACCTGCTGCCTGCTGCCGGGGATCCCGGGCGTGTCGGAGAATATCCGGGTCCGGTCGATCCTGGGGCGGTTCTTGGAGCACTCCCGGGTGTATTACTTCCACCAAGGCGGGGATCCGCTGGTCTACTGTGCCAGCGCCGACTGGATGCCCCGCAATATGTTTCGGCGGATCGAGACGGTATTCCCCATCGAGGATCCGAAGCTGAAGAAGCGGGTGATCAAAGAGGGGCTCGACGTGCACTTCGCCGACAACAGCTTCGCCTGGGAGCTGCAGTCCGACGGGTCCTACCATCGGGTCAGCCCGGCGGACGGGGAGGAGCGGGTGATCTCTCAGACCGAACTCTTGAAGAAGTTGGCCGAGTTTGACGACTGACGTCGCACCGTCGCTCAAGCACGGGAGACGAGGGCCTTCAGCTGGGGGCGGCCGTGGCCGATGGCGAAGAGGCAGCTCAGGGTCATGGTGAGGGCCGAGAGGAGGCACCAGGAGCAGGTGGCGCCGATCACGAAGGGCTGCCAGAAGGTCAAGAGGAGGGAGAACGCGAAGCCACCACCACTGACGACCAGGGCCGCCGCCGGGGTGTAGTGGGCCAGGTGGCGGTCGCTGACGCGGCCGAAGAGGTAGATGCCCAGGAGGACGGCGTAGGCGAGGACGCCAAGGAGGGCGATGGGGATCACCCCGAAGAGCCAGGCCATGTCGCTGTGTTGGACGACGTTGCATTGCCCGACGGGACCGCAGACCAACTCCTGATCTCGCGAATAGCCGTAGGTGAGGTAGGCGGCGACCAGGAGTCCCGTGGTGGCGACCAGGATCCGAAGGGTGAAGGGGGTCTTCAGGCTGAGCCGTTCCTGCCAGGAGCGGTGGGGAAGGAGAGCCACGAGCACGGCGAGCATCAGAAGGAGGAGGGCTGTGGAGACGTAGTTACCGGGGAGATCGCCCTGGAATCGGTCTCGCCAGTCGGGGTCGGCGACCCGTGGTGGGGGCTGGTCGGCCAGATCGAGGAGGCCCGGGATCGGGGGGAGCGCCAGCCCACCGGTCCGGCGATGGTCTTCGATGATGGTCGGTAACTCACGGGGGATCTCGCCGGCCCCGACGAGGACCTGATCGCCTGCGACGATCATAGGGACCCCGCGACGCTCCGGAGGGATTTCGAAGACCTCCCAGGCCGCGTGAAACACCGCCTGTCCGTCGGCGGTAGTAGTGTCCACAGTGAGGATCTGCAGGGATTCCCCGTACTCTTGTTGCAAGGGGTCGAGGTCTCGGTCGGCGACGATGCCGCAGAAGGGGCACCGGGGGGAGGAGAAGAAGGCGATCTCCACTGTGTCGGCGAATAAGGGGGCAGGGAACAGGGTGACCAGAAACAAGAGTGAGACGAGAAGAGGTCGCATGGGGTCGTGGGGATTGGAGGAAAGTTCTATTCTGTAGGTATCCCTTTCGTCGCGGTACGTCCAGAACCGCGCCCTCGGCTGGACGGGCTCGTGGAGGAGCCTAGGTTGGACGTTTGGATGTGGTGCGCTGGAATGATCGGGAGTCGTGATGAAGTCTGTGTTGTCTGAGGAGCTGCGCTGGCGGACGAGGGAGTGGAGCGACGGTCCGGTTTGTCCCGAGGGGGAGTTCGTCCTGTATTGGATGCGGACAGCCCAGCGGGGTCATGAGAACCCGGCCCTCGACGTGGCGGTGGAGGTGGGCAACCACCTAGGCCGGCCCGTGGTGGTGGCCCTGGAGCTCGGGCCGCTGGGGTCGGGGCCCTATCGGACGGCACGGCATCTGGCGTTTCAGTGGGAGGGAGCCCGCGATATGAGGGAAGAGCTGGAGGCCCGAGGGATCGCCTGCGCGCTCTGGTGGCGAGGGGGCGGTGCCGAGGAGAGCCTGATGCCAGAGGTGGGGCGGAGAGCGGCGGTGATCATCACGGAAGACTTACCAACGTATTGGTTCCGGGAGCAGACCGAGGATGTCCTCCGGCGGGTTCGAGGACGTGGGGAGGTCTGCGCCCTGGCGGTGGATACGGCCTGCGTGGTGCCCATGTCCCTGGTGGAGGGGCGCCTGGATCGAGCCTATAAGTTTCGGAAGGTGCACTCGAAGCTCTTGGAGGAGCACCTGGGGAAGCCCTGGTTATCGCCAGAGCCGGAGGTGGGGCGGTTCGCTGTGGACGATCTGGACGCCGGAGGGGGGAGTCTCGGGGAGCTGCTGCTGGAGGTCGAGGTGGATCACGGTGTGGGTGTGGTGGCCGACACGCCCGGGGGGGCCAAAGCCGGGTACCGGCGATGGGAGGCGTTTCGGGACCAGCATCTGGCGGGCTACCACCGGGAGCGGAACGACGCCGCCCAGCCGGAGGCGGTGAGTCGAATGTCGGCGTACCTCCACTTCGGGCAGGTGTCGCCCTTTCGGATCGCCGCCGAGGCCCGCGCCCACGGGGGTGATGGGGCCCGGAAGTACCTCGATGAGATGGTGACCTGGCGAGAGTTCGCCCATCACGTGGGCACCTGGCAGACCGAGGCCCCTGGTGTGAAGTGGCTGCCGGAGTGGGCGCGGCAGACCCTGGCGGAAGGAGAGGAAGATCCCCGGGAGGTGATCTACGATCGGGAGACCCTCTCGTTGGGGAGGACTGACGACGAGTTGTGGAACCTCTGTCAGAGGAGCCTGCGGGCTCACGGAGAGCTGCACAATAACCTGCGGATGACCTGGGGGAAGAAGCTCCTGGAGTGGACCTCCACCGTGGAGGAGGCCATCGAGGTGGCGGTGGAGCTCAACGATCGATTCGCCCTCGACGGGGGAGATCCGAACTCCTATCTGGGGTTGCTGTGGTGCTTTGGCGCTTTCGACCGACCCTTTCCACCGGCACGGGAGATCGTCGGGACCGTCCGGGGACGATCCACAGAGCGCCACCGAGAACGGCTGGACATGGAGGCCTACCGGGGGTGGGTAGAGCGTAGTTCACAGAAGGGGAGCCGAGTGGCGATCGTGGGGTCCGGGGTGAGCGCGGCGGCGGCGGCGCGGGTGCTGAGAGCACACCATGTGGAGGTCCAGGTTTATGAGAAGGCGCGAGGGCCCGGGGGGAGGACTTCCACGCGGCGGCAGGGAGAGCTGAGGTTCGATCACGGGGCCCAGTACTTCACGGCCCGGTCGGAGTCTCTTCGGCGGAATCTGTCGGCCTGGGTGGAGCAGGGCGTGGTGGCGCCCTACACCCCGCGGATGGGAGTCTTCGACGACGACGGCTGGCGAGTGAAGGGTGAAGAGGGGCCAGTGGAGCGTTATGTGGGGGTGGGGGGGATGAACGGCCTACCGCGCCACCTGCTCGGGGACACGCCGGTGGGCTACGGAACTCGTCTGGTGAGGATCGACGCCGCCGGTGGTGGGTCTGACAGGCTGACACTGATCTTTGACGTGGAGGGAGAGGCGAACCAGATAATGGTCGACGAGCTGATCCTGACGGCGCCGGCGCCGCAGGCGGCGGATCTGTTGGAGAGGCTCGATCCGGAGCTGGCCAGCCGGGCTCGGGCGGTGAGGTTTCGACCCACCTGGGCGGTGATGGCGACGATCGCCGATGTGGAGCTCCCCGTGGACGCCGGGTTTGTGAACCGAGGCCCCTTGAGCTGGGTGGCGGAGAACCGGTGCCGACCCGGGGGGACCGGAGAGCTTCAGCATTGGGTGCTCCATGGGTCGCCGGAGTGGTCCGAGGAACACCTGGAGGACGACCCCGAAGAGGTGGCCGAGCAGCTCTGGGAGGCTTTCTGCGATCTCTGGGGGGACTGGCGAGGCTCGGAGGATCGCCTGGTACCGGAGTCACTGACCGCCCATCGGTGGCGGTACGCCCGAGCGGAGCCAGCGCTGGAGACAGGGGTGCTGCGGAGTCGGCGGTGGCCGATCACGTTGGCCGGCGATTGGTTGCGGGGCTCTCGGGTGGAGGGCGCGTTCTTGAGCGGCCAGGCGGCGGCGTCGGAGATCTTGTGGCGATTGGCGAATGCCCACCGGTGTTCAGGTTCGTAGCGACCCCTTATTCGAAGCAAAGGACGTTTCGAACCAAGGAAGGTTTCGAAGCGCAGAAGGAGATCAATCATGACGCCGCCGCTCTCTTCATTACCAGACCAATCCGGGGTGTTCGTTCAGGGGGCGAGCCGGGGGTTGGGGCTGGCCTTCGTCGAGCTTGCGCTCTCCAATCCCAAGATCGCCCGAGTGCTCGCCACCAGTCGAGACCCACAGCGATCCGACGGGCTTCAGGCCCTGAAGGAGGAGCACGGGGAGCGGCTGGTGCTGGCGAGCCTGGATGTGAGCGACGAGGAGTCCATCGCCGAGGTCGTGGAGGACTTCGGGAAGCTGGATCAGCCGCTGCACCTGGTGTTGAACGTGGCCGGAGTGCTTCACGATGAGAGCCGGCAGATGATGCCGGAGAAGCGGGTGGAGGACCTGCGGCCGGAGAACGCGGTGTACTCCTTTCGGGTCAACGCCCTGGGGCCCCTGTTGGTGGCCCGCCATGCCCTGGAGCTCCTGGCCCCGGGACGGTCGGTGATCGCGAACCTCTCGGCCCGGGTGGGGAGCATCACCGATAACGGCCTGGGCGGATGGTACTCCTACCGGGCTGCGAAGGCGGCCCAGAATATGTTCACCCGGACCCTATCGATCGAGCTGGGACGGTATCGCAAGAGCCACGAGGCCATCTGCGTGGCGCTGCACCCGGGGACGGTGAAGACCGAACTCTCGGCGCCCTTCCGAAAGCATGTGGCCGAAGAGAAGCTCTTCTCGCCGGAGCGGGCAGCCCGGCAACTGTTGGGGATCATCGACGGGCTGTCCAAGAAGGACCAGGGGAAGTTCTTCGCCTGGAATGGGGAAGAGATCCCGTTTTGATCCAGGTCGTTTCCGAGCGTTTCGGCGGGTTTGCGGCGAAGGATATCGGGGCGTCGGGGTTTGCGGCGAAGGACATCGGGGCGTCGGGGTTTGCGGCGAAGGACATCGGGGCGCGGGGGTTCGCGGCGGATCATTTCCGAAAATAGTACAGGGCTCCCACGGTCCACCCCCGGTTTTAACCGGGGGTGGACCGTGGGGGCCCTGATCTATGCCTGGAAATTCTTCAGGGGGCCCTCGTCGATAAGGCGCTGGCGAGTGGTGAGGATGTGTTGGCGTTCGTCGTCGAGGAATCGGGTGACGCCGCGACGGAGCGCTGGGTGGCGTAGATAGTGGGCGGAGTAGGTCAGGGTGGGGAGGAAGCCCCGGTCGTACTTATGTTCGCCACCGGCCCCGGGCTCGAAGGTGGTGAAGCCCTCGTCGATGCACCATTGGACGGGGCGGTAGATGCAGGCCTCGAAGTGGGCGAATCGGAGGTCTCGGAGCGCCCCCCAGTACCGGCCGTAGAGGCGGCGGTTCTTGGCCAGGTTGAAGGTGCCCCCGAAGCGTTCGCCGTCGTGGGCGATGAAGACCGTGTGGAGGCGCTGCGGGAGGGCCTCGCCGATGGTGAGGAAGAAGTCTTCGTTGAGGTACTGCTGGCCGTAGAAGAACTTCTGGACCGTGTCGCGGTAGCATTGAAAGAGGAACGCCAGGTCTCTCTCCTGGAGGTCCGGTCCGCGACGGATCTCGGTGGTGACCTGGTTGTCTCGAAGGATCCGGCGCTCCCGGCGGATGTTGGCCCGGGTCTTGGAGCGAAACCCCGACAGGTATCCATCGAAGTCCTGAAAGGGCGTCCCGGAACCGTCGTCGTTTCGAAAGTGGTACTGGATGCCGATCCGGGTGGGGAGGCCCAGGTCTTCGAAGAGGGGGAGATCCTCGGAGGGCAGGAAGTTGAAGTGCACCGACGAGAGATCTTGTTGATCCACGAAGTCTAAGACGGCTTCGATAAGGGCCTTCTTCAGGGCGGCCTCGTTGGCGACGCCGGGTCGGGTCAGGATCCGTGCACCCGTCACGGGGGTGAAGGGGACGGCGACGACTCCCTTGGGGTAGTAGGGAATCCCGGCGCGGAGGGCGGCGTCGGCCCAGGCCCAGTCGAAGACGAACTCCCCGGCGGAGTGGACCTTCAGGTAGAAGGGAACGGCGCCGACGAGCTCGCCGTCCTGATGGGCCGTGAAGATCACCGGTGTCCAGCCCGAGGACTCATCGAGGCAGCCCGTCTCCTCGAGGGTGGCCAGGAATCCGTGCTCCAAAAAGGGGCTCTGGTCGGCCACGAGGGCATCCCAGGAAGACTTCGAGAGCGGTGATACGCCGGAGTGAGTTTGGATCGTGATGGTGGTCATGGGGACTCGTCGAGGCCAGAGTAGCAAAACAACGGAACAATGAGGAGTTGTTCGTCGGTGGGTGGTTATGAGAACATAGGGGCCCAAAAGAAACGGCTTCGGAACAAACCCGGCGAAAAACACATGCAAGCCAAGGAAGAGCAGGTCCTGAAGTCCGTGGTGAATCGCCAGCCATTCCCGCTGGTCTTCGCCACGTTAACGGGCAGTCACCTCTACGGATTTCCGTCCTTCGACTCGGACCTAAATTTACGAGGGGCTCATGTCTTGCCCCTGGATAAGGTGGTGGGGTTGTACACCGAGCAGGAGACCCTGCAGGTACACAGCCACCTCGGCGGCCACGACGTGGATCTGGTGACCCACGACGTAAAGCGGTATTTCGAGCTGCTCCTGAGGCAGAACCCCGATGTGTTGGAGGAGATCTACTCTCCCCTGGTTCATCATCAGGGGAGTTATTTCGAGGAGCTCCGGGAGATCGCTTCCCTGTGCATCACCAAAGAGTACGGGAAATCCTACCGGGCCTACGCCCAGAAGCTGTGGAACTCCTTTGAGCGGCAGCGACAGCTCAAGCCATTGCTCTACGTGTTCCGGGTGATCCTGACGGGGATGCACCTGATGGAGACCGGTGAGGTGGAGGCCAATATCATGAGGCTGAATCATCGGTATCGGTTGCCCTACCTGGGGGACTTGATCACCTTGAAGCTGCGGGGCTCTGAAGAGACCTTGATGGAGGACGTGGACCTCGAGTTTTACGGGCGAGAGTTTCGGAGGCTGATGCGAGAGCTGACGGACGCCCGGTTGAGCAGTGATCTGCCGGAGGAACCGAGGGGAAAGCCGGAGCTTCACGATTTGCTGATTCGGCTGCGGCTGGAATACGAAAAGGGTTGAGACGATGATGAAAACCTGGCGGGCGTTGTTGGTAGGTGGTGTGGTGATGGGGCTCTCTGTGGGGTGCGGGGATCCCGATAATCCCGGCGGTGAGCCGAACCAGGAGTCGAATCAGACCGATCCGAATCAGGATCCGAACCAGACCGACCCGAACCAGACCGACCCGAACCAGACCGACCCGAACCAGGGGCCGGCGTCGGTGACCTATTATCAGCACGCCCAGCCGATCATCGAGGCCCGCTGTGGAGGATGCCACGGGGTGGACGATATCGGCGGGTTGGAGCTGATCACCTACGAGGGGGTGTACTCAAACCGGCTCCTGTCGGAGGCGACGATCCGAGAAGGGACGATGCCGCCGTGGCTGGCCGGCGATGAGTGCACGGAGTATCGGCATTCCTTTGCGTTGAAACCGGAGGAGCGAGAGCTCCTCTTGGAGTTCTTTGAAGAGGGGGCCGCCGAGGGAGATCCGGCGGATCCGGCGCCGCCGTTGGAGGCCTCGGCGACGAGCCTCTCCCGGGTGGACGTGGAGCTGGAGATGCCCGTGGACTACGAGCCGCGGCTTCAGCCCGATGACTATCGGTGCTTCCCGATCGACTGGACGGAAGAGGAGCCGGGGTACATCACGGGGTTCAACGTGAGCCCCGGCAATCCGGAGATCGTACACCACGTGATCGCCTTCTACGCGCCACCGGAGTTGGCTGCCGAGGTGGAGGCCCGGGAAGCCGCCGAGGAGGGCCCGGGGTACACCTGCTTTGGGACCCCGGGGATCAGTGACGAGAACTTCGGGCGGCCCGGAGGAGTCGCGTGGCTGGGGTCCTGGGCACCGGGAGGGTTGGGGATCGACTTCCCGGAGGGCACAGGGCTGCCCGTGGAGCCCGGGTCGAAGGTGATTGTGCAGGTTCATTACAACACCTACGAAGGGGAGACCCATACGGATCGGAGCGCCGTACAGTTCCGGTTCGATGAGACCGTGGAGCGGTCGGCGATGTACCTGCCCTGGGCGAACCCGAACTGGTTGAGCAACCCGAACAGCATGCTGATCCCCGCCGGGGACGCCGAGGTGAGGCACTCCTTCGGGTTCGACATCGCGTCGATGCTGGGGGCGAACGTGAGGATCTACTCGGCGAACCTCCACATGCACCTTTTGGGGACCCGAGGGCGGCAGTGGATCCAACGGTCCACAGGGCAGGCCTGTTTGTTGGATGTACCCCGGTGGGACTTCAACTGGCAGTACGAGTTCGTGTTGGAAGAGCCCGAGGTGTTGGCGCCCGGTGACCAGCTGTGGATCGAGTGCGAGTGGGACAACAGCGCCGCGAATCAGCCGATCATCCAGGGCGAGCGGATCGAGCCCCAGGACGTGCGGTGGGGCGATGGGACGACCGATGAGATGTGTCTGGGGATCTTTTACGTGACCTTTGAGTAGTCGGGGTTGTTGTGGAAGGACACCGGACCGTGGGGGTTGTTGGGGAAGGACACCGGAGGGTCGGGGTTGTTGGGGAAGGACACCGGAGGGTCGGGGTTGTTGGGGAAGGACACCGGAGGGTCGGGGTTGTTGGGGAAGGACACCGGACCGTCGGGGTTGGCGGCGGTACATTTCCGAGCATAGTTC
>SKON01000264.1 GCA_007120035.1 Myxococcales bacterium
AAGGGGGGCTCCTTCGCGGAGGCCATCGAGCAGATCGACATCGGTGGCCCCACGATGGTTCGGGCCGCGGCGAAGAGCCACGAGCGGGTCACCGTGGTGGTGAGCCCCGAGGACTACGACGGCGTGCTGGAGGAGCTCGGCGGCGGCGGGGTCAGCGACGAGACCCGGCGCCGGTTGGCCGCGAAAGCGTTCCGACACACCGCGGCCTACGACGCGCTGATCGCCGAGTACCTCACGGAGGCCACAGGCGACGAGGAGTTCACGGAGTCCCTGACCGTGAGCTACGATCTTGTGGACGTGCTCCGGTACGGCGAAAACCCCCACCAGCAGGCGGCGTTCTACGCCGAGCCTCGGGCCGCCCAGGGGTGGCTCACCGACGCCGAGCAGCTCCACGGCAAGGCGCTCTCCTTCAATAACATCAACGACGCCAGCGCGGCGCTCGCGATCCTCCGGGAGTTCGAAGGGCCCGCCGCCGTGGCTGTGAAACACGTGAACCCCTGCGGCGTAGGCGTCGGGGAGTCGATCGCCGAGGCGTTTCAGCGAGCCCGGGAGGCCGACCCGATCTCGATCTTCGGGGGGATCATCGCCTTGAACCGGGAGGTCGACACCGCCACCGCCGAGGCCCTTCACGAGATCTTCTTGGAGATCGTCATGGCCCCGAGCTTCTCCGACGACGCCATGGAGATCCTCACCCAGAAGAAGAACCTCCGGCTCCTCGCCGTCGCCGACGGTGACCAGCCCCGGGGCCGCAAGGTGCAGTCCGTCCCGGGCGGGCTCCTCGTGCAAGGCTGGGATCGGGGCGTCGTGCCCGCCGCCGAGTGGGAGGTCGTGACCCAACGAGAGCCCACGGCCACGCAGCGGCGAGCCATGGAGCTGGCCTGGCGAGTGGTGAAGCACGTGAAGTCCAACGCCATCGTGGTGGCCGAGGAGTCCATGACCCTCGGCGTCGGGGCGGGGCAGATGAACCGCGTCGGGGCCGCTCGGATCGCCGCAGCGCAAGCCGGGGCGAAGGCCCGAGGCGCCGTGATGGCCTCGGACGCCTTCTTTCCCATGCGGGACACTGTAGACCTGGCCGCTGCGGCGGGCATCGGGGCGATCATTCAGCCCGGGGGCTCCATCCGCGACCAGGAGTCCATCGACGCCGCCGACGAGGCGAATATCGCCATGGTCTTCACCGGCATGCGGCACTTCCGTCACTGACTTCCGTCACTGATTGGCAGAGAGCGACACAGCATCCCCGCGAGATGAGGCACCCATGAAAGTCCTGGTCGTAGGTTCCGGAGCCCGAGAGCACGCCCTCTGCTGGGGGCTTCAGAAGAGCCCCGGCGTCGAGGAGGTCCTGGCGGCCCCCGGCAACGGCGGGATCGCCGCCGTCGCCCGGTGCTGCGACGTGGCCGCCACGGACGTACAGGGCTTAGTAGAGCTCGCCGCCTCGGAGTCCGTGGACCTCGTGGTGGTCGGGCCCGAGGCGCCGCTAGCCATGGGCCTCGTGGACCGGCTGACGGAGCGGGAGATCCTGGCCTTCGGACCCACAGCGGCCGCCGCCGAGCTGGAGACCAGCAAGGTCTTCACCAAGGAGCTCTGCCGGGAGTGGGGGATCCCCACAGCGGCCTCTGAGACCTTCGAGGATCCCGACGAAGCCCGGGAGTACCTGCGGGGCCTCCCCGCCGAGGAGCCCGTGGTGATCAAGGCCGACGGCTTAGCCGCCGGGAAAGGCGTGATCATCGCCGCCGATCGAGACGAGGCACTGGCGGCGGTGGACCGCATCATGGAAGACCGAGCCTTCGGCGGCGCTGGGGATCGCATCCTGGTGGAGGAGTTTCTCGTCGGTCAGGAGGTCTCCCTGATGGCCTTCGTCGACGGCGGCACCGTGGCGCCCATGGTGGTGGCTCGGGATCACAAGCGGGCCTATGACGGCGACGAAGGCCCCAACACAGGAGGAATGGGGACGTTCTCACCCGTCCCCGACGTGGGGCCCGATGTGGTGGACCGGGCACTCCGAGAGATCGTCGAGCCCGCCGTTCGGGCCATGGTCGCTCGGGACACCCCATTCCAGGGGGTGCTCTTCGCCGGGCTGATGATCACCGCCGACGGGCCGAAGCTGATCGAGTTCAACGTGCGGTTCGGCGATCCCGAGACTCAGGTGGTCCTTCCCCGGCTTCAGACGGACCTTTTGGAGGTGCTCCTCGCCACCGCCGAGGGACGCCTGAAGGAGGTGAACCTGACCTTCTCCGACGCCGCCGCGGTCTGTGTCGTCCTGGCCAGCGGTGGCTACCCCGGCTCCTATCCCAGAGGCCTGTCCATCGACGGGCTGGAGTCCGTGAAAGAGCTCGTCTTTCACGCCGGCACGGTCCAAAGAGGCGATGAGCTGGTCACCGCCGGCGGCCGCGTCCTAAGCGTCGTCGGCCTTGGCCGAGATCTCTCGGAGGCCCGAGCGCTGGCCTACGCCGGCGCCGACACGATTCATTTTGAAGGAAAGCACCTTCGACGAGATATCGCTCGCTGAACCTACGGGCGATCAGACCGTCAGGGTCCGCTTTCCGTGCATCGAGAAGAAGAGCTTGAGCTGCCGCAGATACTCCTGCTCGTTGGCAGCAAAGATGCTGTTGTGATCTCCCTGAGGCAGGATCGACAGGCGCTTCTGGAGGCTCGCCGCCCAGAGGTGGAGCCGCTGTCCGTGGCTGACGTTGACCAGGTGGTCTCGGCGGGCGTGGAGCACCAGGAGGGGCTTCTCGTAGGCCCCGAGCTTCTCCTCCTGGTTGAAGAGGCGCTCCACCTCGTCTCGGATCGTCTGAAAGTCGGCGCCCAGATCACGGGGGCTGACCCGGACCAGGATCCTCTCCAGGACGTCTGCGATGCCGCTCTCCAGGATCAGCCCGGCG
The DNA here is from genome assembly GCA_007120035.1 of Myxococcales bacterium. GTDB lineage: Bacteria > Myxococcota_A > Bradymonadia > Bradymonadales > Bradymonadaceae > SKON01. Next base: position 2,883 of record SKON01000264.1, read on the forward strand.
ATCTCCGGATATCGGTGGGCGAACTCCACGGCGTAGAGAGAGCCGATGGACCGGCCGAAGACAAAGAGATCTTCGGCGGGTTGATCCAGGGCCTCAAAGACCGCCGGGACGTCGTCCAAGAGGGCCGCCAGGGCCGGCTCGCCAGTGGACGCCCCGTAGCCTCGGTACTCCACGAAGAGGGTGCTCAGCCCGAACCCGGCGAAGATCTCCGCCATGTGGGGCACGTAGTCGGCCACCACTTCCCCGTTGCCGTGGTAGTGGATCAGGGTCCGCTCGGCGCCGTCGACCTGGTGATAGGCGCAGGCGAGTCGATCCGTGGCGGTCTCCACCCAGAAGATCTCTTTGGGAGTCTCCTGGCGAGGAAAGAAGTAGGAACCCGTCAGGGCCGAATGGTTCAACAAGGAGTCAGTCATCGATTGCTCACGAAGCGATCCAGTGGTCTCGCTCTAGTAGTCTCGAGCGAGTCGAAAGCCCGTCCCTGGCGAGGGCGCCTCCGGGGGTTTCAACTCTCGGCTGGCCAACCGACACATATCGGCGGTGGCGAACCAAGAGCCGCCGCGAAAGGGGGCCTGGAAATGAGGGGCGTTCATCTCCCCCGGATCGTTAGGTAAGCACCAGTCCCGAACATTTCCAGCCATTCCCCGAACCCCGTAGGGGCTGAGATCGTCTGGATAGGCCCCCACAGGGGCCGCGCTGGGTTGGTTTCGTGAGCTCGGGAGCATCCGACACCAGGTGGGATCGAGGAAGTCTCCCCAGGGATAGAACCGGCCGTCCACCCCTCGGGCGGCCTTCTCCCACTCGTGCTCTGTCGGCAGGCGCCACTTCTGGCCCGTCTGGTCCGAGTACCACCGGGCGTAGGCTCGGGCGGCGTGCCAGGTGATCAGGGTCACCGGGAGTTGGCGAAACTCGTCGTCCGATTCGGGGCGGAAGTACCCCATCTCATCGCGGCGATATACCGAGGTTCCCGTGGATGCTCCTGTGTTCCCCGCGGCCCGAGGGCACCATCGGTCGGCCTCTTCGTGGCGCCCCTTGTCGACCAGATCGTTGAGAAACCGCAGATATTCGTGGTTGGTGACGGGATCGCGCTTGATCACAAACGAGGGCAGCCACACCTCCTCTCGGGGCAGCCCGTTGATCGCCCGGGAGTCGCCGCCGGACCAGAAGACCCCCTCCGGGATGTAGCAGTCCTCAGGTCGAAGCTCCCCGGGCTCCGGCAGGTGAAGGGACCAACCGGCATCGCCTTGAGGATCCCCGGTCCAGTGCATCCCTCGTCCGATTCGCAGGGGATACCGAACGACGGCGCGGTCGGCGGCACGCACTTCCAGGAGGTAGCTCCCCATGTAGAGTTCCACCTCTACCGGTGCCAGGCCCAGAAACCGCTTCAGGCCGGGCACGAGCATCCGGTTCTGCTGCACGTATCGATAGAGGTCGACCCGGGCCCCCCCTGGCGAGGTGTGGAGCGTGAGCATTCCTCGCCCTGCCAGGTACTCGTCGTGCTTGCCCGTGTTATGGGCTCGGAGATAGATCTCGTAGATGGTGGCCATCTCCACATCTCGGGACTCCTCGGCGATCTGGTGGTCTCGGCGATAAAGCTCGGCCAATTGGTCATGGGCCTCGTTTAGATCGGGAACGGAGGCCAGGGCCGTCTCCAAGAGGCGCACCAGGCGAGCCCGGCGAGCCCCGACCTCCCGCTCCAAAAAGCTCGCCTCATCCTCCAGGTTCCAGGCAGCCTTCTTCTCCGAGACAGGCGCGCTCTGATCCACGCGATCCAGGAGAGCCTGGGCCTCTCGGCGCAGCTCCTCAGCTCGCTCGCGAAGTTCCTCCAGCTGGGGGGGGATCTCGGCGGCTTCCCGCACCAACTCCTGGGCCCGAGCCCGCCGATCCGAGCCGGCGAGCCACTCCTCGATCTCCCCGGCCAGCTCCGAAGCATCCGCCGGGCGAACCCTCCGGTCGATGCTCATGGCGCGCATGCAGAGTTCCACCAGCTGGGCCGGGGCCCCCAGCCCGGCACCGGGCTCTCGCTGCAGTCCCTCCATCACGTCGAAGATCACCGCCGCCGGGCTGGGCCCCGAGAAGGGCAGCTCCCCGTCGAGGATCGTGAAGAGGATCGCTCCCAGGGAGTACACGTCCGAGGCTGGCCCCATCTCGTTGAGCCTTCCCCGGGCCTGCTCGGGCGGCATGAACGCCGGCGTGCCGACGATGGTCCCAAATTGGGTGTCCATCCCCGGTGGCCGTCCCGGTGTTCGCTCTTCCTCGTCATCGGTCGCCGCGGTGTCGTCCTCCGCCAGGGTCCCCAGCACCTTCGCCAGGCCCCAGTCCAGCACCTGCACCTCCCCGAAGCTTCCCACCATCACGTTCGACGGCTTCAGATCCCGGTGAATGATCCCCCGGGCGTGGGCGTAGGCCAGGGGTTCGCAGAGGCGGCGAAAGATATCGATCAGGCCCCGAAAACTCTGGTCCCAATCTCTCTCCTCCTCCGTCAACGCCGCGAATTCCGCGTGGGTCTCGGCGATCACCTCCGTGAGGGTCCGCCCCTGGACTTCCCGCATGGTGTAGAAGAGGCGATCGTCTTCCAGCACGCCAAGCTCATGGACGGGGACGATCCCCGGGTGCGTCAGCTGCGAGGTGATCTGAGCTTCCTCCAAGAACCGCGCCACCGCATCCGGGTCGTCGCGGCGGTCCGCCCTCAGGACCTTGATCACCATCTGTCGCTG
>SKON01000027.1 GCA_007120035.1 Myxococcales bacterium
GGAGGCCGAGGAGGCGGGGTTGGTGGAGGTGGTGCTTTCGCCGGAGGGGTTCGACGAGGGGCTAAAGGACTTCGCCGCCCGGCTCGCCGGGGCCCCGCGGTCGGTGATCGGGGCGCTGAAGGCCGGGGCATGGCGAGCCGTAGCGCTTCCACGGGAGGATGCGTTGGCAGCAGAGCTCGGGCCGTTCTGTGAGCTCTGGGTCGACGAAGAGCACGTCGAGGCCGTCGAAGCGTTTCTGGGTCGAGAGCAAGGATGAAGAGCCTCTTTCCGGGTGTGCTGCTCCTATTGATCGTCGCTGGAGCGTCGGCGCTGATCGCACAATTCTTGCCGCCTGTGATCGGCCCGGTGTTCGTGGCTGTGGTGCTGGGGATCCTGGTGGCGAACATCCTGCGGCCCGACATGAAGGTCTACGGTCCCGGGGTAAAGCTGGGGCTGAAGAAGTTTCTGAAGGTGGCCATCGTGCTCCTGGGGGCGGGGATCAGCTTTCAGGAGATCCGAGGGTTTGGGCTGGAAGGCCTGATCGTGATCGTGACGCTGATCGCGGCGGTCTTCGTGGTGGCCGTGGCGCTGGGGAGGTTGCTGAAGGTCGCCTTGCGGCGGGTGTTGTTGATCGCCGTCGGGGTGTCGATCTGCGGGAACACGGCGGTGGCGACCACGGCGCCCTTGATCGACGCCGATGAGGACGAGGTCGCGATGGCCGTGGGGATCGTGACCCTCTTCGGGGTGCTGAGCGTGCTGCTCTATCCCCTGATCGGGACCTTGCTGGGGATGAGCGATCTGATCTTTGGGGTGTGGGCGGGGACAGCGATCAACGACACCTCGCAGGTGGTGGCGGCGGGGTTCATCTTTAGCGAGGAGGCCGGCAAGGTCGCGACGACGATCAAACTGACCCGGAACGTGATGATCGTGCCCGTCGTCCTCGGGGTGGCCTACTTCTACCGGCGGCGAATGCAGGCCGAGACCGGGGAGAAGGTGAAGATCCGGGAGATCTTCCCCACCTTTGTGTTGGGGTTCTTGGCGTTGGCCGCGGCGAACAGCCTGGGGTGGTTGGCCGAGGGGCTTCAGGAGGGTCTGATGGCGACGTCGAGGTTCTTGATCCTGGTGGCCCTGTCGGGGATCGGGCTCTCCGTGGACCTGAAGAAGCTGAAGGGGATCGGGTGGAAGCCCTTCGGGTTCGGGTTCGTGGTGGAGTTGATCTTAGCGGTGGGGGCGGTCTTGTTGATCCTGGCGGTGTTCGGGGTGTGGTGATCGGCGTGGTTGCGGTAGCTGTGCGCCGAGGTCAGGGGTGGCAGTCGTCGATCGTGGCGTCGTCAAACCAACTGCGGATCTCAGCGTCGATGAGGCTTTCGCAGTCTTCCAGAGTGCTGTCTTGCCCGTCGAGCTCGTCGATACAGCTGAAGTCGACCTCATCGGCGGATTCACAGGTATCGGCGGCGGCCTTGACTTCGTCTGCGCAGGCGAAGACCTCGGGGTGGTTCGCTTCATGGCAAAGGAGGTAGCCCTCGAGGGAGTCCGGTGGTGGCGGACCGGACTCTACAGCGTCTCGAATACAGGCGGAGACCTCGTCGATTAAGCCCGGATCGTTGTCCTCGCAGAACACGGCCTGGCCATCACCGCATTCGCAGATCGTATCGAAGTAGGTGGTGTAGAGAATGACGCTTCCTTCGAAAGCCCGAGCGAACCGTTCGGCTACGTCCGTGTTGGGTTCGCCGGTGGGGCCACCTTGGTTCACGCTGATCGCTTCGGGTTCGCCGCAGGCCGTGAGGGCGACGAGGAGTGCGGCGAAGAATAGATGTCGAGTCATATCGTAGGCTGAGAGGGAAGGAGAGCAGTTGCAGGGGGGGGCAGAGGGTAGCCAGAGACACCGGGGTTCTCATCTTTGAGCATATGACAGATCGGGACGAGCGAGAAGAGCTGGCTGAAGAGCGGACGGAGTGGGCGGACCAGCGGACGTTTCTGGCGAGACAGCGAACTCTGGCGAGTTGGCTGCGGACCAGTCTGGCCTGTATGGCCGTGGGGATCGGGGTCACGGAGTTCGTCACCGAGGTGGAGCCTCAGTGGATCATCTCCGCCCTGGGGGGGGTTTGTGGGCACCGGCGTGGGGATTTTGGTGCTGTCGTTCGTGAGCTATCGGCGGGTGCCGACCCGGAGTGATGAGAAAGAGCTGGGGTTGTCGCACCGGTGGATCTTGTGGATCTCTGGGGGGTTGCTCGTGTCCGGGTTGCTGGCGCTCGTGGTGCTGTTGCTGAGGTCAGGCACGGGGATCATCGCCGTCGGAGGCTGAGAGAGGTACTGACCGGCCGCCAGGAGTAGCCGAGGTCCCGGGCGACTAGTCGAGGTCCGGGGCACTCCGTTGGAAGTACCAGGGGAGGGAGTTGGCGAGTGGATGAACGCGCTGGAAGATCACGTTTTGAAGCCTCGGGCTCCAGGCGTGGACCTCTTGGGGGGCGTAGAAGAAGGTGTAGGGCTGCTCCTCATGAACGATATCTTCCACAAAGGGAAGAAGGTGTGTGGCGCCGACCTCGGGATGGCGAGCCATCTCGAAGTAGAAGACCACATCTTCAGCAATCATCTGTCGACGCTCCTGGAGCCAAGAAATGAGAAAAGCGGCTAACCCGTTAAGGATCAACCGCTTTCTCGGAAGTCGGGGCGACAGGATTTGAACCTGCGACCCCTTGCACCCCATGCAAGTGCGCTACCAGGCTGCGCCACGCCCCGATTCCGTTGCGGCGGGTGAGCGCCGCGGGGAGAGATGGTCTAACCGGTTTCGGGGGGCTGCGTCAAGGGAATTTGTCGTCGTGGTTCGAGGGGGCCTCGAGTCTCCGGTCGAGGTACCTGGGTGGAAAGGGGCTTTTCTGAGCGAAAGAAACCCTTAGAGTGTTCCCTGGGAAATCACCACTTACGATAGGAAGACTGATGTCCGGACGACCGAGATTGCCACTGCCCTACAAGATCATGCTTGGGTTTGTGATCTGTGCCCCCGTGGTGGGGTGTTTCATCGGGGTGGTGTTGCCCCTGACGTTTCAGAAGATCAAGGAGGATCACGCCGCGGAGGCCATCGCCGAGGTGGAGCGAATGGTGGAGAGTGTGCAGGCTCTTTACGAGGAGAGCTGTGAACTGCCGTCGGCGTTGCCGCGGCTCTCCGATTTGTCGACGTGCTGCGGTACGGAGCGATGCGAACCTTCACAGGAGGCCGTGGAATCCTGGCGATCGGCGGGGGTGCATCTTCCAGAGGAGGCGCTGGTGTTCACCTTCGAGACTGTGGTGAGGGACGGTGACTATCTGGTGCGAGGGATCTCGGACTTTCGATGCGATCCGGCCTACAATCACACCTACGAGGTGAGGTTGACCCCGATAGAAGAGGGGGGGCAGTGTGTGCTGGTGGCGAGCCCGGGGGTCACGCGGAACGAGTTCTACTGAGGACGTCGCTCGTCGATACGGAAGAGTGCTAGCCCAGGGGTGAGATAAAGATGGAGGAGATGAGGGCGGCGAGGACGAGGAGCCAGAGGAGGGCTGCGATCAAGCGGGTTTTGCGAGCCTTCTCTTCTTCGTACCACGAGGTGGGTCGGAGCCCCTGGACCAGGAAGGTGATGATGCCGGCGAGGTTGATGGCGACGATGTTGGTGAGGGTGAGCATGGCGGCGCCAAAAGCACCGGAGTAGTCCTGGGCGCCCAGGCAGAGGCCGACGGCGACCAGGGGAGGCAGGAGGGCGACGGCAACCATGACGCCGATCAGGGCGGTGGAGACCCCACGGGTGACGGAGAGGACACCGGCGACGCCGGCGGCGAGGGCAAGGGCGATGTCGCCGATGTTGACTTCGGTACGAGAGGCGATCTCGGCGACCGTGAGGTCTACGGGGAGGAGGAAGCCGCCGAGGGTGGCGAGAACCAGAGCCAGCAGGAGGCCGAGTCCGTTGACGATAAGGGACCTTCTAATGAGTTGAAAGTCAGCCAGAGTGGTGCCAAGAGCGAGGGCAATATTGGGGCCGATCAAAGGGGCGATAACCATGGCGCCGATGACGATGGCCGGGCTGTCGCGGAGCATGCCGCCAGTAGCGACGATCGTGGAGAGGCCGACGAGGGTGTAATGGACGCTGGTCGTTCGCAGGGAGTCGTTGACCTCCTCGATCACCTCTTCGCGACTGATCCGGGGAGCCTCGGAGGTCCCCGATTTTTCGTCTTCCTCTTCGTCCTCCTCGGGAGTTTCGGATCGGGGGAGGGTGGCGGTGACCGCGGTGATGACGATTCGATAGTCCCCGTCGGCGCCAGCCTTCTCTTGGAGCCACTCCAAGAGGGCGTCGGTGCTGGTGGTGTCGGCGAGGATGCGGACCAGGCGGGCCCCGCTTTGTAAGGTCAGGTCGTGACGGTCGACGATGCTGAATTCATCGTCCAGGGACGGGAAGGGATCGGCAGATTCCGACAGGTAGATCTCGATCTGGCGCAGTGCCATGGTGCCTCAGTTCAGCGCTCAGGGGTGCTGGCGGCGCCGTAGAATTCGATGCCTGCAGCGTTAAAGAGGAGCTCTCCCTGGCCGGTCTGGGGGTCGATGAGGATCACGTTGCCCGTGCCAGTGGTGCCGATCAGGAGACCCCAGGCGGCGGTGAGGCCGTAGATCTGGGAGAAGCCCGTGGAGCCGACGGTGGAGGCCGCGGCGGTGCTGCCGTCGATCTCGACGAGGGTGTCGTGGCCAATCGAGGCGTCGGAGCTCATGAAGATGCGGTTGCCCTTGTCGATGACGCAGTCACCGCTGGAGTTAAAGCTCCATCCCATGGAGCCGACCTGGGTGGCCTGGGCGGTGTTCAGGTCTAAGAGGTAGAGCTTGTCGCTGGCGGTCATGTAGGCTTGTCCGTCCATGTTGACGCAGAGGCCGTTGGCGTTCTCGATGACGCCCATGTCTCCGACGGTGTTCCACTGCTCGGTGTCGTAGTCGTAGCGGTAGAGCGTGGTGATGGAGATCCCGTAGAGGGCGCCGGAGGGAGTGGTGTCGATATCGAAGAGACCTTCGGGGACCCCGAAGAGGGGCTCGACGATCTCTCGGAAGGGGTCGATTCGGTAGAGGGTGGAGGGGGAGTGGGCGAAGAAGAAGCACTCCGTGTGGGAGTCGAGATCCATACTGGGTTCGCAGAGGATCGGGGTGGGATCGGGTTCGGGGTCAGGATCGGGCTCGGGGTCAGGATCGGGCTCGGGGTCAGGATCGGGCTCGGGCTCGGAGGCGCGAGTGCATTGACCGGAGATGGGATTGACTTCCTCGCCAGGAGGGCATTCGAGGCCGGGAGCCTCATCGTCGCCGCAGGCGGTGAGGAGGACGATGACGGCGATGGAGAGGATCATTGGGCGCATGGATCTGCTCGGAGTGAAGATCGTTACCGGTCAGGTGGCGAGGGAGTGTATCGAGAGAGGGGCGTAGTTTCAAACCGGTGGCGCCGGGATCGTCACGTCACAAGACCTCTTGAAGTCTGTGTTCCCGTGTCGTTGATTTCGAACCGAGTCAAAGGAACCTGGGAGTGTGCCGATGTGGAAACGAGGGTTGATAAGTTGGGTGGTGGTGGCGATCGCGGTGGCCGTGGCCATGCCCGTCAGCGCAGAAGAGGTGACGGTGGACCGGGAAGAGATGGAGATGGTGGACGTGGACGAGGCGGTGAGGGCCGAGAACGAGGCCCGGCGAAGCCGGACGATCTGGGGGATGGGGGTGCTCCTGGGGTGGTCTGCGGTGAATATGGTCACCGGTGCAGTGGGGAGAGCGAGGGGTGAGGGGCCGACGCGGTACTTTCATGAGATGAACCTGGGGTGGAACTCGGTGAACGCCGTGATCGGCGGGGTGGGGATGGCCGGTGCGCTCAGGGAGGACCCGATGGCGAGGGACGCAGGGGAGACGATGCGGGCCAGTCATGACCGGGAGAAGATCTTTCTGGTGAACGTGGGGTTGAACGCGGGGTATATGGCAGCCGGGTGGGCTCTGATGGAGCGTGGGGAGCGCCTCGACGACGATCGGCTCAGGGGATACGGGCCGTCCCTGGTCCTCCAAGGGGCGTTTTTGCTGGCCTTCGACGCGGCGATGTTCGGGATCCAACGACGGGCCACCCGGCGGCTGGAAGAGGAGCTTACGGTGACGCCTGCTGTGGGGATCACCGATGAGAGCGTGCGGGTCGGGGTGCGGGGTCGGTTCTAGGGGTCGGTTCCAAGGGCAGGGATCTATTGAATTCTCGTTCGCCGGCGCTACTATGGCGCGGTTCGAACCCAACCACTGTCCCAGGAGGCTGAGATGAGCGAGTCCGTGCGTGGTGTGCCCGTGGAGAAGATCCCCTCCATGGTTCGACAGATCGAGGAGGCCCAGAGCTATATGAAGATGGATCCCCTGTCGGAGCTCGACTGGGGCGAGCGGCATCGGTTCCTGTGGGAGCTGGTTCGACGGGGGGACTACGCGGCCTGGCAGGACCCGGGGATCTGGCGTGAGTTGGCGGGTCCGGGCGCTTTGAAATTCCTGTCGGCAGGGGACGTGATGGATTTCTTGGTGAAGGTGACGGCCTTCGACGAGGACAGCGGTGGGGCGGGCGACGACCTCTACGAGGACGAGTACTACGAAGATGAGTACTACGACGACGGGTTTTACGATGACTACGGCGGCGGCGGCTACGTAGAGCCTGCGTTTGAGGCGGAGCGGCTCACGGAGTTCTGGCCGATCGACCTGGATCGTCTGGCGATGCACGCATTCGCCACTGATCCTGCCACCGTGGAGACCCGGTTCGAGGAGTGTTCCCCCGAGGTTCAGCTGGGCCTGAAGCTGGTGATGTTTCGTTTCGGCAAGGTCGACGTAGAGGAGATCAAAGATCTTGTGGTTGGGCCACTGGCGACGACCCGGGTGCGGAGGGGATTTCCCAGCAACGTGGACATGGTGAACGCCGAGGGGGAGTTGGTGAGCATGCGGATGGATTCGTACAGCGAGGAAGGACAAGAGGGCCAGGCGAAGTTCGTGGCCCAGTTCGCCACCGAGGAGGAGTGGGCCCGGGCGGTGTTGAGAGAGGTCAAGAGTTCCCCAGATGACTTTCCGGGGTTCGATCCGACCCAGGCGGCCTGGTCCGTGGCGGAGCCCGAGGATTTGGAGTGGTTCATGTCGCGGTCCAGCCTCTATGGAGACGCGAAGGCCAAGGTCTTCGAGCTGCTCCTGGGGCGGTCTGACTCCCCGGAGACCTATTGGAAGATCGCAGAGAACCTGGCGGAGGCGGGCTCTGGGCGACCCGCGGAGCTGGCCCTGGTAGCGGGGATCTTGAAGGCTCTGGAGGTGGGCGAAGAGCCCTCCAATGATCTCGTCCAGCAGATCACGCTGCAGAGCGTTTCGACACCGCAGGACCTGATCCTCGATCAGGGCCAGCTTCATCTGAGTAGTGGGCGGAGGCCGGAGCCTGGAACGGAGGAGATGATCCGGGCGTTGCGAGCCCTCGATCGAGACGCCCTGGTGGCTCGGTTGACGGAGATTTTTGATGGCCAGTACACGAAGACGAACCCCTATCTCGTGCTGGAGGCCGTGGCCGACGATGAGGGAATAGTGAAGCGAGCGTTCGAGATGGTGACCACGATCGCTACGGGAGACTACGGAACGTTTACGGGCATGGACAACGTGGTGTACGGCCTGAGTCGTCTGGGGGACGCCCTGTTGCCGGAGCTGGTAGCTCGATGGGAGGAGGCGGAGCTCCCGCTGGTTCGGGACACCTATCACCGAGCGATCCTGGGGATCTTGGCGGACACCGAGAAGGTCCCCGAGGAGCATGAGCGATTTGTGAACCTCACCCATCTGACCTCCGTGGAGCGGGACTATGAGGTGTCTCATCGCGTCGGGCCGGATTATAAAAAAGCGCTGGAGAGTCTTCCGAGAGACCGGGCGTTGAAGCTGGCCTTGAGAGATGCCAGGGATCTGGAGAATCCTCGATGGGCTCGGTCGTTCGAGGCCCTGGAGGTGTTGCGAGAGCCCGAACTGGTGGAGGCCCTCTTCGACGGCGTCGCCGCCGGGAAGCCTACGGCGCTAGGGGACCACAACTGGTTCGGGAAGGTTCATAATCTGTACTACGAAAACCGGGAGCTCTTCGGGCCCCACTTCGGTCGGGCTCTGGCGGCGCGACAAGATCCGGAGTTTCACAATAAGGCCCGCCAGATTCTGGGCGGGCAGTATGAGGAGGTGTTGGCGGCGGCGGGAGCGGCCGCGGCGGCGGACACGTCGAGGGCGGCGAAGCTGAAGCGGCTGGCGACGGCGTACCTGGAGGCGAACCCCGACGCGGGGCGGACCAAGGTGTACGTGATGGAGCGGCAGTCCGACGAGTCCCCTGATGGGGGCACGATGAACCGGATTGGTGGTCGGCCCTTTGGGGTCACGGCGGAGAGCTGGCCAGTGAAGAACGGCGACGCCGACCTGCCGTTGCAGCATATGTTGACCCTCGACGCCCAGACCATGCCGGGGCTACAGGCTCGGCTGGGAGAGAACGTCCGGGCTGTGTCGCTCTTTGTGTATACTCTCGGGGGCAATCAGGCGTGGAGTCCGTACAATAGTGACGTCGAGGTGGTGCTCTTGTCCGACGAGGTGGGAGAGTTCGAAGGTGAGCTACCGGTGGGAGAAGAGAGCGCCACGGCGTTTTCCGTAGAAGAGGTAGAGATTCCGTCGGGGGCGTTCTCGGTACCCTACGATGGTCCCGAGGACCTGCGGGCGGTGAGGAGCGCGCTCTACAGTTGTAATGCCTGGTCCGGGCCGATGCCGATCTGGCTGCAGGGAGAGGAGCACTTCGGAGAGCTGGTGGTCCAATTCGACGAGGGGTTCGTGTACATGAACCTCGGAGATGCGGGGATCATGTACGTGTTCACGGACACGGCGTTCTGGCAGTGCCATTGAGGGCTACTCGGCGAGCTCGGAGAGGAGCTGGTCGAGGAGGTCCTCGTTTAAGGGCTTGGCCAGGTGGTGATCGAAGCCGGCAGCGAGGGCTCGCTGCCGGTCTTCGGGGCGGGCGAAGCCGCTGAGGGCGATCAGGGAGCGAGGGGTGATCTGGGGATCCTGTCGGATGGCTTGGGCGACCTGGTATCCGTCCATCTTGGGCAGGCCGATGTCGCAAAGGATCACGTCGGGGCCGAGGGTGCGGGCCGACTCGATGCCCGACGGGCCGTCTATAGCGAGGTGGACCTGGTGGCCCTTGTGGACGAGGATGAGGCGCAAAAGCTCGGCGACGTCTTGGGAGTCCTCGATGATGTGGATCGACAGGTCCGAGGGGGCCCTGTTGAAGAGAAGGGAGTGTTCCGGCCCCCAGGTGCAGAACGAAGGGTGCCGGGTGTTCTGGAGGATCGCCACGACGGTCCGAAGGGGGGGAGGCCAGTGGCTGGGATCACCGAGGGGGCGGTCCTCCCATGGGGTGGCGTCGAAGATGCGGAGGGTGTCTTCGAAGCCGTTGAGGGCGACGACTTGAGATGGCTTGACCACGGAGCGCTCCGCGAAAGGGGCAGTGGGTCGCAACCTGAAGATAAGCAGCAAGAAAGAGAGTGCCCGAAGTTTGTGGATCAGACCAGCCTTTCCGGGACGTCTTCGTAGTGGATGGGTTTGTGAGGTTCGACCTGCATCACGATGTCGGCGAGGTCGGGGAAGTGTTGTCGGAGGCGGGTCTTGATGGCCAGCATGGTGACGCCCGCCTCAGAGAGGGTCATCGAAGGGGGCATGGTGACGTGGAGGTCGAGGTGAATGTTGCCGCGCATGCCTCGGGTGCGAACGTAATGGCAGGAGAGGACCTCGTCGAAGGCCTCGACGATCTCGCGGATCTCGCCGGCGTCGAGGAGGGCGGCGTCGACGAGGACGTCGGCGACGTTCTTCAGCACCCGGTAGGCGGCGACGGCGATGAAGCCCATTACGATCAGGGCGGCCAGGACATCACCGGGGGCAAAGCCCAGGGTGACCAGGGTCATCCCGGCGATCACCGAGAGGCCGGCCAGAGCGTCGGTGAGGGTGTGGCTGGCGTCGGCCTCGAGCAACATGGAGTCGTAGTCGGCGGCCTTGCGACGCTCATACCAACTGATACAGAGAGCGGCGGTGATGGCGACGATCTGGACGACGAAGGCCAGGGGGCCGATCTGGGGGATGGACTCGCCGGCGGCGGCAGTCCAGAGGCCGCGGCCGACCTCTAAGAGCGCCAAGAGGAGCATGATACCGATGGCCAGGCTGGCCACGACTTCGACCTTACGGTGTCCGTAGGGGTGTTCGGGATCGGGAGGGCGGAGGGCGATCCCGAGGGCCACCAGGCCGATCACGTTGGAGAGGGCGTCAAAGAGGGAGTGAAGGCCGTCGGCCTGGAGGCTGACGATGTGGGCCTGGTACCCCATGATCAGCTTGGCGGCGGAGATGGCCAGGTGGACAGTGAGGGTGAGGATCAGGACCCGGCGAACACCGTCGCGGTTGGTCTGGGCACGGCTGATTTCAGGGGTCGACGCCATGGGTCGACTATGGTGATTCGGCGGAACCTGTCAATGGTTCACAACGAGCATCAAAGGAGGTCTTCGACGGCGCCGATGAGTTCGTCGCTGAGGGGCTCCACTGGCGAGGGGAAGTGAGCGATCACCTCGCCAGATCTGTCGACCAGAATCTTGTTGAAGTTCCAGGTGATCTCCTCGCCGGCTTCCCGGGTGAGGAAGGCGTAGAGGGGGTGTTGGTCTTCGCCGGTGACTGAGATCTTGGAGAACATGGGGAAGGTGACGCCGAATTGGTTCTCGCAGAACGCCTGGATCTCCTCGTCGGTGCCGGGCTCTTGACCCCCGAAGTTGTCGGCGGGAAACCCGAGGACGGCGAACCCCTGGTCTTCGAAGCGCTCGTAGAGCTCCTGAAGGCCGCTGTATTGGCGGGTGAAGCCGCACTCGCTGGCGACGTTGACGAAGAGGAGGACCTGGCCGTCGAAGTCGGAGAGGGAGCGGTCTTCACCGGTGATGGTGGTCATCTGGAAGTCGTAAAGATGGGATGCCTCGGGCTGGGGTTCCTCGGGCCGGGGTTCCTCGGGCTGGGGTTCCTCGGAATCCGATGGACCGGAGGCTTCCGGGGCGGGATCGGAGGAGCTGGCCTCGTCGGGGGCGGAGCGGCAGGCCCCGAGGGTGAGGAGGAGGCCGAAGGCGATGAGTAGGGCCAGGGAGTAGCGAACCATCGAATATCTCGCTGAGAGGGGAGGACGAAGGGTTTGGAAGAACGAGCGCCCCGGCAGGGGAGTATCGACACGGGGAACGGGAGGACAAGCAGAAGACCCCTCCCGGGGTGCAGGAGGGGTCTTCGGATCGGTTCCGGGTAGGTCCGAGAGATCAGCTCTCGGAGACCGTGAAGGAGACGGTCTCGAGGGTGTTGCCCGAGGAGTCCTGGATCTCGACGGTCCAATCGCCGGCGCGTCCGACGCGGTTGGAAGCCCAGGTGCGCCATCGGGGGCTCTGGCCGACGGTGATCTCAAAGGTGTGGACCTCGGTGTCGCCGGCCTTCCAGACGACGGAGAGCTGCTCTTCGCCGTCGGGGTTCTGGACGGCCATCCACACATAGACGGTGTCGCCGGCGGAGAAGGAGTCCCCGGCGTCGACGGCTTGTCGGTCCTCGACGTTGGCGGCAGCGGTGGCCTCGAGGACGGAGACCGAGGCGTTGCCGGCGTCGGCCCGAGCGGTCCTGGGCGCGCGTCGCTGTGGGGCGGCGGGGGCCTCGGTTTCTTCCTGAGCTTCCTGTGCGTCTTCTTGAGCTTCTTGAGCCTGCTGATCGCCGCGGGTGGGGCGTTCGGACCGCTCCTCTTCGGCGGAGAGGGTTGCCGGCGCAAGGAGGAGGATGGCGAGGAGAGTCGCCAGAATACCAGTGCCTGTCCACTTCTTCATGGTGTACTCCGTAGCTAAATTGTGTGGTCGACGAGGGCACCATAGCGAATGGGCTCTGGAGTGGGAAGGGGAGTCTGGTTAAGGTTTGATCCCTTCGGAACCGCAAGAGGAGAGGCCGATGAACGAGGAGACCAGGGAGAAGTTGAGGGAGCGCCTGAGGGAGAAGCGCCGCGAGCTTCTGGATGAGGGGGACCTGAAGGTGGAGCCAAATCGGCCGGATCCGATGGGGCAGGCCGATGAAGACGAGCAGCCCCTGAATGAGATGAACCAGGTGATCGCGTCCCGACGGAATCGGATGCGGGCCCAGGAGATCGCGGGGATCGAGGCGGCACTGCGGCGGATGGAGGAGGATCCCGAGGAGTACGGGCGGTGTGTGGACTGCGATGAGTGGATCCCCGTGAGGCGGTTGGAGCTGATGCCCTGGGCGCAGCGGTGTGTGGAATGTCAGAGCGCGTTGGGGGAGGGACCCAGGGACGGGAGACGAAGGCACGCGCTGGATTTCGTGGACTCCTGACAATCTTTGCAAATGTGTTGCAATTGCTTCGGCAAGTGATTAGTATCTCGGGCCTGAGAGTTGACCCGAGGACTGTTCAACGATGGTGTGGAAGCAAAAAATAGCGCTCTTTGCGATGGTGGTGGCGGCCTTTTCGACCCTGATGGTGAGCGGGGTGGCCTTTGCCGGAGAGGGGGGGCTGGAAGTGGAGGTGGTGGAGGAAGATGGGACTCCGGTACCTGCGGCGGGGGTCGTCGTCGGGGATCGGGGGGAGGATTGGACCGATGCCGAGGGGTATCTGAGGGTGGAGGGCCTGCCAGCGGGGCCTGTGACGGTGCGGGTTCAGGTCGATGGCTATGAGCCTTTTGAAGCTCGGCCCGAGGTCTTGGCCGGCGAGGTGGTTCTCGTTGAGGTAGTGCTGGCCCGATTGAATGGAAATGGGGAGGAGACGGAGGACCCAGAGGATCTCGTGGTGACAACGAGAGCGATGAGGCTGGGTCCCGCGGTGAGGGAGCGACCATCGACGACCCTGTCGGGTACGGAGCTGCAGCGGGAGATGTCGAGCAGCGTGCCGGCTACCTTAGAGTCGGTCCCGGGATTCAGCGCGCAGTACAACGGTCCCGGGGCGTCGAGCCCGACGATTCGGGGGATGCCCGGCGATCGGGTGCTGATGCTGGAGGACGGTCACCGCACGGGGGATATCTATTGGACGGCTTCGGATCACGGGGTGATGGTGGAGCCTGTCTCGGCGCGGCGACTGGAGGTCTTCAGAGGGCCCTCGGGGTTGATCTTCGGGTCGAACGCTCTGGGAGGCGTGGTCAACGTGGTGCGTGAAGACATCCCCGTGGAGCAGCCGGAGTCCGTGGAGGGGACCTTTATGAGCCAGTTGGAGTCGGTCAACTCCGGTGCCAGCCTTGGCGCTGCTCTGCGCGGGCCCGCGGGCCCTACGGCGTGGTACGCGGAGGCGACGGGCAGGTGGTCGGGGAACACGCGAACCCCGCTGGGGGAGATCGAGGACACCGAGATGGTAGCGCGTAACCTGGCCGTGGGGGGAAGCTGGGTGCCGGAGCGGGGGGTCTTGGGAATAGCGGTACGACATTACGACAACATCTACGGGGTTCCGGGGCAGTTCAACGGAGAGCTGATCCCTGGAGGCCATCCCGGCGGGGTCCATATCGAGGCGCTCCGCCAGAGCGGTCGGCTCCAGGGGGACGTGTACGACCTCGCCGGACCCTTCGAGTCGATCTCAATGAGGGCCAGCGGTGTCCGGTTCGTTCACGACGAGATCGAGGCGGTGGTGGGAGGCGAAGAGATTCTGGGAGCTCGATTTCGTCAGGAGAGTGTGGACGTCCATCTCTTGGCCGAGCATATGCCACTGGATGGCGAGCGCATCACAGGGCAAGGGGCTCTGGGCGTGGCCCTGCAGGGGCGAAACCTGGAGGCCGGCGGGGCATCTCCCGGGACTCGCTCGGGTCAAGAGAGGTCCGTTGGAGTGTTCGGATTCGAGGAGATCCAGCTCCGACCGGTTCGGCTCCAGGCCGGGTTGCGGTTTGATGCTCACAGCGTCACCTCCGACGACCTATCGACGCTGAGAGTGCGGACGCGGGAACGGTTGATCGAGCGGGAGGTCCGCCCGCGAACGTTTCAGGGGCTGTCGGGATCGATCGCTGGGCTTGTGGACTTCACCGAGGATTGGACGGCTGGTGTGAGCGTTGCGCGAGCCTTCCGAGCACCTCGGATCGAGGAGTTGTACTCTGATGGACCCCATTTGGCCGATTTCTCCTTCGATATCGGCAATCCAGACCTGAGCGCCGAAGTGGGCACGGGAGTCGACCTCTTCCTACGATCTGATCATGAGCGCCTGAAGGTGGAGTTCGCCGTCTACGGAAACCTCGTGGACGGATACATTCACTACGTTCCCACGGGGGAGACGGTTCGGGTGTTTCGGGAAGGAGCTCGACCTCGAACGACCCCGGTCTTCGAAGCGATGGGCGAAGACGCGATCTTCCTGGGCACCGAGGGGAGAGTGCAGTGGGAGGTGGTCGATCGGCTGATTCTCGATGTGACCGGGTCCTTCACGATGGCGAGTTATCGGGCTGACGGAGATCCGCTCCCGTTCATTCCGCCGCTCTCCGGGCGGCTGGCGGTTCGTTACGAAGGCTCGACCTTCTTTGGATCCCTGGGGGGCGACCTGTCGGCCGCTCAAAATCGAGTGCCCCGACCGATCACAGTCGAAGATGCGCTTGAGCAGCCACAACAACCGACGGATGGGTACGGTTTGTTGAACGCGATGGCGGGGTGGCGCCACAGCGGAGATCGATTCGACCAGACAGTGATCTTGCAGGTTCGGAACATCACGGACCGGGTCTATCGGGATCATCTCTCTCGTATCAAAGACGTCGCCCCTCAACCGGGGCGCAATGTGCAGTTGTCTTACCAGGCCCATTTTTGAGGGCCATTTCCCAACCATGGAGTAGCATCATGTGGAAGAAGCTAGCAGTTCATGTGGGTCTTTTGTTTTGCCTGAGTGCCCTGGTCACCGGTTGCGGAGACGATCCCGAGGGGAATCAGAACCAAAACGACCACAATCACAACGATCACAATTACAACGGACACGAAGCCGCCGGGGCGATCGAGATCGAAACTCGTGGGGAAGCGGGAGCGCTGCTGGCTCGATGGACTCCTGACGGGTGGGAAGATGCAGATGGCGACTCGATCACGGAGTTGCCCACGCCCGTGGATGTCGAAGGGGAGGGGCTCCAGCCGTTCACGGCGTTCGGTGCGAGGGCTTCTCTGACGGTGCGATTCATCGATCCCGACGGCAATGAGATCGAGATGTCGACCGTGAGCCGTGATGAGGACTCTCGAGAGCGGGAGTGCTCGGTGTTTTCTGCGCGGTACTACCCGACCGATGACAACACCTCGGTGTTGGCCTGGCCGAACGTGGCGCATCCGGACGGACCGAACGGAACGGCGCAGTTCGTGGAGCTCTCCGACGGAAGCTTCGCCGGGATCTACCACTGCGACCATATCCACATCTATCCCAAGGAAGAGGGGACCGTGGACGTGGAGTTCGTCCTCTGGCACATCGATCACAGTGACGATGTCTCGGATCCCCTGACGATCCGGGTGGAAGCCGGGGAGTAACGCATTACCGGGGAGCGGGCCCGTCGTCGTCGGCTTCGCTCAGAGCGGCCAGCGTCTGAAGGAGGCCCGTGAGGGCCTGCTCCCCGAGGCCGGTGATCTCCGCGCCAGCGGCGGCGGCGGCGTCTTCGTCTCCGGCGGCGACGGCGTCTCGAAGTTGTCGGTACTGAGGCAGGGCCAAGAATTCGTCGGCCATGGCGGTCGTGAGAAGGTCGGCGAAGTGCTCGTAGGAGTCGCGGAGGCTGTTGAAGGCCAGTTCGTAGGCGATGTTGTCGCTGCCCCGGACGAGGATCCCCCAGAACTCCAGACTGGCCGCCTGAAGCCGAGGCAAGTCTTGCCCGGCGTCTTCCATATCAGCCAGGATTTCATCGAGCTCGTCGAGGACCTCTCGTCCTCGACGGGCGCAGTAGCGTGCGATGCTCGGGGCAAGGGCGGACCGCATCTCCAGGATGCTGCGGGCCACGGGGAGGTCGATGTGTCCGGCCTCGTCGATGAGGAGCGCGTGTAGGAGATCGGTGCCTGCGGTCTGGCGGAAGTCGAGGACTCGGGTGGAGCCGCCGTGGCGGATCGAGATGAGACGGGCTTGTTCGAGGCGTTTCAGAGCCTCCCGGACGGCGCCGCGGTTGACGTCGAGCATCTCCGCCAGGGCCCGCTCGGCGGGGAGAGACTCCCCGGGTTTCAGGCCGCCGGCGAGGATTCGGCGGCGGAGCTGGTCGAAGACGGCGTCGGCGAGGGATTGCTTTTCGACGGGTTTGAAGGAGTCGGACACGGTGGCCTCCGGTACAGATGGAGGCAGGAGGCTAGCTAAGGCTGGTCCGGTGGTCAACTGGTAGGACCAGGGTGGAGTTCGGTTGCATTCCGTCCACCGGTGGGGGAGGTGGTGGACGAACCGCCCAGGAGGACCGGTTTGTGAAACGGAGATAGAGGGCGGCGCGGGACCTCTCCTCGGGCCAAGGCCACGAGGCTAAAGCGAGTCGGGCTGCGCCCGAGGGTCCTCGCGGGCCAAGGCCCGCTGCGGGCTGCAGGCCAACCGACACCCGATATCGGCCCATGCACCCGCTACTGGCCCATGAACTGGCCCTGCTGAAGCTGTTGCATGATTTCTCGGACCATGGGGTCGTCCATGTCGACCTGGGCGCCGATCTCGCGAAGGAGTTCGGCCTCCATCTCCCGTTCCTCGGCGATGCGTTCTTCTCGGGTACCAAAGGAGCACTGTCCGTCGTGACAGACGGGAAAGCCGGGAGCCTGACAGTCGGTCCGACAGAGCTCACAGTCGGAGCGAAAGGACCGGATCGCTCGCCGGAGTTCGGAGGTGTCGGCGTCATGGCGGACGGACTCTCCGCACCCGAAGGGGCAGCCGGGGCGGTAGAGGACGCACTCGATGTGGAATTCGCAGGAGCGGTCGAGGGCGGCGATGGCGGCCTCGATCTCCTCGTGCCAGGGATCACAGATCTCGGGGTCGATCTCGCGTTCCGGGAGTGAGTGTCCCTGAGCCGCAGGGGCCTGGGGTTCGGGAGGTGGCTCGAAGTGGTCCGAGGTGAGGACCGTTCCGGCTTCCAGATCTTCTGCCAGGATGCGCCCCATGTACCTGCTGACGTCGGCGCCGCGGAGTCCCTCCTCGGGGGCGTCGGCGGTGGGCACCTCGAGGACGTCGATGGCCTCCAGAGTCAGGGGCTCGCCGGCTTCCAGATCGGCGGCGGTCTGGGCCAGGGCGACGGTGGGCTCTGGAGGTTCAGCAGGGGGTTCGCACCCGACGATGACCAGTGCCAGGAGGGCGAAGAGGAGAGAGAGAGCAGGGAGAGACCGGGACATGGGAACTCGCTGTAGGGGAACTCATGACGGTCAGGATAGCGGTGGACCCCGGTCGGCGTCCACTGTCGGAGCGGGACGGGTCACTAGCAGAGCTGGTCGCAGGTGATGAAATGGAGGGTGAGGATCATTTCTTCAGCTCCGAGGTCTTGAGAGACGGGGTGCCCGAAGTAGATCTCCACATCTCGCTCGAGAATGTGGCCGGAGGGAAGGAACCGCTGTGGGACGTCCATGAACCGAACGTGTTCAGGCTGCAGGGGCTCTCCGGCGGGGACACGCTCCGTGGCGACGGCGATGGAGGTCATTCCATCGAAGCAATAGTCTTCTTCGAGGTCGCTTTGAGCGGTGTTGAGGAAGACCAGGGCCGCCACGAGGGGCGCCGCGACGAGGAAGGCGAAACCGAAGCTGATGAGGAGAACGGTCTTGATGTTTGGTTGATCACGAGTGTCCATGGGGGCCCCCCTTGAAAGGTGCGAAAACGATCATTGTGTACCATGGTGTGCCCGGAAAATCTAGAGGTTTTGCAATGCAAAGATTTCAGGAATAGAGAATGTTTTGTATTGATTGTTCAGTTCGGACTGAACGAGGTGAATGTTCTGAGCGGAGGTGATCGTGGAGACGGGCGACTTGAGGAGTGCAGAGGTGGAGTTCGTCGAGCGGATTGGCTTGATGAGCGAGGAGGACGGGTTGCCGCGGATCGCCGGCCGGATCATGGGGCTCTTGATGCTCTCGGAAGAACCGCGGACCCTCGACGATCTGGCGGAGACCTTGCAGGTGAGCAAGGCGTCGGCGAGCACGAACACCCGGTTGTTGGACCGGATCGGGATGGTGGATCGGACTAGTCGGCCCGGGGACAGGCGAGCCTATTACCGGATCGCTCCGGACGCGTTGGAGAGATCCCTGGAGCGGATGCGGCGGCGCACTCAGGAATTGGTGGAGCTAGTGGAGGAGGTGTTGCCCGAGGTGCCGTCGGAGAGTGCGCGGGCTCGGGGCCGGCTGACCACGATGGTGCGGTGGCATCGGTTCGTGCTCCAGGAGCTCACCTCCCTGCAGGAGCGCTGGGAGGACGACGATGAGTAGGAGAGTAAGCCTTTCGGTGGCGCTGTCGATGCTCCTGGTGTGCTTCGTGCCGACTGGCGCCTTCGGGGAGGAGGCGCGGGCGATGAGTCTGGAAGAGTTGGTGGAGATGGCCCGGTCGGAGAGCCATCAGGTGCGCCAGTCTCGGCTGGAAGTGCGGCGGGCGGAGTTGGCCGGCGAGGAAGCCCGAATGGGCCGGTGGCCGACGGCCAGCGCCGAGGCGCAGTACAGGAACAACCTGTCGCTTCCCGTGATCGTCCTCCCACCGGATAGCCCGTTCGGGGATGTGCTGCGGACGGGAGCTCGCCACAACTTCACGGGGACCTTGCAGGTGTCGGTGCCGGTGTACAGCGCTCAGTTGAATCGGAGCATCGAGGTGAGTCAGGCGGTGGCGACGCTGGAAA
Organism: Myxococcales bacterium; assembly: GCA_007120035.1. Classification (GTDB taxonomy): domain Bacteria; phylum Myxococcota_A; class Bradymonadia; order Bradymonadales; family Bradymonadaceae; genus SKON01. Next base: position 18,781 of record SKON01000027.1, read on the forward strand.
AGGCGCTGCAGGAGGCCACGGTTCGGGAAGTGGAGGTGGAGGTGGAGCGGGCATTCTTGAACGGGCTGGTGAGCCGTGAGTCCTACGCGGTGTTGCGAGAGAGTCATGAGGCGTTGCTGCGGAATCTGTCGCTCGTAGAGGCGCTCTACGAAGAGGGTCTGGTCCCGGAGTACGACCTGATCCGGACCGAGGTGCAGGCCCGGAACCTGGAGCCCGAGTTGGAGCGGGCCCGCAATGGATACCAGGGGGCGTTGAACTACCTGAAGTTGTTGGTGGGCCTCCCCATAGAGGAGGCGATCGAGTTGGATGGCGATCTTCGCGATCTCTACGAGAGCCGGGCGGGGCATCGAGAGGTAGCGGAGTTTAGCGAGAACCGGGATCTGATGCAGCTGCGAGGTCAGGAAGAGGTGGTGCGCCAGCGAATCGGCCTGGAGCGAGCAGCCTACTGGCCGACGGTGGGGGCCTTCGGGACGTTCAGTTATCAGGGGCAGGGGGACAATCTGGCGGTGTGGGACTACAACTGGACGGACACGGCGACGGTGGGGTTGTCGTTGACGATCCCGCTGTACTCGCCGGGGTTGCGACAGCGCGTGGAGCAGGCCGAGGTGGAGGCGCTGCAGGTGTCGTTGCAGCGGGAATTCTTGGAGGAGTCGTTGCGGTCGCAGTTCGATACGACGACTCGACGGCTGGAGGAGTTGGAGGCGATGATCGAGGCCCAGGAGCGAAACGTAGAGCAGGCCGAGCGGGGCTACTCCATCGCTCGGCAGAGCTATGAGGAAGGAGCGTACAGCTTGATGGACGTCAACGATGCCGAGGCGGCCCTGCGGGATGCCAGGATGAACTACCGGTCGGCTTTGGCGGAGTATGTGCAGGCCGTGCTCGATCTGGAAGACCTCCTGGGAAGGAGAGGCCAATGAAGTACACGAAGTGGATGGTGCCAGCGCTGATCGTTGCAGCGGTCTCCCTCGGTGGATGCGACCTGGAGGAGCTGGCCGGGATGGGTGCCGTTGAGGAGGCTCCGGCGCGCCCGAGCCCGGTGCGGGTCCAGGAGGTGTCGGAGCTGACCTTGCCGCTGGAGGCGGTGTACACGGGGACGATCGAGGCCTGGGAGCAGGCCCATATCACGGCTCAGGCGGGGCAGCGGATCGAGCGGCTCCCGGTGCGGGAGGGCGATCGGGTGCGGCGTGGCCAGGTGGTGGCCGTGATGGATGACGCCAACGTTCGGCAGGCCGAGGTGGAGGTGCGGATGGCGACGAATGAGCGGGATCGCCTGGAGCGCCTGGTAGCCATCGGGGCGGTAGCGCGACAGCAGCTCGAGCAGGCCGAGGCCCATCTGGAGACGGCCCAGACCAATATTGAGGTCCTGCGCCGAAATACGTCGCTGACGGCGCCCATCGAGGGGGTGGTCACGGAGAAGTACTACGTGGCGGGAGAGGTCTTCGGTGGTCAGGCCCCGGCGCTGCTCACGATCCAGCAGGTCGATCCCCTGAAGGTGGTGATCCACGTGGCGGAGCGGTACTTCCCGGTGGTGCGCCCTGGCATGGGTGCGACCATCGGGCTGGACACGTTCCCGGACCTGGAGTTTCACGGGGAGGTGGAGCGGGTGAACCCGACGATCACCCCCGAGAGTCGGACCTTTCGGGTGGAGGTGCGGGTGGAGAACGACGAGGCTCGCCTGAGCCCGGGGATGTTTGCCCGGGTAGGGCTGGATCTGGGAGAGACCACAGGGGAGTTCTTACCGCGCCGGGCGGTGCAGAGCACGCCGGGATCGGGAGAGCACTTCGTGTACGTCGTGGAGGAGGGGCGAGCCCGGCGGGTGGCGCTGGAGGTGGGAGAGCAGGTGGATCAATACCGTCGGGTGATCTCCGGTCTCGGGGAAGGAGACCAGGTGGTGGTGGAGGGGCTCGGCCGTCTCCATGACGGAGCGGCGGTGCAGGTGTTGGAGGGCGGGGGAGAGCGATGAACGTATCACGTTTCGCGGTCAGTCGCCCCGTAGCCACAGCGATGTTCTTCATCGCCGTGATCGTGTTCGGGGTCTATTCGTTCAGCCGGTTGCCGGTGGATCTCTTTCCGGACATCGACGTGCCGGTGCTCTCGGTGATCACCACCTATCCCGGGGTGGGGGCCCAGGAAGTGGAGCAGAATATCACGGATCCCCTGGAGAGCGTCTTAGGCACAGTGCCGAACCTGACGGGGATCACGTCGATGTCTCAGGACGACGTGTCGGTGATCATGTTGGAGTTCGACTGGTCCGTGGGGCTCGACGAGGCGGCCAACGACGTGCGGGATCGGCTGGGACGGGCGGCGCAGTTTCTCCCCGACGATGCGGACGCCCCGTTCCTCCAGAAGTTCGACACCGGGGCGATCCCGGTGCTGGTGTATTCGGCGACGGCTACGGATAGCTGGGCGGATCTGGAAGAGTTGATCGACGTGTACCTGGTGGGGCCTTTGAACCGGATCAGCGGTGTGGGAGACGTGGCGGTGACGGGGGCGCCGGTGCGGCAGATCCAGGTGACCCTGGATCCGGGGCTCCTGGAGTCCTTCGGGCTGGACATTCGTCAGGTGGCGCAGGCGATCCAGGCGGAGAACGTGGTCTCCGCGGCGGGTCGGGTGGAGCAGGACGATGAGAGCTTCAACCTGCGGATCAACACGGAGTTCTCCGAGGTCGACGAGATCGAGGAGGTGATCCTCATCAGCAGGCAGGGCCGCACGATCCGGGTGGGCGATGTGGGGACCGTGCGGGAGGGCTACGAGGATGAGGCGGCGATCTCGCGGGTGGATGGCCGCCAGGGGCTTACCCTGACGGTGCAGAAGCAGAGCGACGCCAACACGGTAGAGGTGGCCCGGGCAGTGGAAGCCAGGCTTCCGGGGCTGCTGACGGCGCTGCCCGACGACGTGGAGGTCGAACTGGTCTTCGACACCTCGGAGTTCATCGTGAACTCCGTGGACAACCTGAGCAGCGTGCTCTTCTACGCCGTGCTCTTCGTGGTGCTCGTGGTGCTGATCTTTCTGCGGCAGTGGCGAGCCACGGTGGTCGTGGCGGCGACAATCCCGGTGAGCCTTCTGACGGCCTTCGTGTACCTGTCGCTGACGGGGGCGACGCTGAACCTGATCTCCCTGTCGTCGCTGTCGATCGCGCTGGGGATGGTGGTCGATGACGCGATCGTGGTGCTGGAGAACGTGATGCGCCACGTGGAGCGGGGGAGCCGGGCCCGGGAGGCGGCGATCTACGGGGCCCGGGAGGTGGGGATCGCCGTGTTCGCCACGACCCTGACGGTGGTGGCCGTGTTCCTGCCGCTGACCTTTCTGTCGGGCCCCATGGGGATGTGGTTCGGGCAGCTCGGGGCGATCGTGGTGGTCACGGTGGTGACGTCGACGTTGGCAGCGCTGACGTTGACGCCGATGATGGCGTCCGTGCTCTTGAAGCGCGGCGCCGATCGCCGCAGCCCTTTTCGAGGGGTGGCGGCGGTGGTGGAGCGGGCCTTTCAGGGGGTAGAGCGGATCTACGCGAGGACGCTGCGGTTGGCCATGAGGTTCAAGAAGTCCGTGATCTTCGTTTGCTTTCTGGTCTTTGTGGGGAGTCTGGCGTTGGTGCCGGTGATCGGGACGGAGTTCATGCCCGTCAGCGATGACAGCCAGCTACGGATCTCGGGAGAGGTCGAGACCGGGAGGAGCCTGGAGTTCACCTCTGCCGTGGTGGAGCGCCTGGAGGAAGAGCTGCGGGAGGTGGTCCCCGAGGCCCGGCTGATCAACTCTACGTCGGGGCGGGAAGGGGGAATGTTTGGGGCCGGTGGGGGGAGGAACAGCTTTCAGTTGAGGATCCAGTTGCTGAGGGTCGATGAGCGAGAGCGAACGGTGTTCGAGATCGCCGACGTGGCCCGAGAGATCGTGGAGGGGATGCCAGAGATCGCTGAGTTTGATGTGCGCACCGGGGGCGGAGGCGGCGGTGGCCAAGGCCGTCCTATTCAGGTCCAGATCCTGGGGCACGACCTGGAGGCGACCACGGCGCTGGCCGAGGAGTTGATGGACCAGATGGAGGGGATCGACGGGGTGCGAGATATCGCGACCAGCCGGGGCCGGAGCCGGCCGGAGTACGAGTTCGTGCTGGACCGGGAACGGCTGGCCCACTTTGAGATGACCTCGGCGGCGGTGGCCTCTGTTGTCCGAGGGAATCTGGCGGGGCAGACGGCGACACGGTTCCGGCGGGATGGAAAGGAATACGACGTGGTGCTCCGGTTCGACGAGGACCGGCGACGGACGCTTCGTCAGGTCCAGGAGATGACCCTCCTGTCGCCGTCGGGGCACCGGGTGCAGCTTCAAGAATTGGGGGAGCTGCGGGAGTACTACGGGCCGCCGAGTATCGATCGGGTGGACCGAGAGCGGGCCGTGACGGTGTCGGCGGGTCTGCAGGGAGTGCCGTTGAACCGGGCGATGGCCCAGATCCAGAGCTGGGTGGAGGAGCAGCACCTGCCTCCGCAGATGGAGATCGTCCTCACCGGAGACTTCGAGGATCAGCAGGAGGCGTTCCGGGATCTCTTCCTGGTGCTGATCTTGAGCATCATCCTGGTGTACCTGGTGATGGCGGCGCAGTTCGAGTCGCTGAAAGAGCCCTTCGTGATCATGTTCTCCATCCCCTTTGCGTTCACCGGGGTGTTGTTGGCGCTGCTCGTGACGGACACGGCCTTGAGCGTGATCGGGTTCGTGGGGGCGATCATCCTGGTGGGGATCGTGGTGAAGAACGCCATCGTGTTGATCGACTACGTGAAGCTATTGCGGCAGCGGGAGTACTCTGTGGTGGACGCCATCGTGGAGGGGTCCACGGCCCGGCTCAGGCCGGTGTTGATGACCACCTTGACGACGGTGCTGGCGATGATGCCCCTGGCGCTGAACCTGGGTGAGGGGGCGGAGATCTGGCAGCCCATGGCGATCTGTGTGATCGGGGGCCTGCTCTTCTCCACGGTGGTGACGCTCCTGCTGATCCCGGCGATGTATGGGCAGTTTCAGTGGAAGGCCCTGCGGGCCGAGCGGCGGGCCGCCGAAGAACAGGCCGCATCAGAGGAGGGTGAACCGTGAAGTCCGTGATGATCGTGTACAACCAGATCCTTCAAGAGGAGATCACGGCGATCCTCGATGACCTGGGGCTGCGTGGATACACCCGGTTTGATGACGTGCGGGGTCGAGGGACCACCGATGGAGATCCCCACATGGGGACCCACACCTGGCCGGTGCTCAACGGAGCGATGGTAGTGGTCGTGGAGGACGAGTCCGTCGAGCCGCTGTTGCAGCGGCTCGACGACCTCGATAAGGCGGCGCCGGGACGAGGGATCCGGGCCTTCGTGTGGGCCGTGGAGGCCGTTCTTTAGCCCCCATCGTTCAGGGGTCCACCAGGGTTCCCAGGAAGAGGATGGAGTCCGTGGGCTTGTCGTAGATGGCGAACACGAAGGGGCGATCAAAGACCATGTCGTACACGGGCGCTGGGGCGGAGTTGGTCTCGTCGATGACTCTCTGCCACATTCGGAGCCCTGCGGCCTCACACACCACCAACTCTCATGCCCTCTCACGCCGAGAGCCGCCACCTTCGAGGTCGGCTCCACCTCCAACGCTCACCTGCACACTCAGCGAAAACCTGCGCTAGAGGCGGCAGGGCTCCGGTGCTCCTCCCACCGCCGAAAACCGCACGTTCTTACGCCGAGGGCTCCTACGCTGAGAGCTGCCACCTTCAACTCGAACCTGCCTCCGGAGCACCGCCTCAGGCCCTCGGCTGGCGGGGGGGCATACGACCGGCGGCGACGGTGAGTGCGTAGTGGAGGCCGCCGGCGATGGCGAAGCTCAAGAACCAGGCGTAGGTGTAGAGGCTCTTGAAGATCTCGGGGATCAGGTCGGGGTCGACGAGGCCGGCGGCGGCGAGGAACCCGGGGACACAGGGGAGGATTCCGCAGACCATGGCGAAGATGGCCACCAGGTTGTAGCCGCCCCGGTACCAGTACTCGCCGGACTTCTGGTAGAGGGCGTCGAGGTTGAGGTGGGTGCGACGGATCACGAAGTAGTCGATGATGAGGATGCCGCCGATAGCGCCGAGGAGGGCGGAGTAGCCGCCGAGCCAGACGAAGAGGTAGTTCCCGGCGGTCTCCAGGAGTTTCCAGGGGAACATGGCGATACCGAGGCCGGCGGTGACCAGGCCGCCGACCTTGAAGGTGAACTTGCTGGGCTTGAGGTTGATGATGGCGTTGGCCGGGGAGACGACGTTGGCGGCGATGTTGGTGGAGAGGGTGGCGATGGTCAGGGCCAAGAGGGCGATGACGATGGTGAAGCCGCCGCCCATCTTGCCGAGGAGATCGGTGGGGTCGAAGATAGGTTCGCCGAAGATGAGAATCGTGGCCGACGTGACGGCGATGCCGATGAAGGAGAAGAGGGTCATGAAGGTGGGCAGGCCGATCATCTGGCCCAGGACCTGATCGCGTTGGCTCTTGGCGTACCGGGTGAAGTCGGGGATGTTCAACGAGAGGGTGGCCCAGAAGCCGACCATGGCGGTCAGGGAGGGGAAGAAGATCAACCAGAAGTTCACGGAGTCGTCGGCCTCGACGAGGGTGGAGCTGGCGCCGAGCATGGCGCCGAGGTCGCCGACCTCAAGGTAGGCCCAGCCGAAGAGGGCCAGGCCCATGGCGATGAGGAAGGGGGCGGCCCAGGTCTCGAGGATCTTGATGGACTCGATGCCCCGGACAATGATCAGGACCTGCAAGAGCCAGAAGAGGAGGAAGCACCCCACCTGCAGGGCGTTGATCCCGAGGAAGGGCAGGTCCTCGCCGCCGAGCCCGGGACCCCATAGGGCGTTGATGAGCTGGTAGATAGCGGCGCCGCCGATCCAGGTCTGGATGCCGAACCAGCCACAGGCTACGAGTCCGCGCATCACGGCGGCGATGTTGGCGCCGTAGATGCCGAAGCTGGCTCGGGAGAGCACGGGGAAGGGGATGCCGTACTTGGTGCCCGGGTGGCCGTTGAGGATCATGGGGACCAGGACGATTACGTTGCCCAGGCAGACCGTGAGCACCGCCTGCCACCAGTTCATGCCGACCTGGACGAGGCCGCCGGCGAGCATGTAGGTGGGCACGCAGACGACCATGCCGATCCAGAGGGCGGCCATGTTCATCACCGACCAGGTGCGGCCCTCGGCCGGGGTGGGGGCGATGTCATCGTTGATGAGGGAGGGATCGGGGTTGTTGAGCATTGGCACGCCTGGGCGCTATGGTGTGAGTTCGGTCAGTCTGTCTTGGTGATGAGAAGAGTGTCAAGAAGCCGGGAGCGTCGAGATGAGCGACGAGGTGCTGGAGCAGTACATCGGGCGAGTGATGCGGATCAGTGAGGCTGAGGAGCTCGACGAGGAGGCCTTGAAGCAGATGGCCCTGGAGGTGGGGATCACCGAGGAGGAGCTCCAGCGGGCGGAGTGGATGGCCGCGGAGCACGTCTCTCGGGCCGAGGGGTTCTTGCGGCACCGGCGGTCGGCGGACGCAGTGGAGGAGTTGCAAGAGGCGCTGGCGTTGAAGCCCGCTGACTATGAGGTGCGGAGGCTCTTGGCCCGGGCGTACCTGGAGGAGCTGCGGGGAGGGCGTCAGGAGGCGGCGAAGCAGGCCGAGGGGTTGGTCCGTCAGTGTCTTCTTCGGCGGCCCGACGATGATGAGCTCTTCGGGATGCTCAATGAGATCGACTCGTTACGGGGGGCGTCTGCAGGAGGCGGGCCGGGGCGTGGGGTGTATTGGGCGGGAGTGGCGGCTGCGGTGGTGGGGTTGAGCGCCGCCGCGTGGTGGTGGATGGCTGAGGAGCCGCCCGAGACTGCGCCCGATGCTGAGGCGTGGGTGGGGACGGAGATCGGTGGGTACACCAAGCTCGAAGAGGTCGAAGAGACGGTGCCCGAGATCTCGCCTCCGTCGGGGGCCTTCACCCTGTCATTAGGGGGGCAGTTTACGGAGGAGCTGACCATGGAGGTCCACGACGTCACCCATGATGTGTACAGCGACAGCGCCTGGTTACGGGTCAGCGGGTGGATCGTGAACGAGGGGGGGAACGAGTGGTCCACGATGGAGGGTCGGGTGATCATCTACGATGAAGACGGAGAAGGGCTGAAGCAATCCGGAAATGTGCGGGTGGTTCAGACCTACAACGCGGCGTTACGGCCAGGGGATCGGATGCCCTTCAATGCGTTGGTGAGGAGTCAGCCCGAGGCGGCCCGGGCGACGTTGATGATCGAGCGCGGGGAGAGGGTCCCGGCGGCCGACACCTACCCGGCGGGGACCCCCGTCGAGGTGGGGGCGGGAGAGGGGGTCCGTCTGGGGGAAGATCAGCTCATGATCCGAGAGCGGTCGGCGGCGTTCCGAGACACCCAGATCCTCAATACCCGAAGTTTTCGGGCCTCCTTCGAGATCGAGAATCGGGGGCCGCCGTTGCGATCGCTGAGTCTGACTCTGGAGTTGGTCGACGGCGCCGGGAACGTCGTGTACAGCCGGGATCGATCCCTGACGTCGTCGTCGGGACCTCCGCTCTTGCAGGGAGAGACGCGGCTCTTCGGGACCGTGGCGACCCAGTTACCCCTGGACGCCGTGGGATATCGGCTGGTCGTCAGTCGCCTGCAGTGAAAACGATGCGGTCCGGGCAGAGTCCAGGATCTCCCTGGGGTTCGAGATCCTCAAGTTCTTCGGCGCGTTCCTTGCGGTCTTTGCGGGCGTTGTAGATCCCGCTGCAGATCAGGGCTGGGGCGGCGACGACGCAGAGGGGGCAGGCGAAAGTCCCGAAGACAGCGAAGCTGCCCAGGCTCAAGGCGCCCAGGGCACCGCCGGCGGCGGTGTGTTCCCGGGCTCGTCGCCGCCGGTCGCTGCAGGGGTCGGGCTTGGTCTGTTCATCACTCATGGTTGCACCTCCGGGGGAAGAAGGAATGGCGTAGACGATCTATGCCAGGGCTGTGCCAGAGGGCAGGGGAGGAGAATTCGAGGCCAGGACTCGGGAGGATATGCCGGGCAGTGGTGGCGGCGTGTCGGTGTGTTTCGGTTGGTTGCAACGAAACGAAACAGGCGCGGCTGACGGGGCAGGGGTGAAGGGTCAGACGGAGAACTGGACCTGAGCGCTCATGGAGATGCGGTAGGAGAAGGAGATCTTTCTTGTCTCCCGGGGCTTGAGGGACAGGGGGATGCGGACGAAGCCGTCTCGGTCGGGGCGGTGTCCGTCGACCTCGATGGTGATCTCGGCGAGCTCGCTGACGGGGACCCGCTCCACGATCTCGAAGGTCTGGTCACGTCCGCTGAGGTTGCTGGCGTAGAGAGAGACCTTGTGCTGGATCGACTTGCGGCCTGTGATCTTCGCCTGGGAGTTCTCCTGGTCTACCCGGCGCTGGACCCGAACGGAGTCGTTGGGCCCGAACCCGATGCGGAGGGGTTCCCCGATGGCGACGAAGTCCTGGCGAGTTCTTCCGGCAAATTCGGACTCCCGGATCAGGGCGATGGGGCCGGCGAGGAGGGGGGATTCAGCGCGCCAGGTGCCGCGGGCGACCCGATGGGGGGCGTCCATCAGCTCCGGATAGATCAGCTCCTCGATATCGACGGCGATGGTGACGCGGTCGCACTCGATCTGAACGGGCTCGCCGTCGCTCTTGAGGGAGAGGGGGCGGAGAGCCGAGAAGGTCAGGGGGCGGCCGCCGTCGTCGATGCCGGGCATCTCCTGGACGGAGCGGCGATGGTCATCGGAGTCGAACTCCTCGATGAGCTGGTCACGGAACTCCGCGTGGATGGTCTTGCGCTCTTCCGGGGCCCGGGGGCGAGCTTGAAGGAGATCGGTGCTGAGGAGGGGCGCCGTGGAAGGTCGAGAGAGCCGAGCCGTGGAGAAGGTCGCCTCCACGTCGTCCCATCGCTCCCCGGTGGCCTGCCAGACCGTGGCGAGGGTGGTGACCTCCACCTGGGGGCTGTCGGCGTGGATGAGTCGAGCCCGGTGGCTGGGACGCCAGAGGGCGCAGGGCACGAAGTACTGGAGGGTGATCTCGGCGGGGGCCTCGTCGTCGTTCTCCAGTTGGACCTCGACAGAAGCGGTGAGCCTGGGTGCGCCGGTCTCCAGGGATCCGCGGAGGTCCACCGCCCGGTCGTGCTCTTCTTCGACCGTTCGGGCGTCGGCCCGGACGGACTTGATCTCTTGGAGGCAAGCGTCGACCTGCTCCTGAATTTGAGCCAGGGAGCCCTCCCACTGGTCGGGATCGACGGCTTGCTCGCTGGGGGATTCGGCGGTGGCCTGGAGGAGCTCTTCTTCGAAGGCGAGGAGCGCCTCCAGGGTTGACGTGAGTTCCTGTTCGCGGTCCTCGAAGCGGTCCAGGCGGGCCTGGAGCCGCTGAACCTCGTCGGTGAGGGACTCGCGCTCTTCAGCGGTCTGGCGGTCCGTGTCGAGGGCCCGAACGACGTTGACCGCTTTGGGGCGACCGGCCGTGGAGGTGACAACAAGAGAGGAGTCGTCGATCAAGGCGCTGACGCCGGTGATCACGTAGGTCTCGACCCCGGCCGTGACCGAGAAGGAGGCGGTCCGGACCACCCGGGCTCGGTCTTCGAAGAAGGTCACAGCGGTGGCGCGGCTCTTATGATTCACGGCGGTTTCCTCCGATGAGTTCGTCTTTGGCGCGGATCTGGATCCGGTAGGTGAAGTGGATCTCTTCGGTGGCACCGGCGGAGAGGGTCACAGACCACCGGCGGCCGCCTCGGATGGGGTGGCCCAGCTCTTCCTGATCGAAGGGCTTGGACTTCAGGGACTCCTTGAGGAGCTCGACGTCGACGTGTTCGTCGTCGGTGACGGGGAGGCGGTCGAGGACGTCGATGGTGACGGGGTGACCGAGGCCAGAGCGCAGGGAGATCTGGACTTCGTGGTCCAAGGCCCGGCGGCCCTTCAAGAAGCCCTTGCCTTCCTCGTCGAACCGGGTATTTCGGCGGACCTGGATGCGGTCTTCGACGCCGAGGCCGAGGCGGATAGTGCCGCCCTGGTCGACCTTTTCCAGCGAAGACAGGGAGGCGAACTCGCCGTCGACGAAGATTCGGGCCTGGCCCTCGAGGAGGGCGGCGTCGAGGGGGTTCGTGAGGGAGACCTCCCGGTAGACCGTGGGCTCGATGCGGGGGACGGATCGCCAGAGCCATCGGGCGGTGCCTTCGACGGTGCTCAGGCGGACCCGGTGGAGGCGGCCGTCGGAGGGGATCTCGTAGCGACCTTCTCCGTCGTATCGGTAGTCGAAGTGGCCGCGGGAGATCAGCGGGTCCGTGAGGCCCGGGGGCCGGGCGGCGCCGGAGATCAGGGGGGCCGACGGGGAGTGGAGGTCGTCGCGCATCCGGTAAAGTTTCCCCCGGAGGGCCGTGCTGTGGTGGGAGGGATCCTGGGAGAGTGGGGAGGCCAGCCGCAGGCGGTCGAAGTTCAGCCACCCCTCAGAGGGTTCGATCTCGGCGGGGGCTCGTTTGGGGGCGGCCTGGGCCTTGCGCTTCATCGGGGGGGCGCCGCCGGGGGTCATGGCAGACCGGGAGCGGGCGAGCTTCTTCTGGGCGGGGGCTGCGGCCGGCGGGGGCATCGGAGCTGCGGCCGGCCGGGGCGTCGGTGCTTCCATGGGGGCGGCGCTCTCTTTGGCGACAGCTTCGAAAGAGCCCGTGGTGGTGCCGACGTCGATGGGAGCGTCGTCGAAGGCCGCTCCAAAGGCGGCGGGAGAGGGGCTCGGCCGCTGTGCGCGGGGGGCTGGAGACGAGGGGGGCGTGGGGGTGGGCCCGTCGAGGAGGCGGCGCCGATCGGCGTCGTAGGCCGCGAAGAGGCGAGGGAGGTCTTCTGGAGGCGGGCGATACCCCGATGGGGGCGCCGGGGTGGCGCGGCCCAACCGAAGAGAGGCGAGCCGGGGGAGCCGGGCGTCTCGCTCCAGCTCCGAGGTGGAGAGGGAGAGCTCGACGCCTTTCCAGTCCGAACGGGTTCGTTGAACGATCATCGCCTCGAGCTCCAGGCGGACCGTCTGGGCTTCGCTGTCGAGGTAGACGCTGTAGGTGGGCCACCACCGGGCGTCGTCGACGGTGTAGATCACCTCGAAGGTTCGCAGGTCTTCAGCGCCAGTGATGTGAACGGTGATCTCCTGGCGTCGCCGGGAGTCGCCATCTCTCTCTTCGTCGGAGGACTGGACGGCTTCCACCTGGAGGCGGTCTTGCTCGCGTTGAAGCTCGACGTACCGGGCGTCGAGTTCGGTGATGGTCGTGGCCAGGGCGGTGGCCTGACGGGAGGTGGTGTTCAGCAGAGTGATGGCACCCTGGACGGTGGCGCGGGGGCCGGTTTTCTTCAGGTGCTTGGTCTTGCCCGGGCCGGGTCGAAGATCGGTCAGGGCTCGGTGGCGGCGGCGCAGGACGTTGATCTGGCGCTGGAGATCTTGAAGGGAGTGGAAGAGCTCCCACTGTCGCTGGACAGACTCGCCCTCCCGGGCGTCGGGACGGGGGCGGACGATCCGGCTTTTGACGGCCACGATCTGTCCGGCGCCCTCGGTGAGGCGGACCCGGACGGACCCCTCTCGAAAGAGGTCGCTGATGGGCTCCAGGGTGCAATAAGCCTCGCCATTGACGGGTTCGGGGAGTGTGACCAGGCGGGTCACCACAGCCCCCCGGGCGTGCACCACGACCTTCGTAATCTCGCCGGAACATTCCACGGTGTGCATCGGGGCCTCGATCGGCAGAGGTGGGTTTTGGATGTTTCCTGTGGAGGATAGATCGGGGTGGGGCTGGGGACAAGGAAGGGATCCTTCGGGCGTGCGGTCTTGAAATGTTGGAGGGCCGGGCGACCCGGGACGACCCCCGGTGCTGGCGCACCACCCCCTTTTCGCGAAGGCTCAAGGGGGACAGCTCACGGGCATCTCCCGGCGTTGGGGTGTGCGAAGGGGCGGCACTTGAGTTTTCCGGGGGAAAAGGGGAGTTTTTAGGGGGCTTTTCAGGGAGCGTGTGATGAGTCGATGGACCAGACATCTGTGGTGGGGCGGGGCGTTTCTGTGGCTGAGCGCCTGCGCGGCCGATCCCGATCCGGAGGTGGACGCCGGGGATCTGGAGGTGGGGGTCGACGCCGGGGATGAGCCCGACGGGGCCGGTGACGACACAGGGCCCGACGTGGGGGAGCCGGATACGGGGGAGCCCGACCCTTACGCGGACTTGCCGCCTCGGCCCTGGGATTCGTTGTCGGCGGGGCCGCTGAACGTGGCCTATCGGTTCGAGGAGTTCACCTACGAGCCCCGGGGGGACGATGAGCCTCGGACCCTGCCGGTGTCGATCTGGTATCCCACGCTGGAGAGCGCAGACGGGGCGGTGGCGTTCTACTCCGACGGGTTTCGAAGAAACGGGGTGGTGCCCGGTGGGGCGCCGGCGTTCGCCGGGCCGGCGCCGGTGATGCTCTTCTCCCACGGACACCAGTCGATCAACTGGCAGAGCTATTATTGGACGGAGTTTTTGGCCAGCCACGGGTGGATCGTGATCGCCCCGGATCATATCTACGGGACCCTCTTGGACCTGCCGGAGGAGAACAACCTGAAGAGCGGGTTGTATCGGGCGCAGGACTTGTTGGCGTCCTTGGATTACCTGCAAGGGTTGGGTCCCGAGGATCCTTTGACCGAAGGTGTGTCGGAGATGGTGGCGGCCTCGGGTCATAGCTTCGGGGGACAGACCGTGCTGGTCCTCGGAGGAGCGCCGATCGACGTCGAGAAGGTGCTGGCCGGGTGTGAGTCCGGGGAGGTCACGGGGCGGATCTGTTTGTTGATCAACCCTGAGACAGCGCTGGTGTTCGCCGAGGGGTTCTTCGACGAGAGGGTCCGGGCGGTGATCCCGAAGACGGCGCCGGGAGCTGAGATCTATGGCGAGGGGATTGGAGAGGTGTCGACGCCGGTGTATTTCTGGACCGGTGGGAAGGACGCGACGCTGACCAACGAGGACGAAGGGGACCCGATCTGGGAGGCCCTGGGGGGCGGGCCTCATCGGCGAGTGGACGTGGCTGACGCGGGGCATTTCTCGTTCTCCAATATGTGCGACTTCATGGGGGGCCTGGATTGGTTTCAGGATGACGGGTGCGGGGAGGAGTTCTTCGACCCCGATGAGCTGCATCGGTTGGTGAACGGGTATTCGCTGAACTTCTTGCGGCTCCATCTGGAGCTGGAGGCCACGGACGACTACTTCGATCCCGGCGCGGCGCCACTGGCGCCGGGGTTTGAGTTCTTCTTCAAGGAGTAAGGGCGATGTCAGTGTCGGTAGCCATCATCGGGGCGGGGTTCGGGGGGATGGGGATGGGGATCGCGCTGAAGAAGGCGGGGTGGACGGACTTTCGCATCTTTGAGGCGGCCGGTGAGGTGGGTGGGACCTGGAGGGATAACACCTATCCCGGCTGCGCCTGTGATATCCCGTCTCATCTCTACTCGTTCTCCTTTGATCAGAACCCGCGGTGGTCACGGCGGTTTAGCCCGGCGGCGGAGATTCAGGAGTACCTGGTGGGGTGCGCCCGACGGCATGGGCTCTACGATCATGTCGAGTTTCACCGGACCATCAGGGTGGCGACCTTCGATGAGGAGACCCACCTGTGGACACTGGAGACCGACGACGGGGAGACCTTTGAGGCCCGGGCTGTGGTGATGGCCGTGGGGCCCCTGAGCACACCGAAGATCCCCGAGTTGGAGGGGATGGAGGGTTTTCACGGGCCGATCTTTCACTCCGCGGAGTGGGACCATGACGTGGGTCTGTCGGGGAAGACCGTGGGGGTCGTGGGGACGGGAGCAAGCGCGGTGCAGATCGTACCGGGGATCGCCGAGGAGGCCGGGGAGGTGAAGGTCTTTCAGCGGACGCCGCCCTGGGTGATAAGGCGCGGAGACCGGGCCTACCGGGAGTGGGAGAAGAAGCTCTTTGCGTGGGTGCCCGGAGTACAGCGGGCCTACCGGGGGCTGATCTACCTGCGGAATGAGGCCCACGCGGTGGGGCTTTTGGATCTCCCGGTGGCGATGCGGGCCGCCGAGGGGCTGGCCCGGCGTAGGATTCGTCGGATCTTCGACGACCCCGAGACCGAGGACGCGGTCACGCCGGACTACTACATTGGGTGTAAGCGGGTGACCCTCTCCGACGACTACTATCCGGCGGTGGCCAGAGACGACGTGGAGTTGATCCCCGAGGCGGTGGAGCGGTTTACGGCTGACGGGGCGGTGACCTCGTCGGGGCGAGAGGTGCCGTTGGACGTGGTGGTGATGGCCACGGGGTTTCGGGCCACCGATTACCTGTCGGCCTTTGAGATTCGGGGACGTCGGGGGGGGGATATCAACGACGCCTGGGCCGATGGGGCCGAGGCGTATCTGGGCGTCGCCGTGACGGGGTTTCCGAACTTCTTTTTGCTCCTGGGTCCCAACACGGGGCTGGGCCATAACTCGGTGGTGTTCATGATCGAGGCCCAGATCGAGATGGTACGGCAGTGTCTGGAGCGAATGGACGAGGAGGGGGCGACGGCGATCGAGGTGCGTCCGTCGACGCATCGGGAGTTTAATGGGGAGCTGCAGGAGCGGCTTGGCGAGAGCGTGTGGAACTCCGGTTGTCATAGCTGGTATTTGGATAAGAGCGGCAAGAATACGACGATCTGGCCGGGGTACACTGTGGAGTACTGGTGGAGGACTCGGAACGTGGATCCCGATGCGTTCAAGTTGGAATGGAGGAGGGGCGATGGAGCCACCTGAGGCGGAGAGCGCAGCTGGGCTGGCGATGCGGCAGGCGCTGCGGTCGGCCGTGGGGTTACCCCCGACGATGCAGCGGGTCCTGTTTGGGGCGCCGCCGAAAAACGATCGAGGAGCGCCGCTGGACGAGGGCACCCACGCGCTCTTGAGCGCCATGGAGCGAGCCGGTCGGCCGCGGCTGGAGGATCTGGGGGCGGAGAGGGCCCGGGTGGTGTATCGGCGGGCCAATGAGCTCTTCGATGTGGCCGGTCCGGCGTTGCACTCCGTAGAGCGCCGGAGCCTGCCGGGCCCGGCGGGGCGTCTACGAGCGACTCTCTTTCGACCCCGGGAAGGGACGCTGCCGGTGCTGCTCTATTTCCACGGTGGGGGGTTCGTGATCGGGTCCACAGAAGAGTACCGAGGATTCTTGAGCCGCCTGGCCCGGGCCACGGACGTGGTCGTGGTGGGCGTGGATTATCGGTTGGCGCCGGAGGCCCCGTTTCCGGCGGCCCTGGAAGACGGCGTGGCGGCGTTTCGGTGGGTTTTGGAGAACGCCGGGGAGCTGGGAGTAGACCCGGAGCAGGTGGTGATCGGGGGAGATTCGGCGGGGGCCAACCTGTCGGCGGTGGTCTGCCAGGAGCAGATCGAGATGGGCGGGGTTCTTCCGCGGCGGCAGCTGTTGATCTACCCCCGGACGGATACCCGCGGCGGCTACGGGTCGCTCAAACACTTCGCCGAGGGGTACTATCTGACGGCGCCGACCATGAAGTGGTTCACGGAGTGTTATCTGGGGCCCACGAGGGACAGGGAAGATCCCCGGGTGTCGCCGCTGCTCTACCCGCGGAAGGGGGAGCTGCCGGAGACGACGGTGGTGACCGCCGGGTTCGATCCCCTGAGGGACGAAGGGGAAGCCTACGCCCGGGCCTTACGAGAGGCGGGGGTGTCCGTGCGGGTCCAGAGCTTTGATCGCCTGGTGCACGGGTTCATCACCATGGGTGGGGTGGTCCCGGCGGCGAAGATCGCTGTGGACGATATCGCCGCCGGGTTGCACCTGGACCTGAGCTCGATCAGAACGCGGTGACCTGAAGTGTGTAGGCCGCCATGTCCGGGCTGTAAGTGCCGATGAACACCCGGTAGGTCCCGGCGGGGTAGGTGTCGCGGATTCCCGGGTTGTATCCCTCGAAGTCGTCGTTGCACCAGGTGCCCTGGGGGCCCTCGATGACCATGGTGAGGTCGGTCTCTTCCGTGGTGGCCTTGATGGTGAGGGACTCGAACTCTTCGAGCTCCAGAATGTGCTGGGGCTCGTCGGGGAAGTAGCCCGTGCAATCCGTGTGCTCGCCTTCGCCGGTCCAGGTGGAGCCCTCTCGAGATCCTCCTGCCACGGAGACTTCGAGGTGGGGATCGGGGAGGAAGCCCGGAGCCAGCGAGGCTTCCGTGGTGGGGGTGCTGGAGAAGTCCGTGAGGGTCAGGGAGTAGTCCGGGGCGAACTCGCCATCGAAGGTGCCGATAAAGATCTTGTAGGTGCCGGCGGGGAAGGCGCTCAACAGGCCGGGGTCGAGGCCTTCGAAGTCGTCGTTACACCAGACGCCTTCCGGGCCTTCGATGACCATGGTGAGGTCGATGGAGTGAGAGGCGACGACGCGGAGGTTGGAGATGTCTTCGGTGAGCTCGATCTCGTGCTGGGGCTCAGCGGGCATGTGACCTGTGCAGTCCGTGTGTGGTGACACGCCGGTCCACTCCGAACCGGGGCGAGGGCCGCCGGCGATGGAGGTGAGGCGCTCCACGCCGAACCCGGGGGAGAGCGTCGTCTGGACGGTTTCGGCGGGCTTCACCTCGCGGAGGGTCAGGGTGTAGTTGGCCCGGACGCCTTCGTCGTAGATGCCGACGTAGATGTGATAGGTGCCGGCTTCCCAGGACTCCACGAAACCGGGATCGAGGCCCTGATAGTCGTCGTTGCACCACACGCCGTGGGGTCCCTCCACAGCGAGGGTCAGGTCGACGGGGGCGGTGGCGAGGATGCTCATCTGCTCGATGTCTTCGAGGGCAACGGTGTGCTGGGGCTCGTCGGGGAAATACCCGGTGCAGTCCGTGTGGGGTGCTCGCCCGGTCCAGTGGTGGCCCTGCCGGTCACCGCCGGCAACGCCGGTGAGGACCTGGGGGTTGGGCGTGAAGCCCGGCGCCAGGGTGGCGTCGACCGCTTCCTGAGGCTCGGGCTCGGGTTCGGGTTCGGCCGTGGTGGTGGTCGTAGACTCCTCAGCCGGCTCGTCGGAGTCGCAGGCGGTGAGAGCTAGCGCGGGAACGAGAAGGGCTGTCAGGGCAGCTCGAGTGATAGAGCGGTGTGTAAACAACATGGACATCTCCTCAACAGGGGGGGCGATTTTGTCAGTCAATAAAGTCGCGATTGGAACGCGGGAAGCGTCCCCGGAGAGGAAAGTCGAGGTCAAGGTGAAATAGCAAAAAGCAGTATATTGTTTTCTTGACGCGCCGCGTCATAGCTCTTGTGACGCGGCGCGTCATCGTGTAGATTGGCGTTGGTTTCGGGAGCATCGTGAGTCTCCCGACGGTCCGAAGAGGAGGCAGTCATGCCCGTAGTAGAGACGTTGACGTCGAAGGTGAACCTCTCCCGAGAGCGGTTGGAGGAGATCTCCCAGCGGTCGCAGATCACGGGAGAGAGGGTCCGAGATTTTTCGTTGAGCCGAGCTTACGGTCTGGGGGCGGTCGCCCTGTCGGGGATCGCCGACGTGGGGGAGAGGGTTCCTCTGATGGGTGAGCGAGCCGGTGGCCTGCGGGAGCGTGCCGCGTCGTGGCAGAAGGCCGGACAGGCTGTGGTGGGGCCGCCGATCGCGGACTACGATGACCTGAACGTCAAGCAGGTCTCAGAGGCCCTGGAAGGTCTGAACGAGTATGAGCTGGAGAAGGTCCGGCGGTACGAGGTCGCCAATAAGGATCGGGTCACTGTGCTGCGGGCGATCGACAGCCTGCTCGGTTGAGGGTCGGTCCCGTGGGGTGGTAGCGTTCGGGGAGTTGGGTGGAACCAAACTTTACCGGAGCTATCGATGACCACGGCGAGAACCTTTCCCACCTCCGAGAACGCCGGAAGGGCCCGAGCGCTCGTGGAGGCCTTGCAGGGTCGATTCCTGCGAGGCCTCTCGGCGCTGGGAGAGGCGGGCTTTCGAGAGAAAGAGTGGCTTCGAGACGAGGGCCGTCACGGCGGCGGGTCTCGGTTCGAGGCCCGAGAGTCCCCGCTCTTTCGGGGCGCGTCGATCAACGTGTCCGTGGTTCATTACGACGATGAGCCCGATCGGCGACTGGCTTCAGCGACTGCGCTCTCCACGATCATCCATCCTCGCCACCCTCGGTGTCCGTCGGTGCATATGCACTTCAGTTGGACCGAGCTGCGGGGGCAGCCGGGGTACTGGCGGGGGATGATAGACCTGAACCCGGCGCTCTTGCCGGAAGGGGAGGGGAAGGAGCGGTTCGCCGAGCTCTTGCGACAGACGGCGCCGGAGCTGGTGGAAGAAGCCTTCGAGCAGGGGGATAAGTACTTCGCGATCCCCGCCCTGAATCGGCACCGGGGGGTGATTCACTACTACCTGGAGGGGTATCGGACCGATGATTTCGAGCGAGACCTTGCGTTGATGGAGCGGCTGGGGGCCGCATCGATCGACGGATACTGCGAGCTCTTGAAGGAGCGGCTGGGGGAGGCCGGGGAGCCCCTGGAGGAGGAGCTGAGACGTCAGCGGGAGTACCATACAGTGTACCTCTTTCAGGTGTTGACCCTGGATCGGGGGACCACCTCGGGGTTGTTGGTCCACGACCAGAACGATCTGGGGATCATGGCGTCCTTGCCGCCCGTGGTGGATCGAGATCTTTTGGCGTCCTGGGGGGCCCGGGTGCCGGCGCCGCAGGAGAAGCTGGTGGCGGCGATCGTGGAGACGATACCCGAGACCGGGGTGGTCGATGACGAGGTTCGGGGTCGGCTGGCGAAGGTGTTGCGGGAGCACTATCGAGAACATCCGGAGGCGCTGAGCTTGCAGGCCCGTGGTGATAAGACACCCACGACGGTGGGCAATCACGGAACCCGCGGGAGCAGCTAGACCTCATGGATCCCGTAGCCCATACCCTCTTTGGGGCGACACTGGCCCAGACCCGGTTGAAGCATCTGACGCCGCTGGCGGCGGCGACGCTGATGATCGGGGCGAATCTACCCGACGTGGACGTGGTGGTCTCCGCGTTCGGCAGCGACGTGTCCCTTCTGCACCGCCGGGGCTGGACCCACGGGGTGGTGGCCATGGTGGTGCTTCCCGTGGTGTTGGCCGCGGTGATGGTCCTCTACGACCGGTGGTTTCGGCGTCGACGGGACCCGACCAGAGAGCCCGTCGATCCCCGGGGAGTGTTGATCCTCTCTTGCCTGGGGGTGTGGAGTCATCCGCTCTTGGACTGGTTGAACACCTACGGTGTGCGGTTGTTGATGCCCTTCGATGGTCGGTGGTTCTATGGAGACGCGCTCTTCATCATCGACCCCTGGATGTGGCTTTTGATGGGGGCGACCGTGGTGTTTGCCTGGTCCGGAGGGCTCCTGTCGAAGGGCGGGTGGGCCGTCCTGGGGTTGTTGACCACTGCGCTGGTGACCTGGGCGCCCATGGTCCCGGTAGCGGCCAAGGTGGTGTGGTGGGTGGGTATTGGCGTGATCCTCGTGGCTCGTATTCGGGGCGTGGAGCCGGCAGCGAATCAGCGGTGGGCGGCGGTCTGCGTGGCTGCGTTCTTCGTGTACGTGGGGCTGACGATGACGGGGAACCAGGTGGCTCGCCAGGGTGTGGAGCAGTGGCTGGAGAGCCAGGGGTTTTCGGGGGCAGAGGTGGCGATGACCGGCCCGGTGCCGGCGAACCCCTTCGCACGGGAGGTGGTGGCCGTTACTGATGAGTACTATCTGGGGGCCGAGGTGCGGTGGTGGCGCAGGGCCGAGGTCTACCGACTGCGGTATGAGCCGGTGTTGCGGGTGGACCCCGACGAGACGGTGAAGCGGGCTTTGGAGGCTCACGAGGCCCGAGGGTTTGTGAATTGGATGCGCTTTCCCGTCTATGAAGTTCGTGAGGACGCAGGGGGGACGGAGGTGTTGATTCGAGACCTTCGATACGTCGATCCCGATGAGGAGGACTCGCCAGGGATCGGCATGATCAGAGTGCGGGTGGATTGAGGGTGTGATCGGTCTCCGTTGGTAGGGAGGTCGCCATTCCGCAGAGGGCCAAGGCCCGCTGCGGGCTGCGGGCCAGCCGATCAACGTGGGTCACATACGGATTGAGGGAACTCTTTGAAGTGCGAATCGATGTGCGTTAACCTGCTGGAGTTGTGATTCAATTGATCCCATGGAGAATCCAAATGGCTCCCAAAGTATACGTATCCGATGACCGGCTGACGTCCTGTCCGTCGTGTCTGAATCATATCCGCGTCGCGCCGAAGCTCACCGAGACGGTGTGTCCCTTCTGTGAAGTGTCGCTGACCGTGGCCGTTCGAGGCACGGCGGGATCGGGCGCGTTGGGTGTGTTGTCGGCGAGCCGGAGCGGGAAGGTGGCGGCGGCTCTGGCCGGGTTGGGGCTGACCATGACCGTGGCCTGCGGCGATCCCGACCCCGTGGAGGAGCCCGACGCCGGGTTCAACGTGGAAGAGGGTGACGCAGATGGGGACGACGTGGACGAGCACTACGTGCCGAACCAAGAAGAGATGATGGACTACGGCGACTTCCCCAACGACTATCCCGACGAGTTGAACATTGGCGAGGAAGAGCCTGACGACGACGATGAGGGTAACGACGGCGAATGAGCTCCGAGCCCCAGTATCCGCGCCACGCTCGTCCCGAAGAGTTCGCCAACCCGACGCCAAAGTACTGCGTGTGGGAGATCACTCTGGCCTGTGATCTGGGGTGTAAGCATTGCGGTTCCCGGGCCGGGAAGGCCCGGCCCGACGAGCTGACCACCGAGGAGTGCCTGGAGGTGGTCGATCAACTGGCGGAGTTGGGGATTCGAGAGACCACGTTGATCGGTGGCGAGGCGTATCTGCGCGATGATTGGACGGAGATCGCCGCCGCGCTGGTAAAGAAGGGGATCAGCGTTTCCGTGGTGACGGGAGCCCGAAACCTCACGCAGGAACGGATCGATGGGGCGGTGGAGGCGGGGATCTCGTCGATATCGATATCCATCGATGGTCTGGAGAAGACCCACGACGCGTTGCGGGGCCCTCGAGGGTCCTGGAGGGCGGCGGTCGAGGCAGCCCGGAGAGTGGCCGAGAGTCCACTGCGGCTGACGGCGAACACCCAGATCAATCGGCTCTCCATGCCCGAGCTACCCGCCGTCGCGGACTTGATGGTGGATCTCGGGATCGCCGGATGGCAGGTGCAGATGACCGTGCCGATGGGGAGGGCCGCGGACCGGCCGGAGTTGCTCTTGCAGCCCCCGGATCTGCTGGAGCTCTTTCCGTTACTCTTGTGGATCAAACGGACGAAGTTGGACCCGGCGGGGGTGCAGATCGCGCCGTCGAACAACGTGGGATATTTCAGCCCCTACGAGCGGCTGCTGCGGTGGCGTAGGGAAGAGAAGGGGGGACATTGGTCGGGGTGTGTGGCCGGCAAGTGGGGCCTGGGGCTGGAGGCCGACGGCAAGATCAAGGGTTGCCCGTCGCTTCCGTCAGGGCCGTACACGGGAGGAAATATACGAGACGCCAAGATCGCCGATGTGGTGGCGAACGCCCCGGAGGTGAACCACCTGAAGTCTCGGACGGGGGAGGATCTGTGGGGGTTTTGCAGGACCTGTTACTACGCGGAGACCTGCCTGGCGGGGTGCACCTGGACGTCGCACACCTTCTTTGGGCGGTCCGGGAACAACCCCTACTGCATTCACCGTGCGCTGGAGTTCGAGAAGCGAGGCCTCCAGGAGCGAATCGTCCCCGCCGAGCGGGCCGCCGGTGATCCCTTCGACTACGGGCGGTTTGAGATCCTGGTGGAGGAGGCCCCGGAGGCCTCCGATGTGCCGAGCATCCTCGATCTGGCGCTGGACCGAGTCACGGCGGCGAGTTTCGCCGAGCCTTCGCTGTGGGAGAAAGACACGATTCGAGAGCGCTTAAAGCGTTGGAAGGGGTAGGGTTGTGTGATACTTCCGGGCCGGTTTGTGTTGCCCGGAGGTGAGAGATGAAGAACAGGATCGATGTGGGGAGAGGGAAGAGGCTCGTGCTGGTGGGCCTTCTGGTGCTCTGGGCGGGTCCGGTTCGGGCCGAAGAAGGTGGCGAGGCCGACCAAGGGCACTCCCCGCTGCCCGGTTATGAGGCCCTGGTCGACGACATCATGTCTCTGGACATTGCGGCGATACCCCTATGGCGGATCGTGGCGGCATTGGTGATCTTGATGGTGGGGATCCTGATGCGGACAACCCTCCTGGAGAAGATCCTCGCACCGCTGAGGGGACTGGCAAAGAAGACCCGGACGGAGGTCGACGATCATCTTCTGGAGGCCGTGCGGAGACCTCTGGGGTGGCTGATCAACCTGATAGCGATCTACTTCGCGGTGTTGATGTTGCAGGTGCCGGAGACGCTCCACGTCACGACGGTGCTGGTCTTGCAGACCATGGGCACCGTGTTTGTGGCATGGATGATCTTCAACGTGGTGGACGCCATCGGGGCCTACCTGTCGGAGCTTGCGCAGAAGACGGAGTCCCAGGTCGACGATCACCTGGTGCCGTTGGTCAAGCGGGTGCTGCGGATCGCGGTGGTGATCGTGACCTTGATTTCGATCATCCAGCAGTGGGGCTATGACGTGACCAGCCTGATCGCCGGCCTGGGAATCGGTGGATTGGCCTTTGCCCTGGCGGCACAATCGACGCTGTCCAACTGGTTTGGGTCGGTGATGATCTTGACGGATCGACCATTCAGCGTGGGGGATCTGGTTCGCTCCGCACATGGGGACGGGACCGTGGAGGATATCGGGTTGAGGTCGACGAAGATCCGGACCTTCGCGGGGACCTTGATTACCGTGCCGAACTCGGACATCGCCACTACCCCGGTGGAGAACCTGAACGCTACGGAATGGATGAACCTAAGGGTAGAGATTGGGCTTCTTTATTCGACGACGCGAGCGGAGATCAAGGGCTTGGTGGCGGCGATTGAGGCGTCCTTGGAGGCCGACGAGCGAGTCGACAGCGAGCGATATCTGGTATGCTTTGATGGGTTTGGCGATAGCGCGTTGAATGTGTTGGTCCACTGCTTCGTGGAGGCGTCAAATTGGTGGGACTGGCATCGAGTTCGAGAGGAGATCTTACTGGAGATCTTTCGGTTGGTGGAAGAAGCGGGGCTGGATTTCGCCTACCCGAGTCGGTCGATCTACTTTGAGAACTCGCTGGAGATGGGCAAGAGCTCGGTGACTCAGAGCGGTGAGGAAGCGGCGAAGGCGCTGGTGTAGTTGGAGAGGAGGAGATGAAGAGGGAGTCCAGGGTTGGCCCATTTCAACTGATTCAGCGCCTGGGAAAGGGGGGCATGGGAGAGGTGTGGCTGGGGTGTCACGAAGAGCATGGCTACGAGGTGGCGATTAAGATCGTGGCGCCCTGGCGGAGTTCAAAGGACCATGGGAACAGGGCGCTCTTGCGAGAGGTGCGAGCCGTCGCGAGACTGAATCACCGCAACGTGATCGGAGTGTATGACTTCGGGGAGGTGCGGGGGGATGACGGAGAGCTTCACCCCTTCCTGGTGATGGAGGTGGCCGAGCTGGCGCTCAGCGCCGTGGATCCACGGCGTTTGGATTGGCCTCAGGTGCGTCACATTCTCTCCCAGGTGCTCGATGGGCTCGCCCACTCCCACGCCCGAGGATTGATCCATCGAGATCTGAAGCCCGACAATGTCCTCTTCGTGAGCGTCGGTGATGAGATCATGGCCCGACTTAGCGACTTTGGGTTGGCTGAAGCGGTGGCCGAGCTGCGAGCGATCCAGGACGATCGAGTGTCGGGTACGCCGAGATATATGGCACCGGAGCAATTGCTTGGAGAGCAAGTGGAGCAAGGTCCCTGGACCGATCTCTACGCGTTGGGGTGTATGAGCTATTGGTTGACCTGTGGTCAGCCGATGTTTCCTGGGAGTACCACCGAGGTGGTGGCCAGCCATCTGCGGCCGGAGCGGCCCAAGCTGGAACCGCTCTTTGAGGTTCCCACGGGATTCGACCAGTGGGTGAAGAAGTTGGTGGCACCTCGGAAAGAGGATCGGTTTCGCTTCGCCGCCGATGCGGCCCGGGAGCTGTGGGGATTGGGAGATGGGAAGCGGGCGCATTCCCTGCGCCTTGTCGAGGTCGGAGCAGCTCCTCAGCACACCACGGTGGTCTTCGCCGGAGCGCCAACGGTGACGCTCACCGCCGTGGTGGATCGAGACACTTCCGGGAGCCGCCGGGAGCAGGTCGTCGAGGAGGTCGAGGTGCCTGATACATGGCGCGTCGGCGAAGTAGGGAATCCGACGAGCTTGCCGGGGATCGGCGTGGGGCTCTTCGGACTCCGAGACATCCCGATGGTAGGCAGGCAAGAGGTACGAGATCTATTGTGGGAGATGCTTCAGGACACGGTCCTGGTTCGTCGACCTCATGTGGGGATTCTGACGGGAGGGCCCGGGGTGGGCAAGACTCGATTGGCTCGTTGGCTGGGTCGGCGGGCCCACGAGTTAGGGATCGCCGAAGTACTGGAGGTGGACCACGAGAGGGTGGAGGGTCCGGGGCAGGGGTTGGCGGGGATGGCTGCACGATACCTGGGGGTGTCGGGGTTGTCGCGGGACGAGATCGAGGAGCGAGGAGCGCGGTTCTTCTTCGTTCACGGGGCGTCGAAGGAAGATGCTCGTCACTATGGGCGGCTGTTGGGGGAGCTCATCGGTGAGGCGGAGCCGACAGCCCCCCCCAGATCGATGAAGATCACCGACTCCCGAGAGAAGTGGGCGATGTGGAGGCGGTTTCTTCGATACGCAGCTCACGGACGAGCGCTCGTGGTCGTCTGCGACGACCTTCACCTGGGTTGGGAGACCCTGGAGTTTCTGGAGGATTTGCTCAAGCCGACCAATCGTTCGTTTGAGATCCCGATGTTGGTCGTGGGGACCCGGCGAGACGAGAGAGGCAAGGTCGACGAGAGGTTTCACAGGTTGATCAAGAGCCCATGGGTGCGAGAGGTCGCTCTGCGTCCGTTGAGTCGAGAGGCCC